>SUWI01000136.1 GCA_015061565.1 Lentisphaerota bacterium
GACGGTTCACGTCCGCCTCGCTGGTGGAATCCCCGCACATCAGCAGGTGCTTTCCCATCTGATAGATCTCGCCGGGCTTGCTCACGGCAGTTTCGGGGACCTCCGGGACCGCCTCCAGGTCAGTCTCTCCCTCGGAGACTGTGTTTTCCGTGTTGCCTGCCAGGATTTCTTCGAGCTCGCTACCCTCAAAGCCGAGAGTATTCAGGTCCATATTGGCATCCTGCAGGTCTTTCAGTTCCAGCGAAAGCAGGGAAAAGTCCCACTCGGAGAGCTCGCCGGTCTTGTTGTCCGCGATGCGGTATGCCTGGACCTGTTCCGGCGTGAGGTGATCGGCCACGACCACCGGGACCTCGGTCAGACCGAGCTGCTTTGCGGCGAAAAGTCTTGTATGCCCGACGATGACGACCATGTCCTTATCCACCACGATGGGCTGCTGCCAGCCGAATTCCTTGATCGACCGGGCTACAGCCTCGACCGCGCCCTCGTTATGGCGCGGGTTCTTCTCATACGGACGGATGTCCGTGATCCTCATGTTTTTGACTTTCATATTGTTTCCTTTCTTTGATAAAAATGGCTTTTTCTGTCGAACTTGATTTGACATTTAACCGTATATGGGTTAAATTAAAGAAAGTCGGTTAAAAGATGGAGATTCTCATGGAACTGAAACATATTCAGGATTACCTGTTCAGCGACCTCGGAATTGAGGCCGCTGCCGTTCCTGCTGAGATTCCGGGGGTTCCTTTTTTCATCAGGAAGCAGTTTACCCTTTACAAGATCACTGCTCTCGACCGGGAGCTGTGTCTTCTGCTGTCCCAAAAGCAAAGCCTTTCGCAGCATAAGTTTCAGGAAATCATAAGCACCTTCACTTTCATTCAGAATTCCGGGCTGATGCCCGTGTTGGTTTTCTCCGCCATGAGCAAACGGGAAAGATTGGAGCTGGTCCGGCAGAAAATGGCGTTCATTGTTCCGGATTCTCAAATGTTCATCCCGTCCCTGGGACTGGATTTTTCGGAACGCATACCGCAAACTGCTCCGCAGAAAGACAAACGGCTTCGGCCAGCGGCCCAAGCGCTCATCATACAGCAAATTCTGACCGGAAATCTTGACGGATTAACGGTCAATCAGGCATCCGCAGTCTTGGGATACACAGCAATGGGAACCCTCCGGGCGGCCAACCAGCTCAATGATCTGGGGATTTGCAAGGTAACATTCGACGGATATCGAAAGCAGCTTGCCTTCCCGACCGACCGGAAGTCTTTATGGGAAAAATCAAAGCCTTTTTTGAGAAATCCCGTCAAGAAGACGATTTCCGTGGAAGATGATTCCGCACTGGCAGGATTCCCGTATGCCGGAGAATTCGTTCTGGCACGTTACAGCGATCTCTCCGTGACGAGAAAATGCTACGCGCTCCATCAAAATGATGTTTCCGTCCTTTTGGATAAAGGGAAGATCCGAACCGCCTTTGCAAAGGAAACCGGCTGTGCCGACATTCAAGTCTGGAGCTACACTTTGCCATCATGGGATGGTGAGGTCGATCTGTTTTCGCTTGAATTATCATTCAACAATACAAACGACGCCAGAATAAAAATCGCTTTGCTCAACTTGGAGGAACAGCGCAAATGGTGACCGGTCTTGAGACATTCCGCGAGTATTTCCAGAACTTTTCCAGGGATTACGTCGTCATCGGCGGAGTCGCCTGCGAGCTTGCCTTGGATTCCCTTCGGCTGGATTTTCGCCCCACGGACGATTTTGACATCGTCATCGTGTCTGAAAATTTAGCGCAGGGCTTCGGCGCAACACTGAAGCAATTCATCCGGGATGGCGGATATTCCGTTCAGCACCGGAAGAGCAATGACAAGCCGACCTTCTTTCGCTTCATAGCCCCGAAAAACGATGCATTCCCGTCGAAACTGGAACTCGCGACCGTCAAACCGTTTGATGCCTGGAAATGGGACTTCGCGCCGCTGGATGCGGGGGATGCCCGGTCCAGTCTTTCAGCCATTCTGTTCGAGACGGACTTTTATCGTTTCATTCTCGACAACGCCGTTGTTTTCCACGGGATCTCCACCATGCGTCTGGAAGGTCTGATCCCTCTGAAATGTCTTGCCTTTCTGGAACTGTCCCAAAAGGATAATCCATCGCAGAAAGACCTTCTCAATATTGAGAAACACCACCGGGATATTTTCCTGCTTGCCGATGCTTTGCCGGACGGGACGTTCCCATTACCGGACAAAGTCGCATCCATCACCACGGAAGCCTTGGCACGAATTGCCGAAAATCCCCTTGTGGAAAATGCTGGGGAGATTTTGACAATGCTCCGGCAGTTCTACTGCCTTTCGTAATCGCCCGGAAAGGCGCGTAACAGCCCCGCTGTCGCGTCTTATGGGCAATGGGCGGTCGTAATTCGGGGCTCGCCCAGGGGCGGCCGGGCGGCTTTCTGTCAGCGGCAAGCAAGTCTCTTTAACAAATCGAGTCCTTCCGCGCGCCCATCCAAATTCCATTTTGAGGGGGGAACCATTGAGTTTGAGGCTGATTCGACCTCATCCGACCCATTTCCGGTCCCTCGTCAAATCAAGGCCCGCTTTCCGTCAATCTCCCGTCACATTTTTCGTCACTTCTCGGCCGGAGCGCTGGGAGGATCAGAAGAAACTGTTCGGTTTCGAATGATGGCAAAGGTGGTATGATTCCGGCCGCAGTTTGCGTTTTTAGGGGGCTGTCGTGGCTAATGAGGGGTGGAGGCGATATTGCCAACGGAAAGAGTCGGCGATTTAGTTTCGCGTTAAAATCTCCCGAATTTTCCCGTTACAATAGAGGCCGTGAAAAGGAATTTCTCCTATGTCGGCAACTTGATTTTCTTACTTTATTTATATTTGCTTAAATCAATTCCGGTTTCTTCCCAGAAGAGAGTGTCTTCCACCGGCTTGTTGTCGATCTCCCAGAAATGGTTCATCACATCTTCAGCAACCAACGGCGCATTTGCAAGATAATTTTGCAAATCCTCAACTTCGATAAATTCTTCTGTCCCGAATGATGCTGCATTGTTGAGCAAACAGGTGAAGAAACTTGCTGCTGCCGGTTTTTCGGCAGATTCCGTATTGAAGGTACAGACAATAAGTTTTCCTTTCCCGACATTGATTACACCGCAGTGGCAGAAATTGCGCAAGGTATCATCCGGAAGATATTCTTTAATTCCATGAATCAGACCCTTCATACGATCGCGGACAGGTTTATCTACACCGGAAATCAGTTCCGTCATTTTGCCGGGGAAATGGTCCAGGTTCAATTTATATCCGGCTTCGATCAGATCATACATCGGTGCATCAAAATATTTGCCGCATCCGACGGCTTTCTGCAAAATTACGTTCCTGATGATTCCCCCCAGATTGCTGCCGCGATCCCAGATGCAGGGTTTGAAACGTTCAAGCGCACCCGGCCAGTAATAATTCTGTCCGGGATTATCCCTGTGATAGAACAGCACCACAGTTTTTCCCTCGTCGAGATCCGCAAACAACTCTCTGCAAAGACGGTCGCGCAATACAATATTGCCCGTAGCGGCATTGTCGGCAATTCTGTTTGAGATCCAATCGGAAAATTTTTTGTTTTCAAGTTTCAGATCCAAATTGACATTTATAACATTTTCCGTTGGATACCGCCAGATTTTCCAACTGTTGCGGCAGTTGATTTCAGGAGCGGAAAATTCAGCCGAAACGGTGTATTCTTCCGGCTGCGTGAGTTTGGGAAGAATGGTCTCAATATCAATAAGTTTCTGCACTCCGGAAACAATGAAAATGTTATCCCGGTTGTAAAGTTCCGTTTTCCCGGAAACGCTTTCAATGGAAACTTTCAGCTTTCCGAAAATGTTTTCTTCTCCGGAAAAATTGGAAATGTAAATCGGGAATTTGATTTTTTCTTCATCAAAAAAGCATTCTTCCGGCATATCGGTCAACAGCACGGTGTCACTGTTGAATTGACGCATCCATTCCGCATCAATATATTTGTCATCATCAAAACAATCCACGATGCCGTTCTTGTTTTCGTATTTGAAACAGTCTGCAAACTGCAGCATTTCAAAACCAGCCAATCGGGAGAGACGGAGCCGCTCGATATAGGTTTTGATGCCGAATTTTTTGAAATGCTCGGAAGCGGAACGGTATTCCGGCAGTCTGTCCGCGATCCCCTTGGTCCGGACTAATTCACTGAATCCTTCCATATAGCGGGGTTTCTTGATCCCATGTTCTTCGAGATATGTGCTGCCGACCTTTTGAACAAACGATTCATATTTTTGTTTGAGAGCCTCATAATCCGGAAGTTCGATATAATGAATCGCCTCGTGCGCCAGCGTCGGTTTTGCGGGATTGGCATAACGGCGGATCGCCGTGGAACTGTTCTCTTCCGTCATGGGTATATCTTTTGCCGAACCGTTCATATGCCAGCATTCATCGGAAATGAACATATTCCGATGGACCTTGTAGGGGAAATAGTATGCGATGTGCTGAGAGAAAATATCTGCGCTGGAACGGTCAAATTCGCCCCAACCGGAATTGTCAAGGATCAATTTTGTCGGAGCAAGCGATTTTCCCTCCTCATAAAGTTTCCGGACTAACGGCTGGTGTCCGGAATTGTGCATTTCGTTACCGATGCAGAAAATCGCCACGGAAGGATGGTTGCGGTATTTGAGGATCGTTTCGCGCCAGCTGCTGTTGTTGAGAGTGATATTTTTCTTTTTTCCCTGATTGTCGTATTCATAGGCAAAACCGATTTCCATGTGGATGAACAGACCGAGTTCATCAGCGGCACGGACAAAATCTTCTGAGGGAACGGTGCTGTGGAACCGTACCAGGTTGAAGCCGTATTTTTTTGCCTGGCTGATATGATAGCGATAACTTTCATAATCGCTTTTGCCGGACAGATTCGGATGATCGTGCGCCACGATGCCGCGGATATATCCCCGGAAAATGAGCGGTCTGCCGTTGAGAAAAACAGAGGTATTGCCGATAGTTTTCAGTTCATTGAGACCAAATATTTCCGGTTCGAATCCTGTGGCTTTGAAAGTGTAAAGAACCGGATTCCGAGGAGACCAGTATTCCAGATCTCTGCCATCAAACGTATGCCGGATAATGCCGTTTTCAAGCGTTTCTTTACCCAGCAGACGCGGAGAGATCACCTCTCCAGAAGCAGTGCTGATGGTACAGTTTTCAATTTCCTTATCACTGTCGCAATAAAATAATTTTGCCTCATATGAAGCGTGGAAATAGATGTTATTTTTCATATTTTTAATCCTCTCATTAAGTTGAACTTTCCCCTTTTCAGTTATTTTTGAAAGTAATTTTATCAGTCATATCTTCCACCTGCCCAATATCGGGCAGCCATTGAATTTTTAGGTTTTGCTGCATCGGTGGTAAACAATTGCAAATGAGGATTATCCAACGAAGCTTGTTTGGGTTCCACATGGCTGTCGCCGAAGAGGATATTTACACGGTTGCTGTGCCGTGAGTGAGGTTGTCCTCGTCCTTCACCACCACCAGCACCTGCTGCGACATGGTAACTCCAGACGGTGTAACTGCCGACCTGCCTGATGGGATAATCTTTATTTGCATCAAAACTATCCATCAGAATATAGAGCATACTGGCAAAACGTACTTCTGATTGTCTGAGTGAGCCACTGGTATCTCCTCTGGCTTTACTTCCGACAAAAAATTGATTATAACCATAGTGACTGTTGCCAGTCGGTGCTGAATTGCTCTTATACGGTGGATAGTCAGTATTGAACGGCATGGTGGGACAGACAAAATTTTTCAGACTTATGCTTTTTGTTGCCAGAATTGCATCATTCCAACCCTTACGAATCTCTCCATTGGAATATTTGACCGCGCCGTTTATCCAGGTATAATTCGGATAATAATTATTATTGTCGCTGGTGTAACCGTTAAAAGCCATTCCGAATTGCTTCAGATTGTTGATGCAGGAGATCCCGCGCGCGGATTCCCTGGCCTTGTTCAGCGCCGGCAGCAATATCCCCGCCAGGATCGCGATGATCGCGATCACCACGAGCAGTTCTACGAGCGTGAAGCCCAAAGACTTCACTTTTCTGGAAAGTGAATGTTTCATTTGCAGTTCCTCCTTTTGGTTAATGGGTTTTTGAAACGATTCTCTATGATTTCATTATTTTATGTCAGTTTACCTCTGTTTTTTCAGCTTATCCTGCAATTTTTCTGCATCATCTCCGTAGTAAAAACAGCTTGTTTCATGCAATCCGGTATTGAATTCAATCCGGTCAGTATTCCGCAGCATTTCTCCGGAAATGATATTCAGTACGTCCGTTTTGCGCGGCAGTGTGATGACCTTCTTCCCAGGATAACGGGCATGGAGCATCACCAGTGAATCATTCGCTTCAAAGGGGTCGGAAGTCTGACTGTAACGGAATACCCCCGCCCGGTTCAGAATGTCGCTGATAAACTTCATATCCAGCTGCCATACTCCGGAAAAGATGGAAAGAGCTTTGCCGGTTTTGACTGCTGCCAATCCGGTTTGACCGTTGTTGTATTTGCCCAGTATTTCGACTCCCGGAGTATTTACGGCAAACATCGGGGTGACATTGGCCGCCGGAGTTCCGAGGATGGAACCGTCATTGCGGAGCACCGCTGCCGGTATGCCGTTGTCGATCCGGACAAAGTCCATGCCGGTAAGAGCTTTCATATTGGCGGTACTGCTGTTTACTCCTTTGATATATCCCGGAGCATAGAGCCAGAGCAGTACACAATCGCGCTGTTGAAGTTTTTTCACTGCGGCAAGAAATTTGTCATCGTATTTGAAACAGTTTATAAAGACATAGAGTTTGTAATTTCCCGGATTGTCAGCCAAATCTTCGGCAAGCAGCTGATCCACCGGAGCTCCGGAACGATTGAATCTTCCCTGATTGCCGATGAAACTTTCATAGGTCAGCACCGGACGGATTCGCTGCCTCTGACTGACACTTCCATCACCTTTGTAAAATTGGTCGATGATCCCGCTCCGCGCCATCTGGACGACCGGCGGCATGGCTTTGATGGATTCTTCACTGACAACCAGTGCGATTTGAGCATTACGGGCGGTGTCGTTATCCAGAATATGCTGTCCGGTGATTTTCAGATTATTGATGAGCCCGGCCATCGCCGGAAAAGATATCTCTGTTCCATGAATCAGAGGATAATAGTAATTCGGTGAATTGCGACAGATGGCGATCGCCATATTGCGCAGTTCCTGGGCGATAGTCTGTTTTTCTGTGATGGTTTGCCTCTGACTGCCTTTGACATCATAACTGTTGTGGGTTCTGGTATCATCTTCGCAAACCGGAATGATATTGTTTTTCAACAGAGAAGCAAACGGTTTCATTTCGCCGCAGATTTCCCCCATATTGCGCAAAGGATAACTGTTGGGAGACATGATGTAATCAACCGCTCCGGAATCAAGAACTTTTTTCAGCGCGTAATGACTGCGGTACTGGCTCCGACCGGTATGGTGAAGTGTGGAAACATAACCATAATAGGTGCCGATGACTTTGTCTTTGCCCACCAATTCTTTGGCTTTTTTGGCCAGATAAAGCATGAAACCGGCAGTCGTATCAGAGGAAAAATCGTTGTAAGCAATCGCTTTAAGATGTTTTTTCTGATCCCATAACAGAGATTTTCCGTCCAGGCTGTTCCGTTCCGCACCGGAAGGAACAGCAAAATTATCCAATTGCGGATATTTCTCTGCGGCAAAAGCGGCAAATGCTTTTTTACCTGCCGGAGAGAAGTCCAGAGCTTTGCCGCTGGCCGATTCCCAGCCGAGCCATTCCACAGAATATCCTCCGGCAATACGGTAACCGATGATGCGGTTGGCATAAGGAGAGTTTTCCAGATATTCGATGGCTTTCAACATCTGTTTTCCAAAATCCTGCCGCGCTTTGAGAGAAGCCAGAGAATATCTGTCGGCATTGGGCAGACCGTTTTCATCCTGACACATTTCACCGGGATTGCTGCTGCGCCAGTCTGCCGGGAATCGGCAAACCAATGTCCACATAAAGTAGGCATCGGGAAAGTGTTTGGCCACCCGCTGCGCTTCATGGTCCAGAACATCGGTGAGGATCGTGTCACCTTCGCCCCACCAGTGTTTGACGTCAAAAATCACGCTTGCCACATTGGCCGGGATCAGGACGTTTGACTGATATTTTGCCGGAGGATTGACCCAGGCGGCAAAAAACGGCTTGCCGTTGAGCTGGAATACCGGATTGCCGGAAGCGGCTCTGACCACCTGAAAAGTGTTTTTCTTTGCAAATTTCGGGTCCCGGTCAATGCGTTTGATGTCCAGAGTCATCTCTCCGGAGCTGCCGGAATTTGCCGAAAAGATATCCGATTCCAGAGAAACAGTATATTTGTCATTGAAATAAAGCGGCACCCGATAGTTGAAATTCAGCGTCCAGAGGCCGTTTTCACCGGGAACGAAATTGGATTTGTCAACAGTTATTTCATCCCGCCATATCAGATTTTTTTTCAGCACTACAGATATCGTGACCGGCCCATCAGGGATTTTGCCTTTGCAGGTGATTTGAAAACGGACAATTTCCCCTGCTGTGACTTTTTTCGGCACAAGTGATATATTTTTCACCTGCTGCATATTGCTGAAGTAACGGTACGGCAACCGGACTCCCCAGGGAGCTGCCGGCGGAGGAGCGCAATGCAGGATACCGGCCCAGGATGAATCATCGAATCCGGCTTTATCCCAGCCGGATGCTTCTTTGATATTGCTCTTGAAGTTCTCATCGGAATTTATTCTCTCACTGCTGCCGTCAGCATACTGGACGTAGAGTTCAGCGATTACTCCGCCATAAGTGTCCGTATTGAAGTAATGTATACCCAATACATTTTTTCCCGCCCGCAGGAAATCGCTGACATTGTAGACCTGACAGCTGCGCCAGTCATTGGAAAATCCGGCAGAGTGACCATTGACAAATGCCTGCGCGCAATCATCAGCAGTGAACTGCAGATAACCGTGAACCGGTTTTTCTTTCAATTCAAATTCCCGGCGCAGAAAAAATTCGTGATGCTTGCTGTTCCGGACTTTATCTTCCGGGGATTTGATCATTTTTCCCTGAAAATAGTGTCTGCCGGCCTGAATATTTTTACTGCCGTCAGGCCAGATTTCCGATTTCAGCCTGGGCCATTGCGGAGCATCCAGTTTCGCTGCGGTCAATTCAAAGGCGTTTTTTTTTAGGGCGTCAGGGTCACGCTTCTCCAGAATCATCTCTTTTATCTCAATTTTTCCTCCCGGCGAATCAGTCGGGTCAAACCGCAACTGGATAATATTTCCTCCGGTCAGCCACAACTTCATATCTTTGGGGGAAACGGAAACCGTGTGCCACTGGCCGTCAGCCGTCAGCGGAGCGATCCGGCAGGAACGGTCATCGGAATAAAACTGTTTGGCATGAGCAAAGTAGAGCTGTCCACCACCTTTCCCGGTACCTTCTGCACGATAGGTGAAGGTAAATGTATTGTACAACTCCGGATCGATTTTCAATTTTTTTATTCCAATATTGCAATCTTTTTTGATATCAGTCAGAGTCAATATACCGTCAACGACCTCTTTTTTGGTATTGTAAGAGTATGTCCACAAAGCGAAGTTGTTTTTATCCCAAATGATTTTTGCCGGAGGAGTGAAGCGTTTCTCAAATTTGAGCTCTTTTATTTCGATTTTTCCTCCTGCGGAATTGGTTGGGTCAAAACGCAGAGAGGTGATCATCCCGCCGGTGCGGAAAGCGGTGAAATCATCCGGTGTGACCGAAACCGTGTGCCACTGACCATCTGCAACCATCGGCGGCAGAGACCATGAACGTTTATCGGAAAATTTTTCCCCGATGTGTGAAAAGTACAACTCGCCGCCCCGTTTGCCCGCTCCGTCAAATGCCCGGTAGGTGTAGGTGAATGTATCGTAATTTTTCGGGTCGAAATTGATTTTGTAGTTGGACATCCGGCAATCAAAACGGATGTCGGTCATAGTTATCACTCCATTGGCGACGATACCGGTGGCATTGCTGAAGTGTTTCCAGCCCGGAAAATTA
The DNA here is from genome assembly GCA_015061565.1 of Lentisphaerota bacterium. Lineage (GTDB taxonomy): Bacteria > Verrucomicrobiota > Lentisphaeria > Victivallales > UBA1829 > SIG94. The sequence continues at coordinate 10,076 of SUWI01000136.1, forward strand.
TTTCCGCTGTTCCAAACCGCCGAACTGTTATCGTTTCCGGATACGGTGAAAGTAAGTAGCAACAATACGATTTGCCAAAGATTTTTTCTCATAGTTTTCCTCCTGCAATACTTCCTTTACAGCATCAAGGAACAATATAACACATAAAAAAACAAGTGCAACCGAACGGAAATAGCAAAAAAAAGTCATTTATGGGAAAATCATGTCTTAATGATTGAAAAAGTGGATTTTCAGCAGAATTTTCCCGGGGTGACACCGAAGTGTTTTTTGAAGACCTTTCCGAAGTGCCCCGCATCGCTGAAACCGGTAGTGAGGGCGATTTCCGCAAGAGAGAGGACCCCTTCCTCCAGCAGGACCCGCGCCCGCTCCAGACGTCGGAAGAGCAGACAGCGGTGAAAGGGAATTCCACCGTTGAGACGGAAGGACCGAGCCAGAGTCCGTGGACTTACGTGAAGATGGCTGGCCACACTTTCGAGAGTGAGTTTGCACTCCAACTGGTCGTCCATGAAGCGGAGTGCTTCACTGAACTGCATTTCGCTCCGGTTGTGAAAACACACCGGAGCAGGAAAGAGATTTTCCACGCAGATCATGAGGATCACGCCCAGTTGCATGGTGATGCGCTCACGCTGCAAGGAGGAATCGAAGCCGCCGTCCATCCTGTTTCGAGGCAAATGGAGCAGATGAAACTGGGAGGCAATGTCTGTTCTGATCGACGCAGGGAAGCGCCGGATGAAATCTGGCGGCGCGGCGAAGAAAATTTCCGGCCCTTGCCAGAAAAAGCGCAGATGGAGTAATTCCGGTCCCGTGGAACCGGCAAATCTATCCCGATGTCGTACCCGGGCTGGCAGAAACAGCGTATCGCCTGCCTGAGCTTTGTAGCACATCCCCGAAGCTAATTCCAAGGTCATGCTTCCCCGGAGGATGTGGAAAATTTGATGCTCCTGAATAGCATGCCAGTTCCGGGAATAGCATGGGGAGTAGCAGACCCGTCTTGCAAAAAGTAATTTCGGCAAATTGCCGGATGAAAAAGCATTCATTACACGATACCCTCCCGTAGTTTCAGAAAGTCATAAGCATGATTTGTGCACAGCGGGATTACATAACCAATTTTCTGTAAATTCTCCGAATCATTGCCGTTAACTTCCGATGACCCTGTCTTGAGAAAGTCAGGATTCATCCCGTTTGATCAAAAGAGCAGTAATTATTCTGATAAAGGATTTCCTATTGGTAAATACTTTAACATATTTGGTTCATTTTTTCAACACCCTGTTTTGAATTTCCTGCATATTTACGGGTGTATCCCATGAAAAAAACTCCTTTCACTTCGCTTTTGCGCAGAACTCCGCGAAACGGGCCAATGCCTTGCTGATTACATTTTCGGAACAGGCGTAAGAGAAGCGAATGAAACCTTCGGTTCCAAAGCCGCAGCCCGGTGCAGCGGCGATATGGACCTCATCCATAAGTTTATTGCAGAATGTCATGCTGTCCATGCCAAAGGACGAAATATCGACGAATACATAAAAGGCTCCCGAAGGTCGAACGAAACGGATGCCGGGGATGTCTGCAAGCAGAGAACAGAATAGCTCCCGCCGACGCGCAAAAGCCGCCTTCATTTGCCCGCATTCCTTCTCGCATTCGCCCTGAAGGGCTTTCAGAGCACCGAACTGGGCGAATGTGGTGACATTGGCGACGAAATGCGTCTGGAGGGCATCGATTTTGACCGACAGCCATGCTGGTGCGGTCAGATAGCCGACTCTCCAACCGGTCATAGCGTAACTCTTGCTGAAGGAGTTGACCGTGACAGTGTGTTCGTTGACCGTACGGTCCAGGGAAGCAATGCTGATATGCGGATGGTCCGGGTCATAGGCCAGCCGTTCATAAACCTCGTCGGAAAGAATCATGAAATTATTTTTCAGAGCGTAATCGGCAATGGTTTCAAGGGCCTTTTGGCTGTATACCGCCCCGGTGGGATTGGAAGGCGAACAGAGGACAACCAGCCGGGTTTGAGGCGTGACATAACGTACCAGATCCTCTTCCGTGAGTTCGAAATTGTTTTCCGGAAAAGTCTGTACAAAAACCGGCTTTGCCCCGGAAGCACGGATCATATGCAGATGGCTCACCCAATAAGGAACGGGTAAAATCACTTCATCCCCGGGACCGCACAGGGCGGTGATGGCGGCAGCGCAAGCAAATTTGCCGCCGGGTGTCACAATGATCTGCGCTGCATTCGCATCGATACCGCAGGCACAGAATTTGGCTGCACAGGCTTCACGCAATTCCCCGACCCCGGCGGGAATGGTGTACTTTGTTTCCCCCCTGAACAGCGCTTCGGCACAAGCCTCCTTGACGGCTTGTGGTGTGTCAAAATCGGGTTCCCCCACCGAGAGAGGGAAAACCTCGATCCCCTGTTTCTGGAGTTCGATGCTTTTAACCAGACTGCCCAAAGTCTCTGAGGGGGGAAGATTGCCCAACAGTCCTGAAGTCAATGTCAAATCTTTCATGGTCTTATTTCCCTGTGCGGTTACAGCCGGATTATTTTCCGGTATGTATTTATTCATTTCCGGGTTCAATACCCCGATGCTTGCATCGTTCCTCTTGTTGATTTTTGCGTCCGGTTCGCACAGCGAACCGTGTGAGGTCGAACGTAATACCCCGTCGCTTGCGGCGGGGATAGCTTGACCGGAAGCAAAAATTTTATTTCCTGAAAAAACAGACTTTTCATTTTTTTCTGTTGTAACCCTCGAAAAAAACATATGAAAATTTACTGCAAGAGAATAATAAAAGCAACCGGGCAAGAATGATAAAAGAATGCTATTCATGGAAAAATCATGCCACAATGAATGAAAAAGTGGATTCCCAGAAGCGTCTGCAGCAGGCGATCATCGGCATCAAGAACCGGATGGGGAAGAACGCCATCCTGAAGGGCACGAACTTCGTGGAGGGCGCGACCGGCAAGGAACGGAACGAACAGATCGGAGGACACCGGAAATGAGCTTTATGGATGATATCTTCGGGGGATATTTTCCCGATTTGAACGCGCTTGCCGCCGCAGGCTTTGTCCGCGAAGACGGGGACTGGGTGCGGCACGGAGAGATTCTTTTCGGACACTTTGACGCGGTGTTGAGAATTTCTCCGCGGGGACAACTGCATCTTGTGCTTTGTGATTCGAGCGGCGAGGAATATGCGCTGATCCATGTCGACAGCGCGACCGGCGACTTTGTCGAACATGTAAGGGCGGCATGCAGTGCATGGCTGACCGAAGTCCGGGACAAATGTTTTGTGAAGCGTCTTTTCACCAGTGATCAGGCAGAGCGGCTGGCCGCGATTCTGCGGAAACGTTACGGAGACACACAGGATGACCCGTGGAACGGCAAATACCTGGGGCATGTGGTTTTGCGCAGAATGGACAGCCGCAAATGGTATGCCCTGACCATGAATATCGACGGCAAACACATCGGCTGTCCCGGGACCTGCCGCGACGTTCTGGTCGTGCGGGTCGGAGAAAAACGGGTCCCGCTCCTGCTCGGCAGAAAAGGCTTTCTCCCCGCTTACCACATGAACCGTGCCGCATGGGTGACGATCTTGTTGGATGACTGCGTGGCGGATGATGAAATTCTCTCCGAACTGGAAGCGGCGCGAACGCTTCTCTCCGGTGAGATAAAGTCCGGTCCGTCCGCATGGCTGGTCCCGGCCAATCCGAAATACTTCGATCTTGAAGCCGCATTCAAAAAGGACAAGACCATTTTCTGGAAGCAGAGCACCGCCATCCGCGCGGGAGACACCGTGTATCTCTACGTTGCCGCGCCGATATCCGCGATCTCCTATCAGTGCCGGGTGCTGGAAACGGATATTCCCTATGAATATCAGGATAAAAACGTCCGGATGGATCATGTAATGAAAATCCAACTGAAACGCCGCTTCCCGCCGGAGAAATTTCAATTGAAAGCATTGGGAAAGTATGGAGTAAACGCGGTTCGCGGTCCGCGACGGATGCCGTCTGCCCTGCTGAAAGCAATCGGACGGGAGCAGAACGAACCAATTGGAGAACACCGGAAATGACCTGCTGTTTTCATAATAACATCAATTGACAAGGAGAATGTAACATGCAATTTCAACAGATCAGAAGCGCGACTTCCATCGTGACCTTTGGAAACGTAAAATTTCTCATTGATCCGTGGCTCGCCCCCAAGGACACCTGTCCGCCCATTCCGGGCTCGACCAATCCGGAGCTGCGCTGCCCCGTCCATGAACTGCCCCTGCCGATCCCGGAGATCTTGAAAGTGGACGCGGTCATCGCCACCCACCTGCATTTCGACCACTTCGACGAGACGGCGA
>SUWI01000137.1 GCA_015061565.1 Lentisphaerota bacterium
ATCTCTCATACCTGAAGCGTAAAACGCTTTGCCGTTTTACGCTGATAGAGCTCCTCATCGTGATTGCCATCATAGCGATTCTCGCGGGAATGCTCCTGCCGGCTTTGAACAAGGCGCGGGCAACAGCAAGATCAATTGCCTGCGTCAACAACCAGAAGCAAATAGGACAGGCAATGATAAACTACCTTAACTCGTATAATGATTATTTTTGGCCAAACACTATAGCAGGTCAGTCTTGGATGTTCGGTTTTGCCGATGTACCCAGCACGGCATGGGGTCACTACAATATAAAAAGCATGAAACTGGTTAATTATTCCGTGTTTTTTTGTCCCAGTTCAAAAATGTCTTTTGCGAAAGGAATGAAAAAATTCAACAAACTCGAAGGGATGTACTCGGATTACGGCTACAACTATTATATTCTGAACCGTGATAAATTAGGAAATGGTCATAGCCTGGAAAAACTGTCACATTGTGTTCAACCGTCCAGTCAGTATGTAATCATGGATTCCCGAACGAGTACTGCGGATGAAACAGGACACCAAATCACATATTCATACGGATCAGACACACTCAGCGGCCGCCCGGATGCTTTCCGCCATGATCGGAGAACAAATATTCTTCATGCGGACGGCCATATGGAAATCATGAAAATCTATAACCCTGCCAATCCGTATGGCACTCTCGGGATCGGGGATCATTATAGACGAACGAATCCACCACACAAACCAACAGCATGGAATCGTTTTTACAATTGCAGCAAACCATAACCGATAAGGAGATCGTTTTATGTCAACCAAATTTTTGCTTTTTCTGTCGGGTCTCTTGTTTTGTGGAATACTGTCCGCGGGCGTATTTATCGTAAAAAACGGCAAGGCTGCGGGGACTATTTATCTGGACATGGCGGCGAAACCGGGCGAGAAAACCGCCGCAGAGGAATTGCAGACCTATCTGAAAAAGATGTCCGGAGCAACATTCAAGACCGGCTCAAAAATGAACGACAGCTGCATCGTGCTGGCGACCGTGAATACACCCGGTATCCTTGCAGGAATGAAAAAAGCTCTGGAAGGTAAAAAAGACGAATCGTATCTGCTGAAAACCGAAGGAGGGAAACTGTATATCGTCGGCAAAACGCAGGTCGGGACGCTTTACGGTGCCTACGGTCTTCTGGCGGACCACCTGAACGTCCGGTGGTTCATGCCGGGGGAGGAATATGTGGAGAGCCGTAAAGACATCTTGCTGCCCGATTTGAATAAGGTGGACGAGCCGGTGTATCTGTGGAGACGGGCGACTCAGGGCGAGGCTGTGGGTCTGGCTCGTGCCGGCAAGTCCTGGGCGGCGCGGAACCGTCTGCAATGTCCCTCGGCTTTCACGATCCGGGGATTGAGCGACCCGAAACAGCGGAACTTCTTCGATGCAAGGATCGCGGATCATGTTTTTACCGAAGGTTCACATCTGACCTTTTTCCTGGCAGTGCCACCTCAGAAATATCTGAAAACACATCCGGAATACTTTGCGCTGGTGAACGGCAAACGGCTGCAGAACAAGGGTCACCACAACACGCATTACTGTCTTTCCAACCCGGAATTGCAGAAACTGGTGGCGGATTACATCTGCTCGCTGTATGACAAATACGGACGGCGGATCACTTATTGTTTCGGTGCGCCGGATTCGGAGAAGAACTGGTGCGAATGCGAAAACTGCCGGGCACTGGATGAAGACGGCAAATTCGACGTTTCCCGCCGCTACCATACTGTAGTGCAAAAGATCGCGGCGATGGTCTATGCGAAACATCCGGACATGCGGCTGGACCTGTGGGCGTATGCCAATTACCGCTCACTCCCGAAAGATTTGAAAATTGATCCTCGTATGAATCTGTGTTTTTGGACCCATGGGCGGTGCTTTGCACATAAGATCGACGATCCGAACTGTCTGCGCAATGTCGAAATGCTGGCGCTGCTGAAATCGTGGATGACGCTCAAACCGGCGGCAGTCCACCTGGGTGAATATTCAATCTGTACACCGAGGAGTTGGACCCCGCTGGAACATGTGCTTGCCGCCGACCTCAAAACGTATCGCAGACTCGGCATCTCAGGATGGAAAGAATGGGTCTCTTTCCCCGATGCGAAATACCGGAAAGTCCCGAAAATCGAAGACGCCCCGAATCATCCTGCTTATGAACTTGGACACAGTTGGCTTTATTACTGTGTTGCCGGACGTCTGACCTGGAATCCAGATCTGGACGTGGACAAGGTCATCGCCGATTTTGAGTCGAAATATTACGGCAGGGCATATCCGGCGATGAAGAAGTTCAACGATTTGCGCCGTTCCGCCTGGGACAATGCGTTAGGCTGTTTCGGCTACCCGACCGGGGACAGTCGCACCCCGACTTTGCTGATGAAGGAAGGTTTGAAGGAACAGCTTCTGAAACTGCTGGATCAGGCGGACCAGCTCGCCGGGAACGATCCGGTCCTGAAACGCCGTCTGGCGCGCGACCGGAAATATCTGGAAGTGTTCTGGATCCGGCAGAACGACCGTTACCGGGCGAGGCTCGGCAAGACGCTGAACGCGCCGCCCGCGAAATCGAAAATCAGGATCGACGGCGACCCCTCCGATCCGGCGTGGTCGGGCGCGTGCTGGATCTCCGATTTCAAGACCATTTCCGGCAAAGGGAAAACAACCCTGCCGCCGGTATTGAAAACGTCGGTCGGGATCCTCTCGGACAAGGACAACCTCTATTTCCTGATCCTCGCGAACGAACCTTCGGTTGGGAAACTGACTGCAAAGGCAGATTCCGCCAATTCCATCTGGAACGACGACGGCATCGAGATATTCCTTGATCCGCGCAATGTTGCCAATACCTATTACCAGTTCGTAGTGAACAGCAAAGGCGTGGTCGCCGCGATGCGTCAGCCGGGCAGTGACAAGTCCATCGACTTCGGCATCACTGCGGCGGCAAAAGTGGAAAAGAACCGTTACGTGATCGAGCTCAAAGTGCCGGTGAAGAATATGGAATGTCTTTTTGTGCCGGGCGCGGTGTGGAACGTGCATTTCGCCCGCACCCGGAAAATCGAGGACGGACTGCCGAAAGGCGCTTTCTCCATCGACGGCGAAATGAATCATGAGCGGGGCAGCTACCGCACGATGTCGATTGGTCGCGCGCTGCTCCCCAACGGCAATTTCACCGAAACCGACCCGAAGACCGGAAAACTGAAAGCATGGAGGCTGAAAAAAGCCGAAGTCGTCAAAAAGAACGGGCGGAATGTTCTTGTCATCCAAAGCGGCGGGCAAGCCTACCAAATGATTTGGGACTGGAAAGGACCGCTGGGACAGTCGCCGGAACCGCGCAGCATCAAGATACATATCCGGGCATCGGGCGATGCAAAGTTGGCTGTTTACACAGCAGCTTACACAGACGACTGGAGCGGCGGCAAACTGAAACGGAAACACCATGGTTCCGCACAGATTGGATGGGTCAAACTGAAGCCTGAAGCAAAGAACTACACGTTCAGCTATACGATCAAAGCCAACCAGTGGATAGGACTGTTCATCCCTTCCTTCAGCGGGGAATCGGAAATCGAAAGTGTGTCGATCACCAAGGAATAAGGCAAGTTGAGCGGAAACGGATGAACTGAGGGGGAAATTCCGGTTTTCCGCGAAATTGATAGAAGGAATAAGACAAACGCGCTCAGCATGACTTGGCGGGCTGCCGCTTTCATTACCACATTCTGGTTTACCATCGGCGGTGTAATTGACATGCGCAGACTTTTCATCGACCTGAAAAAGCATGTGGATGATCCTTTGGACAATGGACAGGTGGAGGGGAATGTCTCCCTCTCGGATGCAAAGATTTTTGCTGAACGGGAAAAAGAGAAAAAACAAAAATAAAAGAGGTAATTTTAGAAGGATTGATTTATTACGGAGGATCGGGATGAAAAAAACTGTCATGAAAAATATCGAACCGGCATATTTTTTTCGGCATGAACTGGACGAGGTGCATAAACGGAACCGGCGCAATTTTGAGCTGAAACCGCGTGAGAATGAAACATCCGTGGATGAATCATGGAGCATTGTCCTGCCGGAAAATGCCGATCATCTGATCGAATATGCCGCAACGGATCTGCAGGATTATTTCCGCGTCAGCATGAACCTGAACTTGCCGCTGAGCCGGGAGGAAAAAGAACGCTGTATTGTGCTGGATATTTGTAATTGTCCGACCAGTCCGACAGGTCCGACAAAGAACGCCTCGAAGCGGGCATTCCGCTTCGAAGTCACCGAAAAACAGATCCGGATCACGGGGAGCGATCCAGCGGGCGTGGCACAGGGGTGTTATTATCTTGAAGACCGGATGAATCTGCGGGAAGCGCCATATCTGGAACGTGGCTCGGAAAGGTGTGAACGGATGTTTTCACCGCGGATGGTGCATTCTGGCTGGGGACTGGATCAATTTCCTGATTCGCATCTGAACGCCATCGCACACGCCGGATTCGATTCGGTCCTGTTGTTCGTAAAAGGGCCGGGCCAGACCACCCATGGCTTCATGGATTTCAACGATCTGATCGAGCGTTGTGAAAAGTTCGGTCTGGGTGTTTATTTCTACAGTTATCTGCCAAGTTTCAAGCATCCGGACGAACCGGACGCGGAGGCATTTTTTGAGAAAAGTTACGGCGAAGTTTTCCGGCAGAGTCCGAAAGCGAAAGGATTGATTCTGGTCGGGGAAAGCTGCGTATTCCCCAGCAAGGACGAACGCACGACCGGGAAACCGCGTCCGGCCAACATCGGGGACGATACCCGGAAGGGTGCGGTGTCCACGGACCAGGATTTTTCCGTCACGGTCGACTCGCGTCCGAATCCGGGCTTTTTCCCCTGCCGGGATTATCCGCAATGGCTGAATGCGGTCAAAAAGACTGTGAGGAAATATGCGCCGGAAGCGGATATTGTATTCTGGACTTACAACTGGGGGAACGTATCTGCGAATGAACGGCTGGAACTGATCCGGAATCTGCCGCAGGACGTGACCTTGCTGGCTACCTTCGAGATGTTCGATTTGATTGAAAAATATCCGAACCACCGAATGATGCAGCCGGATTATTCGATCACCAGTCCGGGCCCCGGCTTTTATTTCCGGAGCGAGGCGGAGGCGGCGAAGGAACGGGGGCTGAAACTCTACTCCATGACCAATACGGCAGGGCGGACCTGGGATTTCGGTGTGGTGCCGTACATCCCGACGCCGTATCAATGGTTCAAACGGTTCCGCACGATGAAAAAAGCCCAGGACGACTGGGGCTTGAGCGGGATCATGGACTCGCACCATTACGGCTGGTTCCCCTCGGAGATCAACGAGTGTGCGCGCTGGTATTTCCGCTCTCCGGAAACCGATCCGGAGGAGATCCTACGGAAAATTGCCATACGCGATTTCGGGTCGGAAGCTGCCTCAGACGCATTGGAAGGCTGGCGGCTGTGGAGCGAGGCGATCGATTCCTATACGCCCGGATTTGACGACCAAACCGGACCGCTCCGCGTAGGACCTGCGTATCCGCTGATTTTCCACCCGATTCTTTATCCTTATACCACACAAAAGCTGGTGTATCCGACCACGCCGCAATCGGCGGCGGGAACGCGCTGGATCGAAGCGTTCTACCAGCCGGAACAAATCCCGGGGATGTCCAACTGCGGACGGAGAATCGCCGAGGACGTGAAGATCATGAGCCATGCTCTGGAAACCTGGGAACGGGGCACCGCTCTCATGCGGAAAATGCTGGAGAAAGTGCCGGAAAGCAAACGGGCGAATGCGGAGAAAATGGTCGGGGTCGGAGATTTCTGTGGACATGCGATCCGGACAATGGTACATGTAAAACGCTGGTGGATGTTGAATAAACGTCTGGAAATCGAATACGATCTGGTAAAAGCGAATGCTCTGCTGGACGAAATGCTGGAACTGATTGAGGCAGAGGAACGGAACGTGACTGAAACGATTCCGCTGACGGAAGCGGATTCGCGTCTAGGCTGGGAGCCGAGCATGGATTACGTTGGCGGCACTTGGCATCTGAAATGGAAACTCTACCAGCTGGACAACCTTAAAACAAAGATCATTCCGGCGTATCGGACCAGCATATAGCTGAGTGGAACTAGGTATCGGGATAACCTATGTCCTAAAATATGATTTTTCGTTTTTCGTAATGAACACCTTATTGAAAACGGTAGGCGAACAGATTGGAAACAATGGTTCGCGAAGCAAACAAAAAGAGTTCGAGAAATATGACGGGAGTTTTGAAAAACTGAAAACGGATAAAAATTCTACGGCGTTCAATCGGAATGTCAGTGGAGGGCCAATTTAACCACAGGAGGAAACTTATGCGCATCAGTCATGAGGAATTGAAAGACCTGTTTAAGCATTTCCGCTGGATTGACAATATCCCGGAAGACCAGGAAAAACGCGATGAGATTTGCTTGAAGGCCAAGGCGGCATTGCTGCTTGAAGCCAACATGAACAGCGAAATGTTTCCTGCATTCCTCAGGGGGAAAAAGGTTGTTACGTTCACTTTTTCAAATCGTTACGAATTGGCATCTCCCCTGACCATCGAAATAGAGCAAAATGGACCATACTATTATAACGGAAACACGACAAAGTCCATTTCACTGCGTTTTTTTGATTATGGATGCCTCAATGATATCGGAAAACTTTGGGGACCTGCGCAGGACTCCGCGAACAATATATCCTACTACGTTTACGATGGATTCGGCCGTCCGGATGAAATATCAACAGCATCAAAAAACGGCCAAATCGTTAAAACGCAATTTTATCAGAGATATCCATCGTTTTATTCCATCTGTAAGGAGATAACTCCATATAAAACCCCTGCGGAAATATGCCGGTTCTGGGGATGTTCCGCAGAACCATTCGCAAAAATCAAAGTCCGCAATATGCGCCCGGATTACATTTGGGGAAACATTATGCTGGATAAAAACCCCGGACAGGAAAACTGGACTTTCTCCTGTCTGATGCAAAATTTCTTCTCTTACCTCATTCCATGTCAGTCTCCGCTTTTGCCAGATCTTCGTTTAGCCAACCACTACGATGACTGGTACTGCCAGGTCTTTCCTTTCCGCAACGAATACGGGGAAGAGATCATGAAGTTGATCAAGGTGTATGATCGGTATATTCAAAACAAGTATCTGCTGCCCGTGACAACGTGGATTCGGAATAACAGCCCCTTCAATCAACTTTTCTGCGTTCCCTATCCTTCGAACAAAACTCCCCTTTACAACCTGGATTCGTTATTGGCCCCGGCATGCGAAACAGTCATTTTGTGTGACAGCGTGGAATTGGCAGATGCGAATGAGCATGAAAATGGTTTCGGAGACAATGTATTCACCAGCTTCATTTGTTCGCCCGGCAAGTATGAACAGGTGGACTGGTCGCCATTGCGTGACAAGGATATCGTCATCCTGGTGTCAAACCACTCGGGAATGGATTTGGCGTCCGCAGCATTGAAGGCAAAAGAACTGAGGGAGTATTTGCGGGAGCAACAGGATTTTGAGCCGGCACTTGCTGTTATGCCGGTGGATTACGGCAAGAATCGGGCTCTTGCGTTCAACAATGTGGATGACATCATTAACCGATTCAAAAGAACCCCGCCGAAAGTTAATCCCAGTGACTTGAGAATCCTCGAAACCGAAAGCGAGATTGAAGAGTTTTTCCGAAAAGCGGAAGACGAACTGAACAAACTGCCGAATGAATGGTGGCTGAAAAATGAAGTCCCATCGGAAGTCAAACGCATTGTCGAAGAGCAGAATTCCAGACCCCAGCCGATCGATTACGTTATGCGCCCGCTTCTGGTGAGGGGAGAAGCCACTATGCTTTATGCTCAAAAAAGTGCAGGGAAAAGCTCCCTCGCATACAGTATCGCCGCCCGTGTGGTGTCCCAGGGATTTTCTGCGAAACCGGTAGCGTTGCTGAAAGAAAAATGGTGGACTGTTCCCAAAGGCTGCTGCAAGGTGCTGTATCTTGATTTCGAAAACAAAGGGGAAATGGATAAAAAGCAAAAGAAATTCCAGGACGGTTATTTCCCGGCAGGAAAAGAAAAAGAATGCCGGGCTAACCTGATCATGGAAGATTGTTCCTCCTGCGGAATTGATTTTTCCGCACAGGAAAACCATCAAAAACTTCTGAATATGCTGGAAGATGCCAAGAACAAAGGGACCAAGGGAAAATCCGTGGATCTGCTGGTAATTGATACCTATACCTCGTTTGTTCGAACCGAAACCCCGGCAACTCCGGCAAATTTCAAAGACCTGATCAACAAGATCCGGGATATGGGGATCGCCATACTGATCGTCCATCATGCCAACTCGGCAAATGAAGCCCGCGGTTTCGCCAGTAAACTGGATCCGTTCTATCTGACGCTGAATTTGAGTTGCGATCCGGAGTCCCCGGACGGCGATTTGGACGAACAGCCCCGCATCATCGCATACGAGAATCCCCGAGATGCCATGAGCGCAAAACTCCGGGCCCCGTTCAAAGTCCTTTTCGATAATGAAACCAAGCACTGGAAGGGAGTCGATCTGCGAAATGAAAATGCGGAATTGAAGCTGATCGTGGATGGATACAAAAAACAGGGCTTCGACCGTAATGCGATTTGTCAAATGCTTGGATTGGAAAAATCGGCATTGTCCGACCGCCTGAAGAAAGCAGAAGAAATATAATAAACATTGAACCCCTCCGGCATCTGCTTGGGTGCAGTGCCGGAGGTCAAATTATTTTTCCAGTATGGCCTTGACCTGCGCAAGAATCTCATCGCTGGATGCGGTGGACGTATTGATAAGGTTCAAGGCTTCATCAATCTTTTTCTGGACTTCATCCCGGAGATTGCTGCCAGTCACGGCCGCGATCGCCTGCTGCTGGGCTTCATCACCGACATGCGTGTAGTATTGAGCTACAATGTTGGAATCTGCGCCCAAAATGGACGTTACAGTCGCCTGCGGGATTCCAGCCTCAGCGCAAAAGGACGCGAACGAATGCCGGAGCGAATGAAATCCATAGACGGTGACTTTTTTATCCCGTCCCGGCACCGCCACGGATGGTTCAAGACCGATCCAGCGGATCACCCGGAGAACATCGATATTCACGAGGTTATTGCCAACATTTTTACCCTCGGCATTGGTCTTGTTGTACCGGGCAGCAATATGCGGACAGACATAGCTGTTGCCGTCTTCCTGCCAGGACTGGGCTTCCAGCAATACTTCCCGGAGTTCCGGAGCAATGGGCAGAGTGACTTCCTTGCCAGTCTTGAACTGCTTAACCCAGATTCGGTTAATGTTCAAATTGACCTTGCTCCAACGCAGCAGAACGCAGTCTTTCAAACGCTGCCCGGTAAACATTCCAATATAATAGACGACCCGCACTTCGTTTTTATTCAAGACTTTGTATTTGTCATCAGCAAGAACATCTCTTAACTGCTTCTCCTGCTCCCGGCTGAAAGAAAGCCTGTGGACATCCTGTTCCCGTTCCTCGCGTTCCTTCCGCAAAAGCGTCTGTGAGCCGAATGGGTTGTCTCCGCTCCAAAACTCCCGCAGAACCCTGAAAATACGCCGTATGCGTTTGATCTTCCGATTGTGCGTGGAAACCGCAATGTTTTGATGACGCATCTCATCGGCGTAACGGGCAGCCATGTCGCTGGTAATATCGCGGAGTGTCGCCGCAGGGTTATTTACCCATGCGATGAATTCCTTGAAAGTTGCCTGGTATGCCATGACTTCGCTGACGGTATCGGGAGTTGCCCTTTCGGGACTTCTTTCGTAAACCGCCCATGCCTGAGAGAGCAGCAGATTCTTTTCCGGTTCTGCCATATTCCGGGCTTGCTGGACATGAGCTGCGATAACTTCGGATGAAGTCGCCTGCAGGAGCGGAACCAGTTTTTCCGCTTCCCTGACAGCCTCCTGTTTGTTCCGGGTCTTCAAGCTGATCGCTTTGCGGGCGCCGTTGACCTGATAGCGGAAATAGTAAATCCCGCCTTCTTCTTTCTGATAAACTGTACCGATTTTGAGTTTCATTTTCTGGACAGACATATTCTCTCCTGACATATTTTCCCGGATATAGCCGAAAGATCGGAACTCCGGCAGGAATGCTATTAAAAAATGGCACAAAATGGCACCTTTTCAAGCAAATTAAGTATAAAAATGGTGGAACCGGCGGGAGTTGAACCCGCGTCCTGCGATGACTTCATGACGATATACTACATGCTTGTTCTGTCTTTGTTGTTTCGCGTCCTTGCACGGAGTCGGCAGACAGACTGTGCTCAGACTGCCTCATCTGAAATCTCGCACGCAGACCGATGAGTCAAATCCTTGTGCCAGAACACTGCTTGCGCCCCCTGGCTTAGTGTTCGTCAGACAGGGGACGTCGCCGTCAAGCGGCGAGTGCGTACTCTTCGTTCGCAGTTGTTGTTGTGACCGATGATTTACGAGGCAAACGATCATCCTCGGCATGCGATCGGCAATCGGCACATCCAGTCGAATCCGGAACGGTCCCAAAAGCAAATCACTTCATTGCTGTATACGTGTCAATATAACACTTTTTTTCCGAAAATCAATTATTTTTTCGAAATTTTATACAATCCGGCCAGATGACGGACATGCTGGTTCTCCGGCAATGACGTTTTCACGCCGTAATCCATCAGCACAGCGCCCTTCTGAACCGTCTCCGCCGCATCGGCTTCGAACAGCGGAGTCACGCGGTATTCCGCCTCGGGATCCAGATCCAGCAGCCGGAAATTCCGGACCGCACGGCGGGAATGTCCGTTGGTGAACACGAACAGGAGGGAATCGGAGGAATCATCCGCCTGCAGCTGGAAGGCGAGATAATTTTCGTAATCGGTGACCGTGGAATCGGGCGGCGTCAGCAGGAAGACATGCGAATCGGCGAAGAATTTACGGTTGTCTTTGTAGAACCGGACGTAAGCGGCGATCTTCCGCCGGATCTCCGGATCGAAATCGGCAAGTTCGCCGGAGAAACCGGGAATGCCCAGCAGACCGGAAAGCATGGCGTATTTCAAATCGAACAAAGCCGCCTCGTCCCAGGTGGCCGCGGCGCAGGCGAGGACCTGGTCGCATTTGAAAACCGGCGTGCGGCGTTCCGGAGCGGGACGCATGACGATCCAGTTCAGGACCCGGCCGGGCATGAAACGCATGAACATGCCCTGTCTGATCCGCAAAGTCTCGTAGGGATTGGCATTGTCGCTGACGAAAGCGTGATCGAAGATCATGGCCGAAGCGAGGTCGCAGCGCAAGGCGCCGGAACCGCAGTTTTCGATGATCAGATCAGGGAAATCGGCACGGATGCGCTTGAACTGTTCGTTCAGGACCGTGCAGTAATCGTAAAGTTCCGTACCGGATTCATCGTACCCGACGCTGGCATTGTAATCGACCTTGATATACCCTGCCCCGAACTTGCGGACGTTGTCGGCGATGACCCGGTAGAAATGTTCCGCCGCGGCGGGCTGGGTCAGGTCGATCCGCGTGGTGTTCTTCGGAAACCATTCGGGATGTTCATCGCGGATCGGGATCTTTTCCGCCCAGCGTTCGGGCTCGATCCAGAAACCGAACGTGAGGCCGGCGGCGCGGACCTCGTCGGCAAACGCCCGCATGTTGCCGTGGAAGGGTTCGCCCTCTTTTTCACGCCAGTCGCCGACTTTGCCCCAGCTGTTGTCGGCGCCGAACCAGCCGGCATCGACGATGAACACTTCGCAGCCGATCTCTCTGGCGGCCTGGAGCTGGCGGAGCATCTGTTCGTGCGTGAAACTGGAAAAACGGTAGAGCCAGCCGTTGTAGATCACAGGCGGCTGATGGAGTTTCGCCGCGGGGAGACGTTTCCGGATCATGTATTTCTGCAGGTCGGCGCCGGAACGCAGCAGATCACCCTGCGGGACGGCCTGGATCAGGACTTCCGGCAGTTCGATGGATTTACCGGGCTTCAAGTTCAGGAAAAGATCGGTATCGGCCAGCCCCGCTTCCACGACCGGGGTCGGAAATTCATTGCTCAGAATATCGGAATGGACCTGGATGGTCCAGTTGCCGTGCGGGAGAACATGGAAAGCCGCGGCCGCGCGGTTTTCGACATCCTGCAGGACGCAGAAAGGCGTGCTTCCGATCGAGGAACGGGCGGCACGGCCATGCAGGAGGATGTCACTGCCGCGGAGTTTCTGACTCTGCAGCTGGTTTTCGGCGCTCCAGCGGTTCATCTGCCAGAACACTTCGTAATCGCCGGGCGAAAACACCCAGCGGGGCAGCGCGCGGCGGACCGTCTGCGCTTTTTTCGAGGTATTGGTCAGGGTATGACGGCATGAAACGATCCCGAATTCCGGCTCGAAAATCCAGGTGCTTTCCCAGCGGACGGTCCCGGCTTCATCGGATGCTGCGAAGCGGAATTCACGGTCGGAATTCCGGGTGATTTCGTATTGCAGCTTGCAGCCTTCCAGCCGCTGATTTCCGATGCCGAGAATGGCGAGACCGGAGCAGGAAAAATCATCCTCGCGTCCGTTATGACCGCAGGTCATGCCGCAAAGCGAAGCGAGCGTGAGGGCCTTGGTTTCGGTATCGTAGACGAACTGGATACCGAGCGGAAGATCGAAGGGCTGTTTCATGATCAAAACTCCATTTAAGTTGAAAAATCAGCGGTACATTACACCGTCTCGAATGAAATTCAAGAAATCAAAGCGGTTTTTCGCGGAAGATGGCCGGTTTTTCAGCCGGCACTTGATTTTTGGCGAATCCGCATTACATTATGGGAAGAAAGGATGGACTTGTGATGCGGAAACGGAAATCGGAACGGGGCCAGGCACTGGCCGAACTGATCATCAGCATGGTCGGATTGTGCGCAGTCACGATCGGACTGATGGTGGTCGCCGTCCTGGGAATGTCCGGGATCCGCAATGCCATCACCGCCCGTGAAAAAGCCGACAAAAACAGCATCTCCGGGATCGAAAACAGCTCCGCGCAGAATATCGCCACCTGGGAGGACGGATCGGACCGGCTGACGTTCACCAACGACGACATCCGGAAAAACGGGACCGCTCCGAATTCGGAAATTTTCCTGGGCGAACTCAAGGACAACACAGGGACATTCTCGACCGCGATGCTGAGCAAAACCGATTATTCCGAACATGCCTTCGAATCGAAAGTGATCGAATCGGATATCTTCCTGTCCGCCGCGCGGCTCACCATGGCGCGCGAAGTGGTCACCGATCCGCTGCTGCTGTATAATCATTTTGACGCGGCGCGGGTCATGCGGGCACTGGGATTCACCTCGACTTTCACCCTGATCGACAGCATCAGCATGCCGGTCAACCGACAGGAGTGATTATTTATGACGCAGCCGACCATCATTTCGCCCGAAACGGGGATCTTCAAAACGCTGGACCAGGCTGTCCAATGGCGGAACAGCTTAAAGCAAAAAGGCTTGCGTCTGGCCGTGACCAACGGCTGTTTCGACATCCTCCACCGCGGTCATGCGGAATATCTGCTGGCGGCGCGGCGGACCGCCGACGCACTGCTGGTGCTGGTCAATTCGGACGCCTCGGTGCGCAGTCTGAAAGGTCCGGACCGGCCGGTCAACTGCGAATATGACCGGGCGTATCTGCTGGCGTCGATGCGCTGCGTGGACGCGGTGCTGGTGTTCGATTCGCCGCGATGCACGGCCGAACTGGACGCGCTGCAGCCGGATGCGTATGCCAAAGGCGGCGATTACACCTTCGAAACGCTGAACGAGCAGGAACGCGCCGTTTTGATCAAGCACAACATCAAGGTGCATTTCATACCGTTTGTGCCGGACCATTCCACGACGCTGATCCTGCAGAAAGCCGCATGCAGGGGCAAAAAAGCCTGACCGGCCGGAATAAGCCAAACCGGCAGGAGCATGAACCGGACTCATGACGCGGGATGACAGGTTCATCACTTTCCTGGGATCCCGTGTCACCCCAAGTTAAACACACCCTTTCCTTTTCGTAAGAGTAAATGCACTTTTCCTATTGCCGTTGGTTCAATCTTGCAGCGCAGACAAAAAACGAAAAAAAAGCAGCCTGATTTGACAAAAAACCGTTGCTGTGCTACATTACGGGATGAATTTTTATGAGGATCATCATGGGCGAACTGAGCAAGATACGTAATTTTTCCATTATTGCACACATTGACCACGGAAAATCCACACTGGCCGACCGTCTGCTGGAAGCTACCCACACCATCGAAAAACGCGATCTGGTGCACGCGCAGCTTCTGGATGCGATGGATCTGGAACAGGAACGCGGCATCACCATCAAAGCCCATCCGGTGCGCATGCAATATACCGCCTCGGACGGTGTGGAATACGAGCTGAACCTGATCGACA
>SUWI01000138.1 GCA_015061565.1 Lentisphaerota bacterium
AGAGGGCCGTTGTGCTTTCCGTCACACGGAATGGTTCGACCCACCGGCCACGCTCGAGATCTCTTCGGCGTGGCAGGCCGTGCAGTATAAAACCGAGGCTGAATCGAGGGGGGTCTGGCTGGATTCCTTCCTGCAGATCCCGCCTCGGAAGAACCCGCCGCTGGCCCGTTTGATCACGCCCGATGGCGCTTCCGTGCTGTTTTATGATCGCAAACCTTCATGATTTTTTCGATTTTTGTGTCGTAAGTCGCCATTTTTTGCCAGAAAAACGGAAAAAAACGGAAAAAAATCGATTTTTTTTGAAAAAAACACTTGAATTGGCCTTTTTTTCTGTTGCAGAGTAGAAAATGCGTTGTATATTATTGAGCAGAGAGGTAAAAAACAAATCATTACTCAAGGTGAGTATGATGAAACCCTAAAACATGGAGGATCCCATGAAACACGATTTTTACGACGTGAAGAACCGCAAGAAAGTCAAAGCTGAAGTCACCGAATTCAAGACCTACGGCAAAGGCACCCAGAAACGCTATGCTTTCAGAGCCAAAACCAGCGACGGCCGTCCTCTGACCGCTTTCGTCAGCAAAGACAAATGGGAAGCTGCCAAGGGCAAATAATCCCGCTTTTTGCTGTTCTGAACCGCAGCCTCACCGCTGCGGTTTTTTTTTCTATAGCCATTATTTACCTGATGATCGAAAATGGATATACAGAAATTTTGCAGTGAACTCGGTTTTGATGCTGATTTCGCCTCGAAACTGGAACCTTTTCAGGATTTGCTCCTGGCCAATTCCCGGGAAGATTTTCCGCCGTTCATGGAAAAGAGTTTCTATACGGAGTATTATCCGCTGTGCGGCGGGCCGGCGGCGGATACGGTCTATCCGGCAATGGAGGAAGTCGCCCGGATCGTCCGTGCGAATCCGGCCGCGGCCAGGTACGCTTCCATGCTGCACTATGCCTTTTTCCTGGCTCCTTCTTTTATACGGACCATCCCATGGCGGTCGCCCGTGGCGGTTTTCGGGCGTAATGCCGGCATTTTCCAGCTGCTCGTGGCCATGTCCTGTCTGCCGCTGGTGCGGCGGAAGCATGCCGAGCTCAATATACCCGAAAAATATATGATCGGCACGGCGCAATGGATCGGCGGCACCATCGGGATCTATGCCGCCGCGCATGACGGTTATCCCGGCCATACGATCACGCAGACCCACTGGCTGAGATTGAGCGTGGACGGACATCTTTTCCGGATCGGACGGCTCGAATTCCTGCCACGTTTCTGGTCTGATAGTTTTCCCGCGGTCTACCGCCGGAAAAACAGCCGTTCCCTGGCCGTGCTCTGCCTCAACGGCTGGGCGTTCGATGCGCAGGGATTCCGGGTCGATCCGGAAAAAAACGTACCGGCCCATGTCACCAGTCTGAAACTCGTGAACGGCACGGTCAAAGGCACCCCGGTCACGCCGGATGGAAAACCGCTTTTCGAGCGTGAAATCATCCTGGACCTCAACGACTGGGAGCCGTTATGGGCGCCCTGGGAACCGCAATATACCATCCATATCCCCGGCGGGGGCGGGATGACCCTGGAGGCTGTCCGCAAGTCGCTGGCCGAGGCAGTGACATTCTTCCATGATCATCTGGGACAGGATATCAAAGTCTTCACCTGCTGCTCCTGGATCCTTAATCCTGTCTGGGAACAGGAACTGCCGAATTCCAATCTGGCCGCGCTGCAGCGGAATGTCTTCATGACGCCGTGTCCGCCGCCGGGCGGCAATCCCGGACTGTTTTTCGTTTACGGCGAGCACGACTGCGATCCCAGGCAGCGGCCCTGCACGACGGCTCTGCATCAGGCTTTCCGCCGGATCTACGAGCGCGGGGAACCGCTGCGTGCCGGCTGCATGATCCTTCCGGCGGACGATGTCGAATTCTTCGGCACCGAATATTACCGCAGAAACTATATCCGACCATAAATCAAAACGAGGCGATCCATGATCACTTATGCCCTTTCCACCGGTTCCTTCGGCAGTTATCTGACCGAGGCTGGAGCCGAGGCTGTCCGGCAGTCCCGGTTCCGCAATTTCGAATTCACCCTTTCCACCTGCATCGTCGACGACGAACAGTCGCGGCTTTCCACCCGGCTGACCCGTCAGCTGATCCGGGAAGGCGTCTTCAAGTCCGCCAGCGTGCATTTGCCGTTTTACGGCGGCGGTCTGCGCTGGGATCCTTCCTGCCCGGATGAGGCGCAGCGCAAGGAGATTACCGCCCGTTTCATCAAGCTGATCCGCGACCATGCCGACCTGATGGGGCCGATGGTCACGCTGCATGCCAGCAACGAGCCGCCGCTGGCGGAACATCCGCAGCGCATCGGGCAGGTCTGCAAAAGCATCGAGGAGATGCTTCCGACCGCCCGCGAGCTCGGATTTGTGATCAATGTGGAATTCCTGCCCCGCACCTGCGTGGGCAACTGTCCGGAAGAACTGCAGCAGATCGTCTCGCATTTCGACCCCGACCAGGTGGGGATCTGCCTGGATGTGAACCATATCATGGGCCGCTACAAGGAATTGCCGGCGATGATCGATCTGCTCGCGCCGCGCATCCGCGCGTTCCATATTTGTGATTACGACGGCATCGACGAGACGCACTGGATGCCGTGGCAGGGGATCCATGACTGGCCGGAGCTGATGAAGCATATCCGGGCCATCGGCCGCGATATGCTGCTGATCCTGGAAACCTCCTGGCAGCTGCGGCGTGAAAACCGGGAGATCAGTCCGCTGTTCGCGCTCCGGCAGAATGAAAAAGCCTGCTGGTTCCTGGAAAACTGCGAACGGCTCCAGGCGGAATTCGATGCGTTCAAATTGCCGGGAAATCAAGCCTGACAGCAATCAGTTGACTTTGATTTGACCGTAAGCGGGATGCCGGTACTCATGCGCGGCATCCTGAAACAGTTTGCGGCAGATGAAATACAGGATGATGCCGTTGACCGTGCAGACCATAATCCAGGAGACGCTGTAGGAGAGCAGCAGGTTTTCCATGGTCCCGAAATGCGGAAACACCCAGAGCACCCAGATCACCCGGAACACGCAGGCTCCGAGCAGGGTCACGATCATCGGCGTGAGCGAGTGCCCCAGTCCGCGCAGCGCCCCGTTCAGCGTTTCCATGATCGCGCACAGGAAATAGACTGAGACCAGGTATTTCAGCCGGATCATGCCCCACTTGATCACTTCCGGATCGGGATTGTAGATGCTCAGCAGCAGCGGTCCGTTGAGGAAGATTGCCCAGCCGAAGACGATCGCGGCCAGCGCGGTCAGGATGAGGCAGTAGAAAATGCTTTTGACGATCCGTTTATATTTTTTGGCTCCGTGGTTCTGTCCCACAAAACTGATCACGGCAAAATAATAGGAGATGAACGCCACATAAACGATCGCTTCCAGACTGCCGGTGGCGCCGTTGCCCGCCATGGCTTTGGAACCGAAGGAATTGACCGTGGATTGGATCAGCACGTTCGACAGACCGAAGAGCGACCCCTGGACACCCGCCGGAATGCCGATTTTCAGGATGTCCTTGAAATTCGATCCGAAAAACCGGATCTTGTTCATGAACAGCCTCGTGCTGTCCCGCTGTCCGGTCAGCGCATGAAGCACCAGCGCGGAGGATACGATATTGGCGGCCAGCGTGGCGATCCCCACTCCTGCCACATCCAGATGCACCTGGATCACCAGAAAGAGATTCAGCAATACTTTTACCAGGCCGGAAACGATCATGAAGACCATCGGCCGCCGCGTGTCCCCGGCCGCCCGCAGGATCGAACTGCCGAAATTGTAGATCAGGATGAACGGGATCGCAGCCGAATACAGCCACATGTAAAGCGAAGATTTCGGCAGCACGCTCTCCGGCGTCTGCATCAGGACCAGGATCGGCCGGGAAATCAGGATGCCGACGGCCGCCAGGATGATCCCACCGAAAAAGGCCGTCGCCATCGTGGTATGGACTGTGCGGAAGACTTCATGCCGGTTCCTGGCTCCGATATACCGCGCGGACAGCACGTTGGCACCGACCGAGAGTCCCAGGAAGATGCTCAGGATCATGCTGCACAGCGCACCGCAGGAACCGACTGCCGCCATCGCCTCGTGCGGCGCGTAACGGCCGATCACGGCCAAGTCGATCGCGTTGAACAGCACCTGGGTCACATTCGCGGTCAGCAGCGGAAGGGAGAACAGCACGATCTTGCTGAACAGCGGACCGTGACACATGTCGATATTATATTTGTTCCCGGAATTCATTTCCGAAAAGAACCTTCATTCAGAATTTTGCATATCCTGATAATATAGCCCGGTTCTGCTTCGATGTCAAATCAGAAATCATTATGAAATTCATAATTTGAGAGAATATCAGATTTTCGTTTTCAGATTCGCGAGCTGCTGATGCGGATGCTGATTTACCGCCTGACGGAACAGATCGCGCACCGCCTGATACAGGATATATCCGTTCACCACGGAAACGATCAGCCAGGAGATGGGATAGGAAAGCATCAGATTTTCCATGGTCCGGTCATGCGGGAAGACCCAGAGCACCCAGGCGATCCGGAATCCGGTAACGCCGAGCAGGGTCACCGCGGTCGGTTTGACCGACAGTCCGAGTCCGCGCAGCGCACCGCAGATGGCATCCATGAACCCGTTCAGGAAATAGGTGGAAAACAGGATCTTCACCCGGATCATGCCCCAGCGGATCACTTCCGGGTCGGAATTGTAGATTTTCAGCACCGTGGTTCCGGTCAGACAGAAGGTGAAACCGGCGATCAGACTGAGAACGAATGTACAGGCAAGGCACCAGAAAATGCTCCGGACGATGCGTTTGTATTTTTGGGCTCCGCGATTCTGACTGAGAAAACTGATCGCGGTGTGGTAGTAGGCCGTGCTGGCGACGTAGACCAGACATTCCAGACTCTGCGCGGCGGTATTGCCCGCGATCGCCGGCGGACCGAAAGAATTCACCGAGGACTGGATCGCGATGTTCGAGGCGGAATAACAGGCCGCCTGGATCCCCGGCGGCACTCCGTTCTTCAGCATGTCCAGGAAGATGTCGCCGCGGAACCGGATTTTTTTCCAGACCAGGCGGGAGGCGTCGCGGGCCCCGGTCAGGACCGCAATGATCATGACCGCCGAAAGCGCATTGGCCATCATGGTCGCCAGCGCCACGCCGGCGGCGTCCAGGTGAAACACCAGCACGAAAAACAGGTTCAGCAGCACGTTGACGAACCCGGCGATCACCATGAAGAACAGCGGCCGCCGGGTGTCGCCCTGTGCCCGCAGGATGGAACTGCCGAAATTATAAATCACGACAAACGGGATCCCGGCACAGTAGATCTGCATGTAAAGCGTTGCCTGATCCAGGATCTTTTCCGGGGTGGACATCTGCCGGAGCGCCCAGCGGGAACCCAAAACCCCGATGACCGCCATGATGATCCCGCCGTAAAGTCCGGCCGCGGCTGCAGTATGGACGGTATCGGCAACTTTCTTCCGGTCCCTGGCTCCGATATGCCTCGCGGTCAGCACGTTCACTCCGACCGCCAGACCGAAAAAGATATTCAGCACGATGCTCGTCAGTCCGTAGGATGATCCGACTGCCGCCAGGGCGTCCGCGGATGCGAAACGCCCGACCACGATCAAATCCGCCGTGCTGAAAAACATCTGCAGCACGTAGGAGAACATCAGCGGCACGGAAAAGAGCACGATCTTGCTGAACAGCGGACCGTGACACATGTCGATCTGATATTTGTTCTCTGAATGCATACACAACCCTTTTTTTCCCGCCCGAACCCGGAAATCTCAGGTTTTTATCGGAATCGTGCTGCTCTTACTGTTTCGCCGTCAGTTTCAGGATCAGGTCGATGGCCATTTCCCTGGCGGCAGCCCTCACGGACGGATCATGCGAACGGGTCATGCCTACGCTCATCGGCGTTTCCTTAAGGAATTTTGCCGCTTCACTGCGCAGTCCCGGTTCGGCCGACTTGGCTTCTTTCAGCACTTCCGCCAGCTTTTTCATATACTTGATATCGGTGGAACCGATCCGCAGACATTCCAGGCGGATCGTGGAGACCGGCTGACCCGAAGCCATCAGGGCGGTGCTGCCATAGGACGCACGTTTCCAGTCGGCGATGGCATTCCGGTGGGTGACGAATTCATACAGATTGCACATGTCGGCATCGAACGCCAGCGCCCGCCAGGCATGGGTGATGTAATATTTATGCAGATCCAGCCGCATGGAGGTGTCGCAGCTGTAGAGCGAAACTTTGCTGCCGGCGGCTCGGAGTTCCTGCTGGAATTTGACCAGCTCCGGCTCGGTGAAATACTTGGTTCCCCAGAAACACCAGTCATAGATGACTCCTTTGAACTTCCGCAGTTTTTCCAGCGGCAGCTGCCAGGCGGCGATCGTCACCATCAGGTTGAGGTCCGGGGCGATTTCATGCGCGGCTTCCGCGGCGGCCAGCAGTTCGTCCAGGTCGTCCGCCTTGGGTTCGTCCTGGATCTCCACACTGAACGATTTTTTCGGGAGTCCGGACCGGATCCGCAGTCCGTCGATGAGTTTCACATAGCCCTGCCAGGCTTTTTTCCATTCCGGCGTTCCGGCCTTGAATTTCTTCCGGCCGTGGATATCACGGAAGATGATGTAGGCGCTGTATCCCACGCAGATCCGCAGATCTTTTCCGCGGCCGATCTCCGCTGCAAACTTTTTCAGATCGTCCAGCGTTTTTTCCGCATCCTTCAGATTGCTCGATTGCAGGGATCCGTCCGGATCGAATTTCGCCCCGATCCGCCACGGACTGATCAGCACCGTATTGATATCGTAGTCCATCATCATGCGGAATGTTTCGCGTCCGCCGTAAAGCGGTGCGAAGAGCGATTGCGGAATGGCCGGTTCCCGGCTGATCTCGAAAGGCAGTACTTCCAGTTCCAGCGGCAGATCGTAGACCGGCAGTTTCCATTTGTTCTTTTCCTTGACCGTTTCTTCCCCCAGCGGGATGACGCGGATTACGCCGCTGTAGACGCCCGGTTTCACGCCGGCAGTGTCGAAGATGGCCCAGACCGGCGCGGCTTCTTTCGGCATGGCTATGACTGTCGAGGTGATGTCCATCGGCGCCAGCGGATCATAGCGCAGACCCGGATTCCTGCCGTCGCTGTCCTTGACCCGGACACCGCGGCAGAGACGGATCTTTTCCGGCGGGAAAAAGGTCCCGTCGGAGTGTTTCAGGCTGATCTCCTCGGCCTCGCCTTTGGGCGCGCCGATGACGATCCGGTATTCTTCCGGACGGTTCAGCAGATTGGTGACGGCCAGCGGCAGCGGCTTGAATTCGTTGACCGCGGCGCGGATGCTGATTTTTTTCGGCGGATCGGCCAGCTCGGCCGGGACCATCGGGATTGCCGGATCGGTCCCCGGGCTGACCTGGACCAGCACATGCGTGCGGCGTCCCAGCCTGGCCGACTCGATTTTCCGCTGAAAGACGGCGGCCTGCCGCCAGGCGTCCGCGGGATCTTTCAGTTCCCATTTGGCGATCGTGTCCGCCAGCTCTTTTCCGGCTTTCGCCGCCGCCTTGGACAGCTCTCCTTTCCGGGCGGCAAACCAGATTCCCGGATCATCCAGCCAGAGCACCGCGTATTGTTTGACATCGTGGAAATTGCCTCCGGCAAAGGCGAAGGAACTGAGCTCCGGAACCGGGGTGCGGGTCCGGGCAAGGTTGAACGGAATGACCGTGCCGGGCGCCGGACGTTTTTCCCAGCCCAGCAGCTGATACTGGATGGTCACTTCCGCCGTCCAGCCGTCTTTCTCCAGCGCGGTTTTGGCACTCCAGAACTGATAATCGGCCGGATCGATTTTGCTGCCGCGGCCCCTGCCCATCCAGCGGCCGCCGCCGGCCGAAACGACGAACTGGCTCAGTTCGCGGTCGTTCGACACCGGTCCGAAGAAGATCTCCACCAGGTCGTCCTGCCAGACTTTGCCGCCGAGACCGGAAAAGTCATGCTTGATTTTTTCCGCCTGCGGTTCGTGACAGCGGATCTTCACGGTCAGCTTGTCATTGTCCGGAATGACGGTGAATGCAGTGTTCACGGATGCCGGACGGGGAGTCCGCAAGGCAACGAAACCGGAAGATTCACGGTTGGCGATTACTGCTTTTTTTTTTGCCGCGGGGGCGGCTGCTTCATCAGTTTTCTGTGCGGCATTGGCCAGCAGATCGGTCTTTTCGGTGACTTTCACCTTGTCGAGCAGCACGAATTTGCCGAGTTCAGGCAGATTCTTGTATTTTTCCGCGCCCCAGATGCTGATCCCGACCGCCGCGAATTTCGTGTCGGCCCCGGTCTGGAACGTGACTGTTTTCACGGTCCATTCCCCGGACGGCTTGAAACTGGAATCGACGGTCACTTTCAGCTGTTTCATGTCTTTCCAGTAATTGGTGCCTTTCCAGCCCCAGACCGCGAGCCGGCAGGGCAGGTCGCCTTTCAGTTCGATGGAATAGGTGTAGATCGTATTGGGCTTGACCTCGAAACCGGGGTTTTTGCCGTCGCCGCCGAACCGGATCGCCGTATAGAATACTTTGCCGAGCTGTTTGTTGTCGGTGTATTTCAACGATTCGATTTTCAGGCACTTGTTCCAGGTGCGGTCCTCGGTGAAGATCGATCTTTTCATGGCACCTGCTGCGGCGTCATAACGGAATTCCCGGTCCAGATTTCGGTCGAAATCGGAATTCCTGATCAGGTTGGGCGCCTGCGCACAGGCTAAGAAACTGCAGAAAAGGGCGAATGATGCAATGCTGGTTTTCATGATTGAAAAGCTTTCATGTTTGATTTATATTGCAATAGGTTGAAATCAGAAATAATTATATCCCCATTTTTTGTTACGGTAGTCCCACGCCGGCCGCCAGTAATAAATCAGCTCTGAGGATTTGGTAGGATAGTGGCCGATCCTGGAGTCCAGGGTGACGGCGGAGCCGTCATGAAGAATGGCATTGGCAGTCAGACTTTTATGCCTTGCACTGTAGGGATAGGCCTTCGATTTGTCAAGCTGGTAGAAACGCGGATAAGCACCGTAGATCGCCGTGTAATCGGGGTCCGGGACTTTTTTTGATTGCGCGTTTGTGATCCCGTCGGCATAGACCACCGGATTGTAACGTTTTCCGTTATAAAACAGGAGCCGGTCGAGCGTCTGGTTTTTCACCATCACAGAGTTATTGTGATTGAAACGGTAGCCGTAGGTGTTGTAATTCATGCCGTAGCAAGCCGCTTTACTGTTCGCTTCAAGCTCAGACGGACAGTAGAAATTAGACCAAGCGGTGTATTTGTAGTCGGAGAAGAATTTGAGCCAGGACTGCTTGCCATCCATTCCCTGACACGGATAGGTCCACCCCTGGTAATCATCATTGTACATTGCCCGGGCGAGTCCCAGCTGTTTCAGATTGCTCAGGCAGCCGGTGGCACGGGCCCGTTCCCTGGCTGAATTCAACGCCGGCAGCAGCATTCCCGCCAGAATGGCAATGATCGCGATCACCACCAGGAGCTCTATCAGCGTAAAATGCCTCGGCATTTTACGCTTCAGGTATGAGAGATGAGGTATGAGAGATGAGGTATGAGTTGTCTTCATTTCCATTTTGTCTTCCTTTCGTTGATTTTGTTTATTTATTAAGAGATATGATAGAATATAACGTGATTTTTTCAGATGTCAAGTCTTTTTTCCGCTTGAAAATGAAAAAAGACCTGAGCCGAGTAAGCGCAGCAGGCAAAGTCCGGCTCCTCCGCATAAGCCTCATGAGCCTCATAAGCCCCATTGGCGGGGCTTTGCCGCAAACGTGTGCGTTATCACTCGGGCTTGCCGAAAATTTCGTCGGCGTAATTATAATACTGTTCCCAGTCCCAGGGGCCGATGCGGTGGGGTCCGTCGTGGATATGATAGCGCACCCCGTATCCGACCGGCGTATCCGGTTTCGGCATGATTCGGCGTCCGACGCCTTTCATGCCGTAGAGATGCCATACAGTGGATGCCTCGCGGGCGGACAGGAATTCTCCTTTCGGATCGGCATTGGGGTCGCCGGTGCCGCTGACCACGTAAAGATGGCGCGGCGCGATCAGCGCCAGCAGCTGATGCTGGTCCACCGGCAGTTCGTCCACACGGTCGAGATAATGGATGACGCGTCCGCAGAGCCAGGCCGGATCTTCGTAGGTCTGGAGTTTGAGGCTTTCGCCGAAGGTGCGGCGGGAAAGGGAAGCGCCCGCGCAGCCGGAACAGTTCGAAATGACCATGGCGAAACGGGTATCGCAGGCGCCCGCCCACAGTGCCGCTTTGCCGTTGCGGGAATGTCCCAGCACCGCGGCTTTGCGCGCGTCCACCAGCGGCTCCTGTTCCAGCGCGTCCAGCATGCGGCTGAGTCCCCACGACCACGCGGCAAGACCGCCGTAACGCCGGATCCAGCCGGCCTTCTGTTCCTGGAACGGGACCAGAAAATCGGGACGCAGATCGGCCGGTTCGCCGAAGAGGGCGAACACGCTCCGGCAGAGTCCGTTCGGATGGTCCGGAAAGATCTCCCCGTTGGCCGCCGTGGCGACGGCATAGCCGCGTTCCATGGCCGATTCGATACACCAGCGGTCGGCAAATTCGCCGCGTCCGGCTTCCGTTTGCGGGACCATCCAGTCGCCGTGGACCTGCTTGAAGGCGCGCGTCAGGCGGACGTCCGGCTCCGGCGTGACGCTGTGGTTGCCGTTGAAATTCAGTCCCAGAAAGACCGGCGCCGGTTTTTTCAGGTGTTTCGGCACATACAGCAGCAGGTCGAAATCGCGATGCCGACCGTTATTCATGTCGCAATGGATCCGGATCTCTTTCCGGATCGCGGTGCCGTTGAGCGCGTCCTCTTTCAGCGAAAGCAGTTCCAGCCGGAGATGGTCCGGACCGGGCGGCATGATCCCATACATATAATCCTTGAACAGCTGCAGCGTGGCCGGCCGTTCCTTCTTTTCCCACTCCGCAGCGGTTTTTGAAACGATCGGCGGCAAAGTATATTTCCGGACTTTTTTCTCGTCCTTGTTCCAATGGAAATGCCAGAATGCTTCGGAATACGGTGCTATACGCTGAAACGCGACTGCCGAAAGATCCTGATCGGGCGGGAAGAACGGATCGTCACGGTAAATTTCACGGGGAGTCTTCATGGTGTCATTCCTTTTCTGCGGTTGTCATGGCAATCGCTGATTCATCGCACACGACCAGCGGATAATCCGTCAGCGGCAGGTTCTCGAAGATATACAGCGCACCGAATTTGTCGGGCTTCCAGCTGCCGATCCGGTAGATTTTTCCGGAGAGCATGTCGATCAGGACCGGATTCCGGATCGGCTCCAGGTCCGGGTTGATCTCCGCGCGGATGGTGAACGGGGCCATGCCCGGGAAACCATACTGCATGTCTTCCGCCAGATGGTATTCGAAGAACGGATTGCGGCCGCGGACGAAAGTATTGGTCTGCACACCGATGTCGATCAGCCGGGAATGGCGTTCCGTCCGCGGCAGTGCGTCTTCGAGACGGGTCCCGACGTAAAGATCGGCGGTTTTCATGCCGTCCTTGAAAAACGCCGTGAGGTTTTTCATCGTGAAATAAGAGGGCTTCGGCGTGTAGGTCTTGCCGTTCAGGATTCCCTGATGGGCGGGGTGCTTCCTCGTATCCCTGGCGGTTTTATAGTTGTCTTTCATATCCGCCATCTGGAAGTACGAACTCAGTTTCAGACCGATGGAGAAATCCAGAAAATAGCGGCGGAGCATCCAGATCTGCTGGTTCCGTTCGCTCTCGTGGACATACGGCGCCATGAAGTGGACTTCCGGGAACCAGGAAGCGTAACCGCCTTCGCCCTGCCAGAGCTCCACATGCTGTCCGCCGAGGGAATCCAGCGTGCGGCGCAGCAGAGCCACGGTTTTCCGGAAATTCAGCTCCGGCTGGAAACAGTAGGAATGAACACAGAAAAAGTTCAGGACATCGAGGATGCCGGAACGGAACAGCTTGACGACAAAGCCGTCGGCGATGCAGTAGGAACCGCCGCTGGTGCAGGCGCCGATTTTCGCCTCGGGGATCTCGGCGCGGATCTCGTCCGCGGTCAGCCTGATCAGCCTGGCATATTCCAGCGGATCGCTGCCCCTCGGCTGCCAGAAGGTGGAAATGTTCGATTCGTTCCAGATCTCGAAAATGCTGACCCGTCCCTTGAAATGCCGTGCCAGCGCCCGCACGTAATTCTTCCACGCCTGAAGCGTCTCTTCGCCGAAATACAGCGGCACGAAACCGACTGCCGCGTCGCTGTAGAGTCCGGTCATATAGAGCTTGTTGCCGTAGCCGACATTGAACCAGGGCTGGACATGGTGACTGAGGAGCTGATCGACGATCGAATCCAGCCAGGTGAAATCGTAAACTCCCTTCACGGTCTCGCAGCGGTTCCAGCCGGTCTGGCAGCGCGCCCATTTCATGCCGGACGCGCCGAGCAGATCGTAGCATTTTTCCGGGTCGAACATTTCGCGGTCGAGACATTCGAATCCGATGCTGAACCCGGAGTCGCCGGTGCTGATTTCCGCCGAGGTGAAATGTTTCAATTTCCCGATTTCGGTCAGAGACACTTTTTCATGCTCGAAAATCATCTTTTCCCTCCTTGTCCCCGTCATTCCGCTTTCAGCGTGATCTTCGCCCGGTAATCCGGACGGGAGTCATCCGCTTCGGGAATGCACTCGAACGTTTTTCCGTTGATTTCCACTGTGATCTTACGGCTCAGATCGGCCATCGCCGGATGCAGACGGCAGATGAATTCTTTGATATTTTTCGCCTCGAAACGGAAACGGTTGCCGGACAGGTTTTCCCCGGTCAGCGAGGCGCCGGGATAGGCGGCCTTGCCCAGATAATAGCTCTGCGCATTCAGTTCGTCGATGGTCCAGGCGATATTCGGTCCGGTCAGATGGATCTTGTCCAGCTCGATGTTGCCGGGAACGGTCTGCGTGATCTCGAGCCAGCGGGACGCCCTGCGGTCTTCCAGGTCGGGGTCGCAGGAACCGTTCGGGGTGATGACCGCGCAGCGGGGAGCATAAGGATCGCGTTTCTGCCGTGCGGCCCAGTTCAGGAACCGCTGCAGCGCCAGCTGGGACGGTTCCCAGTTCAGGCTGTGCCCGCCTTCGTGTTCGTCATAGACATGCGCCACATCGTCGCGCAGCATCAGTTCATGCGCCGCCCGGGCGAAGGAGACGCCGCACCAGTCGTGATGCCGCGGCTCGGGATGCGGGGCACTGTAATGAGCAGCGCAATCCCACTTGCCGTGCATCAGGTAAACCGGCGTGCCGAGGAATCCGCGGAAATCCTCTTCCAGCCAGGCGCCTGAACTCAGCCAGACGCCCGCGAAACGGTCCGCCAGCAGCACCCCCTGATGAAAGGCTCCGAAACCGCCCATCGAATGTCCGCCGAGGATCATCCGGTCACGGTCGATATTGAACCGGCGGCAGGCATCTTCGATCACGGCGAGGATGAACTGCGAGACCCCTTTGCGGTTCCAGCGTTTGCCGTCTACCGCGGGCAATGCCGCCGGCGCTATCGTGATGAACGGGATCCGGTCGATATGCGGACGCAATACTCCGGTTTCCGGATTCAGGTAAGACTTGAACGGCTGCTCCGGCGTGGAATTGCGGTCGCCTCCGTGCATGAAGAACAGGAGCCCGATTGGCCGGTCCGGATGGTAATTTTCCGGAACCAGGACGTAGACCGGACATTCCGGATATTCCGGCAGAGTCCACGGTTCGAGGATTCTGCCGTCAGTTCCGGCTGTCTGTTCAACGTCTTGCATCTTGTTACTGGCAGCTGATCACTTACTATGGTATTCCTGCAGGGATTTCGGCTGCATGCCGCTGTTCTGCAGGTCGGCGCGGATCCCCTGCACCGTCGCATTGGCGGCGGCGATGGTGGTCATATACGGGATCTTGTTCTGAATGGCCATCATGCGGATATAGCTGTCGCTGGTCTTGCCTTCACGTCCGATCGGGGTGTTGAAGATCAGATTCAGCTGTTTGTTCTTGATCATGTCGCCGATGTTGGGACGGCCTTCCAGCAGTTTCTTGACGCAGGTGTTGGCGATGCCGTTTTCGGTCAGGAAAGCGGAGGTGCCTTCCGTGGCGTAAATCTTGAACCCGAGTTCCGCGATGCCCTTGGCGATCGGGAGCAGATATTTGCGTTCGCGGCGGGACACCGAGATCAGCACGTTGCCGGAGGTCGGCAGCGGGAACCCGGACGCTTCTTCCGCTTTGTAATAGGCCAGACCGAAGTTTTCCGCCATGCCCATGACTTCGCCGGTGGCGCGCATTTCCGGACCGAGGACCGGGTCCACTTC
>SUWI01000139.1 GCA_015061565.1 Lentisphaerota bacterium
GGCCATTCTGCTGCGGCAGGCGGAAGACACGCTCAAAGGCCAGATGTGGCGCGATATCGGGCTGCAGGACTGGATCCTCGAACTGAACGTTTCCGGAGCCGAAGAAATCTCCCGGCATGTTTTCGGGATCATCGATTCCTATCCGGAAGCCTTGCGCCAGGCGGAAAAAGCCCGGGAAAACGCGGACCGGGCGGCCGCCGCGGCATTCGGAAAAATCCGGTCCATACTGGACGATGACAAAGGGAGATGACCATGATCAAACCGCCGCTCAAAGCTTTTCCGAAATGGGAAAACCATCAGTATATGAAAGGTTTCGGGTGTGATGCCGGCGAGATCACGCCATTTGTCTTCAAAGGTCGCCGTTACCGGGTGGAAAACATCATGTATCATTCCATCGCGGACAAACCGGTCGGCTACAACTTCCAGGAGGACCATTTCCGGATCCGGGACGAGGAGACGGGCCGTCCGGTCTCGCATCCGCTGGTGGGCTATTACTTCGCCACGGCACATGTGCTGAACGACAAAGTTTACGTATTTGCCTCGGACCTGGGACCGCGGACCACGCCGGTCTGGAAATGCCAGCGGATCATCGTCATAACCTCGACCGACCTGATCTCCTGGACGGCGCCGCAGACGGTGCTCGAAGCGGATCACGAAAACCTGTTTAACAACAGCGTCACGACCGACGGCAAACGGTTTTACATGGTCTATGAATCGGACGATTCGCGTTATCCGATCTTCACCGCCAAGTTCGCGGTGTCCGATGATCTGTTCCACTGGAAGAAGATAGAGGGCGGGATCTATGCGAAGGACAAATATCTGGGCGGACCTGCGCTCGCCTATTGTGCGCCATGGTTCTATCTCACTTACGTCAACTGCATCCGGGAACCATCGCCCAACGGCGACCCGGAATATTACGACACGCGGATCGCGCGGACCAGAGATTTCATCCGCTGGGAGGAGCCGCCGGCGGACCGACCCGTGCTGTCGCCGGATTTCACTCATGAGATCAGTCCGGACCATCCGGGGATCTATGAACGGAACGCCTCCGACGCGGAATTCATCGAAGCGGACGGCAAGGTCAAAGTCTATTACAACGGGGGCAACCAGCTCGGGCTGATGGACAATCAGACGGCAGAATATCCGGGCACGCTGAAAATGCTTTTCGAATCATTTTTTCAATAGAAGAAACCCATGAAAAAGGAGGGAGTAATGAACAGGAAAAAGAGAGTATCACCGGGGAAAGCCGCAGTCTTCCCAGTCTTCTGGCTGAAAGGCAGAATGTACCGTCATTTCACCTTGATAGAGCTCCTCGTGGATTCTGCTTGCTTTAGCGGTGATTTAGCAAAACCGATCAAGGTATGAGGTAGGAGAGATGAGAGATGAGGTAAAAAAAACAGGCAGTTTGGCTATGGAAAAATCCTTTTCCTTTGCTTTGAGGATCATCAAACTTTATCAACATCTTTCCAACAAGAAAAAAGAATTTGTCTTAAGTAAACAAATATTGCGATCCGGGACAAGTATCGGAGCGAATCTTGAAGAAAGCAGAGGGGCCCAATCCTCTTCCGATTTTCAAGCGAAGATTTCCATCGCGTATAAAGAAGCTCGAGAAACATCTTACTGGCTGCGTCTTCTTTATGCATCAAAATATCTTACAGAACGCCAGTTTAACAGTCTTCACACCGATTGTGAAGAACTGATCCGGATTTTGAGTGCCACACAACTTACTATGAAAACAAAAATAGAGAAAGGGAAATAATCATGACAAGACGGAAAAACATGTCCAAAAACTCATCTCTCATACCTCATCTCTCATACCTGAAGCGTAAAATGCTTTGGCGTTTTACGCTGATAGAGCTCCTCGTGGTGATCGCGATCATTGCGATCCTGGCGGGCATGCTGCTGCCCGCCCTGAACAATGCCCGGAACAAGGCGCAGGAGATTTCCTGCATGTCCACGCTGAAACAGATCGGGACCGCCTGTCTGCAGTATTCATCGGACAACAGCGGATATGTGATGCCGCAGAGTCTTCCCGCCCCCAATTCCAAGACCTCCGGCTGGGTAAGCGAGGAATACTGGTGCTATTATTACAATCAAGGGGTATATGCCGGCCGTTTTCTGGGACCGTATATGAAATTGAAAAACTATACCAACATCGGCAGTGTCACCTCCCCGTATCATTGTCCCACATTTGCAGCAATGGACGCGACGATCCGCGGGGGAAGTTACGGCTACGCCATGAATACCGCGTTTTACGCGAAAGATTGTTTGACCAGGAACGACAGATTGTTCGTCAAACATGCCAGACTGAAGTTTCCGAGTTCGCTGCTCTACATAACCGAGTCCAATTCCGAGCGTCAGGTCGCCTCGACCAAGGTGTTTGCCGCCTCCAGCGGCTATTCCGCCGTGCATTTCCGTCATAACGCCGCCGTGAACGTGCTGTATGTGGATGGCCATGCGAACAGCCAGAAGCGGAGTACGTTCCCGACCGATTATTACGGCAAATTCTGGAATCCCAATCCCACCAGGTGAATTATCATGAATGAAAAAAAACTTATCGTTACCGGTCTGCTGGGCGCGGCTTTTCTGCTGGGCGCGGCCGACATCCGCTGTGAAAAAGGAGCCGACAACGCCGTGCAGTTTGCGGCGAAGGACCTGGCCCGCTGTCTGAGCGCGGTCAGCGGCGAAAAATACGCTGTGCAGACCGGCGGCAAAGCGGTCAAGGGCGACATTGTGCTGCGGACCAATCCCAAACTGAAAAGCCAGGAATGGAAGCTGCAGACCGAAAACGGGATCCTGTCGATCTCCGGCTGCGGCAGTCCGGGCATCGTTTACGGCATTTATACTTTTCTGGAAAAATACGCCTCGTGTTTCTGGCCGGCGCCGGACACCGAGATCCTGCCGAAACAGCCGGGCTGGAAACTGCCGGAAGTCAATGAGACCGGACGGCCCGCTTTCCTGCGGCGGGAAATGTATGTCGGAACCGATTACATGGACAGCGTATGGCGGCAGCGGAACAAGGAAAACAACCGCGCGAAGTTCATCAATCTGCGGTCCGGGAAACCCAGGGAATGCCATACTTTCGATATTTATGTCAAAGCGGTCAGGGATCCGTCCCTTTTCGGCGTGACCACGAGCGGAATGAAATGCCATACGCTGTGCATGACCAATCCTGAAGTGCGAGAGATCGTGCTGAAACAGCTGACCGAATACATCGAAGCGGACCGGAAAGCGTCGAAAGGCCAGCCGGCTTACAACCAGCCGAAAATCTACGACATCAGCCAGCCGGACGGCGCCAGCGGAGCCGAATGCTGGTGCGACAACTGCCGCCAACTGGCCGAGGCGGAAGGTTCCTATGCCGGACCGAACATCGCCTTCATCAATGCCATTGCCGACGGCATCCGGGACAAATATCCGGATATCCTGATCCGCACGTTCGCCTATTCCTATACGATGAAGCCGCCGAAGACGGTCAAGGCGGCGGACAATGTGATCGTGCAGTTCTGCGATTCGCATCTGTTCCGTCCGCTGGTCCCGGGCACACCGAACGGCCGCGATCTGGAGATCTGGGGAAAGCATGCCGCGCAAAAAGCGGTCTGGTCCTACTGGCGGACTTACCGCGGCAGTCTGTTTCCGTTCGTCCGTCCCCGGAAAGACATTTCCGATGAACTCCGTTTCTGCAGCAGGGAAGGCGTGATCCATTATTTTGCGGAAAACGAAATGCCGCTCTACCGCAGTTTTGCCATGCAGCAGCATTGGCTGATGCTCAAAATGCTCGACGATCCGAAACAGGATATCTTCAAGCTCAACGAAAAATTCTTCGGCGCCTATTACGGCAAGGGGGCAGCCCCGATGCTGAAATATCTGGATTATCTGGAAAAACGCCAGAACGATCAGCGCACCCATCTCGATCCGGAATTCTTCACCAGGGTCAATGCCTGGCTGGATGAAGCCGAGGCCCTGGCCAAGGACGATCCCCGGTCGCTGGTCCATATCGGCTGGGAACGCGTGATCGTGGACCGCAGCATGTACCATCAGCTGCCCGAACTCCGGAAAAAAGGATATGAGCCCGATTTGAAGCAGGTTGCGGACAGATTCAGGAAAAATATCATCGCCCAGGTGAAACACTGGACGCCGCTGGGCCGCTATATGAAGAATCGGCTCGTCACGGCGGAACAGGAAGCGGAACTCTTTTCGCATTTCCCGGTGAAGATCCCCGAACAGTTCGACGGCTGCGAGGTGATCGACATGCACTGGACCCAGCTGAACGGCCACGCGGTCAAAGATCCCGATGCGGTCTGCGGCACGGCCCGTTTCAACCCGAAATACAGCCATAAGCCCTCGTATGACATCGGTTATTACAACAAAAAGTCGAGATCCGGCAACGGCATCCGGTTCAGCCGGGAAGATTTCCCGCAGGATGAGAAATTCCATTTTTACCGCCTCGGGAAGACCCTGATCATGACACCGCTGTATATCCGTTACGACAGCACCTGGAACTACCGGGAGAATCTGAATCCGATCGGTCTGCTGGGCGAAGTCCGGGATATCTGGGTGTCCATGAAATTCGCCGGTCCGATGTATGTCAAAGGCTCCAAAAACAAGAACATGGTGCTTTTCGACCGGGTGCTGCTGGTCAAGGATCCGAATCCGCTGCGCGCCTACAAACCGGTCGATCCTTCGAAAAACCTGCTCCGGAACGGCGGGTTTGAAAAATTCAAAGGAACCTGGATGGATCACTGGGGCAAATCCCTGCCGAAATGCGGGATCGACACGGAAGTGAAACATTCCGGCAAAGCCAGCCTCCGGGTGATGGATATGGAAAAAGGCTCCCTGACCGCCAAAGCGTATCTGGGCAAGCTGGACGAGATGAAAAACGACCTGCTGATCCGCGGCTGGGTCAAATACAAAGACATTGCCAGCGGCCCCAAGATTTACAAACCGATCCTGAGTCTGTGGACGGTCGATGAGAAAGGACGCAACAGCTATTCCATGCCGCTGATGGAATTCTTCTGTGATTCCTACGACTGGCATCCTTTCGAGACGGTCGTCAAGATCGAAGACTTCAAGAGAGCCTGCCGCCGGCATCCGGTCAAGGCGCACACCGTCCAGCTGCGGATCGGACTGTATCATCAGCCGGGCACGATCTGGGCCGATGATCTCGAAGTCATTCCGCTGGAAAGAAAATGATCAGTCGGCGGATTTTTCCGTATCGTAAGGATGGATCGGGATATGCACGGAGGGGGTGTAATCCTTCGCCACATCCAGATGCGGATGAATCTGGTCGTCGAAGAAGATATGCGGCCGCAGAGCCGCCAGGATCCGGCCTTTGTCCACCCCGCCAAGGAAGAACGTCTGGTCGGTGGTGATGTTCCATTTGCGCAGAGTTGAAACGACCCGTTCATGCGCGGGTGCGCTGCGGGCAGTGACAATGGAAATCGAGAGACGGCGGCGGTATTCCGGTTCCCTGGCATGCCGCTCGCATTCGAGTTCGCGCAGCTGGAACAGTTTCTGGAACAGATCGGCCAGCGGGCCGGGCGAGCAGGGGATCTCCGCCTGTTCGGCTTCGGCCTTGTGAAATCCGGCCAGCCCCTCCCCTTTGTAAATCAGTTCGCTGGCGGGATCGGCCAGCACGCCGTCGAAATCGAATGCGACCCGGAGCGCATCATCCTCGGGGTCGTCGTTGAGCGCGCTGGGCAGCACGGTGCCGGCGGCATAACCGGCCTGGATCGCGGCTTCCACATCCCGCGAATTCTTGGACAGAAAGAGTGAGGCGTTGTAGGCATCCAGATAGCGGTAAGGCGACTGATCGGTAATGAATGCCGCACGACAGATATCCAGGTCGTAGGCCTTGAGGGAATTCATGATCCGCAGACCGGTGTCCGAGTCGTTGTGGCTGATCAGCACCACTTCAACAGGCTGGATCTCCGGAAAGAGACGGTTGAAATTCAGAAGGCGTTTGACGAATGCGAACGCCGGACCTTTTTCCAGCACATCGTGCTGATGTTCACGCTGATATTTACGGTAGGCTTCCAGACCATGTTCCCGGAACTCATCCCGGGCCTTGTCCAGGGTCAGCACCGCGCTCGAGGCGATCGCCACCACCAGTTTATGTTCGATATCGAACGGCATTTTCAATACTCCTCAGTTCATATCCGGGTAACATATCACAGCAAAATGAAAATGCAAGAGCCCGCCGCTTTTTTCAAGGTCCGTCGGCAGCGGTTTTCCGGGTGACTTTGAACAGGGCATAATCCTCCCCGGCGGAGAAAAAGGCTTTCGGACTGGAGCCGAACAGCAGTTTCATCCGGAAGGACGGGAAATCATATTCCACCGCGCCTTTCGGCAAACCATATTCCAGAAACACGCCGGACTGGAAGAGCAGATAGATCTCTTCTTCCCCCTGCATCAGACGGGTCAGCAGGGCATCATCCAATTCTTTCGGATGCGGAGTCTGGACCCGGAACAGACGGAACGGCTGCATGTCCGAACACCGGTAGAAGACGCGGTCCGGCAGATAGGCCCGGAAAGTTCCGGTGATCAGGGTTTC
Source organism: Lentisphaerota bacterium (assembly GCA_015061565.1). Classification (GTDB taxonomy): domain Bacteria; phylum Verrucomicrobiota; class Lentisphaeria; order Victivallales; family UBA1829; genus SIG94. The sequence continues at coordinate 6,551 of SUWI01000139.1, forward strand.
GGGAAGCACATAAATTTTCGCTTCTTTCGGGAGCTGCCGTTCGATTAAATAAGCGATCTGGGACTGGCTGGAAAACGGACGCCGTATATCCATTTCGGCATAAAAAATCAAATCGGGCAGCAGCATCACGCAGAGCACGCCGACCGGCAGGACCGGATCCAGCAGTTTGCGGACCAGCGGCAGGCGGATATTCCGGAGCCGTTTTTTCCGGACCGGCAGGGCATAGCAGAAGACCAGCATCAGCAGAGGCAGATAAAGCCGGTGCATGGCAAATCCGTAAAGCAGCGCAGCAAACAGGACCTGCCAGAAAAATCCGGCCAGAAAAATGATGACCGGGCGGGAACCGCGTGTGCACTTCAGCTGGATCAGCGCGGCCAGCAGCGCACCGTAAAACAGCCAGGCCATCAGCCTCGGATCGGTCCATCTGCCCAGCCAGCCGGAATAGTCGGACGGAAGACGGATCAGGACATTCCAGATCCGGCCGGGAATGGCCGCAGGCCGGGCAAAGAGGGAGACCGCCGAAGCCGGTGCGAAGGACGAAACGCCGAAAGCCGGCGCGACCTGCAGGAACGCGGCCAGCACCCCTGCCCCGATCAGCACGAGGACTCCCGCCGTTTTCCATTTGGCCGCCAGCGGCATCCGCCGGCAGTGCATGATCAGATCCCAGGCGAAAAATACGCCCAGGATCCCGGCCAGTCCTTCCATATACGCATGGGAATGCACCAGCAGAAGCAGCGAAAAGGCATAGGCAAACGTTTTTTTGAGCCGGACCGGATACAGACCGGCCAGCAGCGCAAGCGCCGGCGGGATCAGCGCATAATTGCGGGCCACCACCGGAAACCAGTACAGCAGCGGACAGGAAAACAGCAGCAGGATCTTGACCCCCTTCCCGAAACTGCGGCTGGCCAGCAGCATTCCCGCCGCACCCACGCAGAGGATCCAGGACAGGATATTCAACATGCTCAGAGGCAGATGCAGCCATATGAGATGTTTCAGCAGCAGATACCAGAGCGCGAAGTGTCCCTCATAGCGCATCTGATGAAAGATCTCCGGTATGCTCAGTTCCTGCGCGATGCACCAGACCTGCAGCTCGTCTTCCCACGGCTCATGGGAAAAAACCAGAATGAGCGCGGCAAACAGATACAGGAAAAAAAAGGCCTGCTCCGCCCGTCCGAATACCGGGTTTCCGGCCTGCGGCCGTTTTACAGCAGGGTCATCACTCTGTTTTTTATGTCTGGGCATCGGTTCCTGATCTCCGGTCTGATTTTCCATACTATAATGCAGTCCGTTCAATTTTTCAAGTATTTTCCGGCAGGGTCCCCTCCCCGTTCGAAATTCGGCTTTTCATCAGCTTGCATCCGGGGAAAAAATGATTATATTATCGGGGAACCATTGAAGAAGGATGACCGTAATGCATCAAATCGATCAACAGATCTGCCAGGGACTCATCGGCGGCGCCGTCGTGCTGGCGGGCGATCTGGAACAGGACCTTTTCGCCGGCGCCTGGGGGTATGCCGACTGGCAGGATCATCGGCCCATGACCATGGACACGATCTTCGACATCGCCAGCGTGACCAAGCCGGTCGGCACCAATTCCGTCCTGCTCGCCGCCGTCGCGGACGGTCTGCTCGACCTCGACCGGCCGTTCACCGATTACCTGCCCGAATTCACCGGCAGACAACTCGGCTCCGTCACGGTCCGCGAACTCGCGCTGCATATCTCGGGCGTCAATATCAATTACTGCCGCACCGGCACACCGGAAGAAATGCGCCGGGACATCCTCGCCGTGGATTTCCTCAAACCGCCCCGGGCCGAGTATCAATATACCTGCACGAACTTCATCCTGATCGGTTTCCTGCTCGAAAAAATCTGCGGCCGTTCCCTCGCCGAAATCGCCGCGGAACGCGTTTTCAGGCCGCTGCAGATGAATGAGACGGAATGGACGAAACCGGCGGAAGGCGGTCTGCCGCGGACCATCCGCACGGTCAATGCCGATCCCGGGATCATTTCCGACGAGGGCGCCCGGAATTACGCGCCGGATCCGCTCGGCAATGCGGGGATCTTCAGCACCGCCGCCGACCTGGCGAAATACGCCCGCATGATGCTGCGCAGCGACGGCTCGGTTTTCCCGCCCGATGTCCTGGAACTGTGTTTCACCGACTTCAACCCGGCCGGGGTCGCGCATCCGCATTCCATCGGCTGGGATAAAATGCCGGACATGATCCCCGCGGGCCTTTCCGGCGAGACCATTTTCCACAACGGCTGGACCGGACAGACTTTCTGGATCGACCGCGGCACCGGCCGTTTCGTGATCGTGCTGACCAACCGGATGGAATCCTGGGACCGGGCGAAATTCGGCCGCAAAGCGATCGCGGAAGAAGTGCTGGCGGCCATCGGGGCCGGAGCGTGACGACATGGCAAAATTCATCACCCGTTTCCCCTTGTCGCATTTCGATGAACTGGTGCCGCTGCTGATGCGCTGTTTCCCGGATTTCTGGGAACCGAGGCTGAAACGCGGCATGCGGTCATTCCCTTACGACCTGAAACTTTTCACGGCAAAAATCGACGGACGGCTAATCGGTACGGTCGGGATCCATGATTACCAGTTCCTGCTGGACGGCACGGTCATTCCCTGCGGCGGGCTTTCCGACGTCGGGATCGACCCCGATTTCCGCGGCCGCGGCTATGCCCGGAAACTGCAGGATTTCGCCTGGGAGTATTGCCGGAAGAATTACTATTGCTGTCCGATGATGCCCCTCTACACCGACAAACCCGGCGTTTATCTTTCGCAGGGCTGGCAGCTCTATGAACCGGACCGTTCGCGGGATATCCGCACGGAGGATTTTCCGAAACAAGATACGTTCCGGGTGGATACGGCCAAACTTTGCTGGGAGTATCTCCGCCTCAAAAGCCCGCCCAAAACGCGCGAAGAACAGATCGTCCACTCGATCTGGTGCATTTACCAGTCGGGACAGGAATTCTCCGGCAAGTGCATGCGTTCGGCGAAGACCTGGCTGGAACTCTTTGCCGAACCCGAGCACGAATGGCGGCTGGAAAAAGACACGTATTTCCTTTACCGCAAGGACCGTCTGCTGGAGGCGTATTCAGCTGATCCTGGCCATCCGGTGCGGAAATTCGTGCCGGTCCAGGGCGGACATAACGACAACAAGCTGATGATCCGTCTGGCGGACAGCACCGATCCGCTGACCGTGAAGACCGCCGCGGCGGTGAAAAACCGGACGCTGCTGTTCCCGATCGCTGATACGTTCTGACCGTGACACTGAAACCGTTTCAGAAACCGAGGCCGCGGAGATCGGCGATCTTCTGCTGTTCTTCCGCTTCGTAGAGTTTCCAGATCACGCGGAGACCTTCCAGACTCTCCTCGGGCGTGGTTTCCGGCGTCTTGCAGCCCCCTACTGAAAATTGACTCATAAAAATACCCCTGTCAGGATTTTCAGAATCGGCGGATTACACTACTGGTACATACCAGTGATCAACAACAAAAATGAACGTGTAATTGGTATTTATCCGGGTCTTATATCTACTGGTATGGACAACCGGACCAGTAAGGATTGCAGTCTATCCAAATTTCTCGACCGGGACTTTTGGCAATCGCGTCCTCCCTTCTGCCGGGATTAAAAAGCACAAAAAAGTGTATTTCAGACTTGAAAATACAAAAAAATGAGTACACTATATAACTCGATGAATGAACAGGGGAACGATCAATGAAATGGCTTGAAAAAATCGTCGGATGTTTCAGCTTGCTTGTTTTGACCGCGTTTGCGCTGGGGATTCTGTTTCTGATATGGAAAAAACTTGCCGCTTGCAATACGTCAACGATCATTTTAATCGGTATTCCGGCGGTATGCTTGATTTCATACCTTGCCATTGTCGGGTTTGCCAAAACAGTGAAATAAAAAAGGCCGGGGAACGAAATGCCCCGGCATATTTTCAAGTTTCTATTTTTCCTTGCACCAGCGGCGGTGAAAAACCGGACGCTGCTGTTCCCGATCGCGGATACGTTCTGACCGTGACACTGAGACCGTTTCAGAAACCGAGACCGCGGAGATCGGCGATCTTCTGCTGTTCTTCCGCTTCGTAGAGTTTCCAGATCACGCGGAGACCTTCCAGGCTCTCTTCGGGCGTGGTTTCCGGCATTTTGCCCGTCTCGATGCAGTCGATGAAATGGGCCATTTCCAGAGCGGTCGATTTGGCTCCCGGAGCTTCCATCAGGATGGTTTCCTGCGAAGTAATGCTCTTGCCGGGAATATGTTCGGGGTCTTTGCAGTAGAGGACCAGTTTGCCCCCAAAGAAATCCAAGTCGAGCATCCCCTGCTCGCAGTGAGCCTGGAAATCATAACGGTGCTTGGTGCCGCGCGCGCCCCAGGTGCCGAAATGGTAGCCGAGCGCGCCGCTTTCGAACTGCATGCACACATTGCTGGTACCTTCTCGGTCCATCCACGGAGTGCCGAGCTTGGTGCCGACATGCGTGCCCATCACCGGCTTGCCCATCATCCACAGCATCAGGTCGATATAATGGCAGCCGTGGCTGAACAGCTGTCCCCCGCCCACCAGTTCGCGCTTGGCCAGCCATTCGCTCCGCAGCATGGTCAGCTGTTCGGTCCAGATCGACAGCTGGAAACATTTGCCGAATTCTTCGGTTTTGATCAGGCGGTGGAGTTCGCGGACCAGCGGATGATACCGCATGCAGTAGGCCACCATCAGGATCCGGCCGTTCCGTTTGGCCGCGTCCATCATGGCCATGCATTCCGCTTCGGTATTGGCCAGCGGTTTTTCCGCCAGCACATGCAGACCGGCATTCAGGCAGTCGATCGTGCAGCCGGCATGGAGATGATGCGGCAGCGCCTGCAGCACCGCCTCGCCGAGGGGCAGCGCTTCATGATAATCGGTGAAGACCGGCGGATGGTTGGGCAGCATATCGGACACGGCCTTCGCCCGCTCCGGAACGACATCGACCACAGCGGAGATCTCCACCCGGTCGAGCACGGCTTCGAATCTGGCGACATGCTGCCTGGCCATGATGCCGCAGCCGATCAGAATTACTTTGTGTTTCATTGCTTCATCTCCTTCTTGAGTTACAGTTTTCGGTTTCAGACGATAATATAATTTCAAAACCGCTTGAATCAAATTTTTCCGGTGGTATATTACGGCAAAGGAGTGGTAAAATTCTGCTATGAAGACGATCCGATTCGACTGGAAACTGACAGCCGCACATCCGCTGAGTGTGCAGTATTCGCGCCATCCGCCGGGCGTTTCGGCCCGGCCCGCGGATATGCACTCATCGGTCCACGTCGGCATTCTCATCCAGGGCGATACCGCCGGAGTGCATAACGGAGAAAAAATCACGGTCCGGGAAGGCGGGATCTACCTGACGGCGCCCTGGGAGCCGCATCAGACGGCGGGTTCCGAAAACGGCAACCGGCTGCTGCTGATAACCGCCGATCCGGATGCCGTCGCCAATGCCCTGCTTTCCGGGGCTGAAAAACTGAATCAGCTCTACCGGATCCCGCCGGCGGAACGGCTGAAGATTCTGAACACGTTGAAGCTCAGCCGCGCCCGGTGCCGCACCATGATCCGACTGGTGCAGGAACCGGAAACGCCGGAACGGGAACTGCGTCTGTGGCATGCCGCGCTCGGGATCTTCATGGAGATCGCACTGTTGGAGTTTTCTGCTGTCCCCGATCCGGATTATCTGCGGCTGCTGCCCTCGCTCCGGCAGCTGGGGAACCAGCCGCTCCCGGTCGCCCGGGCGGCGGAACTCTGCCATCTGAGCGAAAGCCGGTTCGCGCATCTTTTCCGCCGGGTTTTCGGCATGCCGTTCGCCCGCTATGAACGTCTCTACCGGCTGCGCCGGGCGGCCGATGAAATGCAGCGGCTCCATGCCGGATTGAAAGAGACAGCCGAACGCTGGGGGTTCTGCGACAAAAGCCATCTTTCCAAAGCCTGCCGGAAATATGGTCTGCTCTGACCGTTTCGGGATAAATCGGTTTTCCGGCTTGAAAAGCGGATGCTGTGAATTTATAGTATGACCGATTTCAAACCTGAATTCAATAATGGAGATGAAAAATGCTGAAAAAAAGAATCATCACGCTGGCAGTGATCTTGATCAGTTCGCTGGGACTGGCCGAACCGGTGATCCATAAGGTCGCGGTCCGGGAAAACCTGGAATTTCTGGAACCGGGACGTACGGAACGGATGGACCTGTATTATCCGGCCGATCCGCAGCCCGGCGAAAAATTTCCGGGCATCGTCATCATCCACGGCGGAGGCTGGACCGGCGGGATCCGCAACGCCGAACGCGAAGTCAACATCGGTTCCAATCTCGCCCGCATGGGTTATGTCAGCATCAGTATCGAATACCGGCTGGCGACAGCAGGTAATGTGAAAAAATACGGCAAGACTTTCCCGGTCAATATCCAGGACTGCAAAAAAGCCGTGCAATGGCTGCGGAAACATGCGGAAGAATTGAAGCTGAATCCGTCGAAAATCGGCACGATCGGCGGTTCCGCGGGCGGGCATCTCGCCGCGCTGACGGCAGTCGCCGGACCGGAAGCTGGCCTGGAGCCGGCCGCACCTAATCCAGGGATCGATACCTCGGTCCAGGCCTGCGTGAACCTTTACGGCGTCATGGATTTTGCCGGATTCAGGAACAGCCGGACCGCTGTTAAGAAAAGCAGGGAGCGCGTCATGGGGTGTCCGCCGTCAACGGAAAACCTGAAACTCTGGCAGAGCGCGTCCCCAATCCACCTGGTCGATCCGAAAGATCCGCCCATTCTGCAGATCCATGCCAAGGCGGACACCACCGTGAATTACAATCAGGCGGTCATCATGAAAGAGGAACTCGACCGGAAAAAGGTTTACAATGAGCTGATCCTGCTGGACGGCTACGGCCACATGTTCAGTCTGCAGAGATGGCACGGCAAGCCCCTGCCGGAGCTCGTCCGTCAGCGGGTGCTGGCATTTTACGACCGGTTCCTCAAAGGACTCACCCCGGCTGAATCCGCCGAACGCTTCGCCGCCCTGGAAGCATTCGAAAAAAATCATCCCGAGGCGGCAAAATACGGTATTTCAGCTGTCAGCTCCGGCAAAATCGAAAAAAAAGCCGATGCCAAAGAAATGACGGTCAGTCTGCCCGACGGCGGCAAAAAAGTTTTTGGCAAGGCCTTCGACATGAAGCTGGAAAAAGCCGAACCGGCGGATATTTCCCAGCTCAAGGACAAACTTCCCGTGGTCGTCCAGGGTGATTTTTCGGGAAAAGACACGGTCAAATGTTCCCGGATCTTCCTCGCCGGCCGCAACCGCGGCCGGATCCCGGGCCGGACGGGCATTCTCCGAAAACAGGAGGACGGCTGGGCGCTGGCGCTGACCGCGGGGAAAAAGGTCACGCTGCGGAAACTGCTCATTTCGGA
>SUWI01000140.1 GCA_015061565.1 Lentisphaerota bacterium
CCGTCAACGCCATCAAGGCCGGCACCAAAGAGGTCCACATGATCGACGGACGGACTCCCCATTCCCTGCTGCTGGAGATCTTCACCAACAGCGGTATCGGAACTGAAATTCTTGAAGGTTGACCCTATTAACCAGGAGGTGTTAGATGCGCAAGATGTTTTTGGCCGCTCTGATCGGCGGCACGGCTCTCGTTCTCGCTGCCTGCGGTGAGGAAAACGGCGAATCCAAGGTGCAGAATGCTGTCAAGGAAACCGCCAAAGCTGTAGACAAGACCGCAGATCATGCCACGGGTAAAGCTCAGCTCGAACAGAAGAAAAAAATGGAGAACAAGCTCAATCAGATCCAGCAGAACCAGAACAAGCAGCTGGACAAAGCTCTCAAGGATTAAGCTGATCCTCCGAACTTTCTGTTCTGAAAAACCGCTCCGGTCCGTTTCATTGCCGGCGCGGTTTTTTGTCGGCTTTGTTCTGCTGTTCCGGCAGCAGACCGGTCCGGTACAGCCTCGCGGCAAATTTCCGGCTCCACAGATAATCGATCAGTTTCTGTTCCCCTTCCGTCGGGCTTTCCGGCACCGTCAGATACCAGGTCGTCAGCAGCGGGTAGCCGCCGTAACGGAAATTTTCCAGAGTCGGCGGGATCCGGTTCACGCTCAGGATACGGACCCGGTTTTCATCGAACCGCGTGATATCGAAACAGGCCATGCCGAGCACATCGGTGGTCAGCAGGGAAAAACTTCTGGCATCGGAAGCCGTCTGGAACCGCAGCGGCTGGTTGTAATTCACCTTCGATGGCGTGGTTTCCTTTTCCGCCTCGATTCCCCCCAGCGGTTCGGGCTGCAGGATCGTCCGCGGCATCTTGCGGCGGCCGTGGGTGTGGTCATGACGCATGGACGGCGGCGGCAGTCCCGGCTTGGCCTTGATATACAGATGCAGTCTCGCCAGCGGACCGCCGAACGTGCGCCACGAGCCCTGGTTCTTGTCCAGAATCAGACGGACCTGTTCCAGAGTGATGTCCCTCAGCGGATTGGACGGATGCACCGCAAAAATCGCCGCCTGATAGGCAAATTTTACCGTTTTCAGACCTTTTTTTTGCAGGGGGACCGTGGTGACGGCCAGACGGATCTCGTCTTTGGCAAGTTTTTCTTCCGCCTCTTTCACGGTGATTTTTTTGACGGTATAGCGGGTCCCCGGCGGCACCGGCCAGTCACGGTATAATTTACCCATATCGCCGGTATGATGCAAGGTGACCTGCGGCACATCCTGTGCCCCGCACAGCAGTCCCGCCATCATCAGCAAGCAGATCGTTTTCACCAGAAATCTATTATCCATAAACCAGCCGTTTTTCTCTTCGATAATATACCCGATATTTGCGAATAATCAAATCCGGGATAAAATTCCGTTTTACCCGATCCCGCAATCGGCTGTTATCATAAGACGGGACCCGTATTGTTCAAATGGTGAAACAATAAAGATATACGGTCCCTTTTCCTGGGTCGTAAATAATATTGACCTGACCCGAACCGGAGTAATATTCCGCATCGGCGGGCGGATCCCACCAGGAAACATCATTGCCCCGCTTGGAAACCGGAGGCGGCAAGTCCCGTTTTTCCGATTTCCTGACCCCATACCGTTCCGGGATCGTCCGGACGAAGCTGTCGAACTTTTTCCGTTCCAGTCTGAAACTCACATGATATGAACTGTCCAGAATGCTGATGATACAATAATTCAATCCGCGGGCATCATCCGGGATCGTGATGCCTAAGCGTTGAAGCTCATTTCTGATTTTCGAGGAGGACATTACCGTTTCGGAATAGAACAGGCCGTCCCGCAGCTCGCAGCAGATGTAACCGGCCAGCCAGGCTGCCGCCAGCAGGACCAGACCGACCACGGATATTCCCATGAACAGGATCCATTTTTTCCACGATATTTTCATCTTTCTCCAGGAAATATGATAGGATTTTAACAGAAAAAAACTGGTGGAACCGGCAGGGTTCGAACCTGCGACCAGGAGATTATGAGTCACCTGCTCTGAATATTTTTTATTTGATTTTGAGCGTGATAGTTTGATTTTTTTCTTGATTTTTCGCTTTTTTATGATATATTTTGCCATGGTTTTTGAGGTGTGGTGGTGCAAAATTGGTGCAAAATTTTGCATTTTACAGAACATCTCAAAAAAAATCAATCAAAGGCGGAAAAATGAAAACAATCAGATTGCTCAAGAAAACAGTTGAGGATTCCTCAGAAGGCAAATATCAGGACGCAGACAATCCAACGCTCCAGCTTTGGGTCGGGAAGAAGAAAAAAGTATGGTATTTCGTTAAGAGATATAAATTCAGACAATTTCGAACCGCAATTGGTCCATTTCCTACGATCACACGCGAAATGGCAGTTGATAAATGCAATATATACTTGGCAAATCTTCTTCAATACGGAAGCCTTGATGAATCAAAAGAATTAGATTCTGCGGTTTCGTGCAATATCAAAACCGCATTCGATTATTACATCGAGCACAAAGCCGATTATCATAAGAAATACTGGAAATACATCAGCGTTTTTGCTCAACGAGAAATTTCCAGCCTTACGCGAGATGAAATCCAAACACTTCATCGAAACATCAAGGCCCCGGTAATGGCGAACAGGACCATTCGCACTTTATGCGCTGTAATAAACTATGCGATTCGTAACGGAATATACAAAGGGGAAAATCCAGCTGTAAAAATCACATTGCACCAAGAAAACCCACGTCAGCGTTATCTAATGCCGAGCGAAGCCCCGAAGGTCATCAAATATCTTTACGGAATGCGGAAAGAAGGCAACAAACAGCGCAATGCCGCCGACGCCCTGCTGCTGATGCTGTTCACCTGGCAGCGCAAATCCAACGTGATGGCCATGCGCTGGTCCGAGATCGATGAAACCGGCACGTGGACTATCCCGGCAACAAAGGCAAAATCCCGGAAAGATATTGTCGTCCCGCTCTCCCGGGAAGCATTGGCAATTCTCAATGAACGGAAAGACAATGGTTCCGAATACGTTTTCCCCAACGACCGGAATCCGGCAGGTTATATCGCCGACATCAAAAACTCATGGAAACGGGTGCAAACCGTCTGCGGGATCAAGGACGTCCATATTCACGACCTCCGGCACACCGGCGCGACCTACGCCCTCCGGTCCGGTGCGGACATCACGACGGTCAGCGCAACACTCGCGCATGCCTCCGTCAGTTTCACCGCGAAGGTCTATGCGCATGTGATGCTGGAATCCAAGAAGGAAGCCGCCCGCGGCGCCATTGACGCCATGATGGGCAAGAAGAAATAAACCCTACTTCATTGCCCGTTCGATATCCTTCTGCGTGAACTCCTTTTCGCCATACCGTTTCGCCAGTTCGTTGTAGCGTTGGATCTTCTGGAAGATATCCAGATACCCGATCCGGCTCCGGTTGCCGTGATACCATCCCCGCAGATCGTTCCGCAGTTCGGACCGTTCCTGTGACAGCTTGTTCTTCACGCTCCGCATCGTGCGGTTTTTCTCGCGTTTTTCGCTGATCGCCGCCGGATTGAATCCCAGCATCCGCAGGACCATATCGACGGAATCCGGCTGAATCGGCTTTCCTTCGTAAAGTTCCGGTTTCCCGCGACGCTGGATCCCGTTGACCTTCTCGTCAATCGCCCGGACCGGCGCGGCCAACGCGGCCGGCAGGAGTTTCTGGGACGCGTCGTAATAATCGCCCTTCGCCAGTGAGACCGTGCCTTTCACCACGCCTTCGCCGAACGCATACGGCGCACCGAGGAAGTCCTGCCACCGTCGCGGCAGCGCGTCAACTCCGACCCGCATTCCCATCGAGCCACGCAGATCAGATCCCAGGAGACCTGCCACCCCCATTTTGGCAAACCGTTCCGGCATATATCCGGTTTTCCTTCTCAGCCAGCGGTAGAACGCTTCTTCGTAACCTTCCGGCGGTTCAGATCCGCCTCCGGCCATCCCCATGACCATGAACGCCAGCACCGCGATCGGAGACGCACGCAGTCCGCCGATTACTGCATTGGCGCCACCAACATACGCGAGTTTCCCGTATTCCCTGCGGGTGAGATAGTCCCAGCATATCTGCCAGGTGTTATGCTGATAGTTCTCGAAGGTGTAACCGGATCGTGCCACATTGGCGAGCAGCGAAGATCCGCGCATCACGTCCGGCGTCCCGAGTTTCCCGTAGACACCGTGCGCGTTCAGCGTCACATCGTAGTTTGCCTTCCGGATCAGTTCATCGATCCGTTCCTTGGAAACGCTTTCCCCCGGTTTCAGTTTCGCGCGTTCCTTTTCCAGCAGGACCCGGAACGCCGCCGCGGTCGTAGTGGCACGGTTCAGTTCCTCTGTCCGGGCAAAACACCACAGCCCGTATTCCATGACTTTCCGCCACGTGCGGCCACCCCACGTCATGACCGTTTTCGACACGTCCTTGCTCATTTCCGCCCGGCCGATCCCCAGCTGCTGCATCCGTTCATAGACATACGCGGATTCAGCATCGAGTTTCCCAGCCTTCCATTGCAGGAACCGTTTCCCTTCACGCCCGATATATTTCCACGCCTGCAAAATCGAGATCCCCAGACGGTCGCTCATGACCGCCGGAACGTTGATTGCCATGGTCGTCAGGTTGATGATCCCGGAACTCGGACGCGACAGGAAGAACAGCCCCGCAACGGACTTGTAAAATCCGATCTGATGTTCCAGCGGCGTATCGTTCCGCATCATATCTTTGATGAAATTCTGCGCCAGGCGGTATGCATTCGGCTGTTTCGACGAATCGATCATCCTGTCACGCACGAATTCCCGGTATTCCTTATTCAGTTCGCCCAGCCGCACCAGTTCATCTACCGTCATTTCCAGCGGATTCTTGACCATATCCGGATGATTTTCCTTCAGCCAGCCGGAAAAGCTCATATCCGTTCCGGTCATTGCCTCGATCATCCCGCGGAATCCCATCCGTTTTGCATGACCGCCGGCAGCCGACGCCACCGAAAGATTCATTGCCGTGGCAATATCCTCCTCATACCCGCGGAACACGTTTTTCCCGGTCCCCTCGTTTCGACTGATCATGTGCGATCTCGATCCATGCATCCGGATCACGTCTGCGACCTGCGACATGATATTCTTCGTCATGATCTCACGCTCATTCTGGACGATCCCGGAATGGAACGCCAGCGCCTGCAGCAGCTTCCGCTGTCCTTCTTCGTTCCCGTAGAGACGTTTGAAGCGCCACATTCCATTGAACCATTGACCGCCGAATTTCTTCAGCAGTTCGTCATAGCCCTTCTTGTAGCCTTTCAGCGTGAAATAGTCTACCACCTTGCCGCTGTTTTCCTTGTAATGATCTTCGCCAGCCGTGAATCCGATGCTTTCCCACGTCAGTTCTTCCGGATTGTCCAGCCGTTCCGCCGCATGGAGCAGCGTTTCGTTCATCGCCGCCAGATTCAGATCGGAATACAGATCTTCCGACGACTGATCCGAAACCGCGATGGTCACGTTCTGATATCCCTGCCCTTTCAGTCTTTCCGCCAGCACCGACGCATTCAGTTTGGTCGTAGTTTTCTTCATGATCCGCGTCCCGTCTTCCGAAAAACCGTAGACCAGATAACTGCCCGGTTTCCGGATCCGCGGGAAATACGTCGTCCGCAGGTCGCCCATCTTCCGAAGTTCATCGAAGACCGAGGCAAATTCCTGCGGGACCTCTTCGCCGTTGTCCTTGAATTCCTTTTCCGCATCCAGCGCGTCTTTCGCCATCAGGTCGTATTGACGTGCAAAGATGCCGCGGATCTGATAGACCCAATCCGCCGTTTCCGGATTCCAGCCGTCGGCGATCAAACCGTTCTTCTCGTATTGGAATGCCGCTTCCAGCGCATTGGCTTCCTCCGTCCGGACATCGATCACGCTCCCGCCGTGGATGATCTGCCAGGTCGAATGTTTCCCTTCCCTTACTTCCCGGACCTGGCACGTGTAATCGCTTTTCCGGTCGATATCCGTCTGGAGCAGATAATCATTCAGCTTGGTATATTCCGCCTTGTGATGAAGCTGCCACGACGCAAATTCCTCTTGCAGATTCCTTCCGCTTGCGCCTCCGTAGATCCGGTTTTCCGCATCGCATTTGTGACCGTCCATCTGGACCGCCTGTTCGACGATTCGTCCGAACGTCGGCACATCCAGTCCCTGGTAATAAGCGTTTTTGAGCACCGCAGCCCCGGAGGAAATATCTTTCTTTTCCCCTTTGGCCGGCGCCCGCCAGAATCCGAACGCACCCTTGACCCTACTGAACACTCCGTCCTTTTCGCTCCGGAACAGTTTCTCGGTCGCCGCATCTTCCGGAGTAGCCGGAGAAAACTTGATATGGTCATCCACCTGGATATCCTTGTCGGAAAACGCCACATAGTTCCGCACTCCGGAATCATTACCAATATAAGTGATGCCATCAATCCCGGCACGGTAAAGGAATTCCGATGCCGCTTTGGGCGAGCCGAGATATTGGACAACAACTTCATATACACGTTCTCCTCGCACATGATTTTCCCATTTTGCCCAATCGGCAAAAACATCTTCCAAGATACTTAGTGTACTGTCTTGCGGCTTGCCGTCGTATTCTTGTAATTCTTTTTTGACCTCGTCCAGAATTTGTTGAATTTGCATCTTTGATGCATACTTATCCCAGTCCAGCAGATTTTCCTGCTTGTCAGTCCAGAAGGTCTGCTTGTAGAGATTGCGCCGTCCGGTTGGGTCATACTTTAAGTATTTGATTTTGTCTCTGTTTTCAGTGAGCCATTTAATCTTATTCCTGTAATTCTCGTCTTCAACAAGTCCTTCTCTTGCTTGAGAGTTCAAGGATTTGTAAAGTTTCAATACCCTGTCTACATCTCCAAAATGTTCTTCAAGGTCTGTTATTATTTCCCTTTGCATGTCATCAGCATAATCAATTTCTCCATCAAAATATAAACCATATGTGGCTTTATTTTTCGCATCCTTCTCTGCATACCACCTGGCTACACTTTCACTTGAAGACCCATAAAGCCCCCAGCCGTAAACCTGCGCCCCTTCGCCGGTACCGATATAGTGCAGACTTGGCTTGTCGTAATCCGCCGCACTTCCGGTATAAACTGGTGAAACCGAAAGTTTCAGCCCGGAATCGTCCTTTTCTTCCCGTTTCTCCGCCTTGGTGCTGTCCTTATATGCCTTATAGGTCTTATAGGTCCTATTCGGCCTATCCGGCTTATTTTTCGCGCCCGTCTCTTCAATCTTCACCCCGGCCTTTTCCAGTTCGACGCGCAGCGAAGGCGTGACCACATTTTCCGGAATGGCAACTCCGGTCCCTTCCAGCATCTCTTTGATCTTCTGCGCAACCTCACGGTCCGGCACGATCCGCACCGGCTTGTCATAGCGGGAAAGCATGACTTTTCTGGTCCCCGAAAGTTTACCCTGGACCACCCCCGCTTTCCATTCCTTCATGCCGACTGTATCCTTCGCATGTTCCGCATGATACCCGCTGGTCAGTTCGCTCTTCGGCACCCTGACTTCCAGCGTCACCAGTTCCGGACGTTTCCACGCGCTGGAAAACTGGTCGTTCAGCGGAGTTTCCGAGGAATGGATATACGGATTGTATGCGGCTGTGATGCTGGAACCGTTCCCCTTGTCCAGTTTGAATTTATCTCCTTTGACGATCAGTTCCGGATGTTCGTCCGCCTGTTCCCATTTCCCCAGCTGGATCGGCGTCGGCCATTCGCCGTTGATTTTCGCGGCCATCGGGGAATAGAGTTTTCCGTCGCGGAGTTGTGCCGCCCGGTAAAGCGTCAGATATTCGCCGCGCTTCTCTTCCGCTTCCAGTTGTTTCAGCAGTTCCGGATCCGTCACCGGCGACAGCTGAACATCCGGCTCAATATTTTCCGGATTTTTTTCGGAATCCGGCTTGACTTCTGCGGAAGATTGGTTTATTTTACCGTCAACAGGCATTGTACTGGGCCCGATGAGAGCCGGATTGGCACCCGGACGGCTGGAATTATTCAGCTGATAGTCAGAGTTCGCCACTGGCCCCAGACGAATGCCTGATTTTTTCCATTTCTCCAAAGTATCTTTTGAATCTGCAATATAAAAGGTTTTTACATAGCCGATATTGTTTTTTCCACCGTAAATGGAAATCCCAATATTATCTCCGGATTCATTCTCTTGAAGGAAACGAAGCAAGTTGCCTTTGCGATTTCCGCTGGAATAACCAATCCAATCCGGGTTATAAAAAACATCAACCAGTCCGGCGGCCTGATCTGCAGTCAGTTCCCCGTGGTGTAATTTAATATGATGCAGTTCCGTCAGCTTCAGATTCATTGTGGATTGGTCATTGATTTGTTTCAATCCGAATTCATTTCGCAACACCTCAATAACCCGAGTAGAAAAATGTCCCAATGGGATATTTTCATCTTTGCCGCTTTTTAGTTCATCGGAATTCCACAAATCTCTGATTTTTTGTTTTGCAGCTTCACGGATATTTGCATCAGGATCTTCAGTTGTTGCCTCCCCAATATCCCCAGGCGACAGCTTCACATCGTCACCTGCCTCCTCTTCAATGATCGCATCCTCGATTTCCACTTGTGCATTGACGTAATCACTCAGCGACGGCCTCGGTCCATCCCATTTCTTTTCATTGGAGGTGAGTTTCTGCGCCAGTGCAAGATGTTCCGCTTCCAAATTGTTCAGTTCGTCTTCCTGCTCGAATTTGCTTTCGGCGGCCTCCTGCAGCCGTTCGATCTGCTTTTTCTCGTGTGCGATTTCTCCGACCATCCGTTCAGTTTCAATCGGTTTCTTTTTGATGGTGTCCGTCAGGCTCTGCATGAACCCAGATCCGCTGGTGAACTGGCCGCCGTATTTGATCCAGCCGTGTTTCAGTTCCGGAATGTCGATTGCATAAGACTGCACGGATGAATTCAGCATGTCGGCCCAGTATCTTTCCACCAGAATCGGGATCCCGTTGATCGTGAATACTTTCTTGATCGAACCCTTGTGGCTTTCCATGAACTTGTCAAGCGCAGTAGCGAACTCCGAACGCTTTACCTTCTTCCCGTCAACCGTAAGATTCTGCGCATCGAACGATTCGAACTCTTTCAAATGCTGGTCCAGCGCTTTCTTGGATTCTTCCATCTGCGGTAGGATTTGCCGTTCCTGTTTCAGTTTTTCGGAACTGCTCCTGACGTCCGCGGCATGGGCATTGCGCAGCGCTTTCAACCGGCTCAGCTCCTTCTTGACCGTCACAAACCGTCTGGCATCCTGATTCCCGGAAATCTCAGCGGCAAACTCTTCATAACTGACCTGATCGCCGGATTCCTCCGCCGCTTCTCCGCCGATTCTTCCTTTCATCACATCCTTGATGAATTTGTCCTTCCGCGCGAGCATCTGATACGACGACGCATCCAGCGTCCGGTCAACCGCATACTGAAAGATTTCAACCTCTTCCATAGTGTTGCCCTGCCGGATCCCGCGCCCGTTCCGCTGTTCCATATCGGACGGCAGCTGCGGCACGTCCACATGATGAATGCACGCCAGCCGCTCCTGGATGTTGACGCCGGTCCCCAGCGTTTGAGTCCCGCCGATGATGACGCGCACCCGGCCCGCATTGACATCCTCGAACAGTTGCGCTTTCTTGGCATCGGTCGTGAAGTTGTCCATGTGCGCGATTTCTTCTGCCGGGATCCCATACTCAACCAGTTTCCGTTTCAGCTCATCATACGCATTGAACACTTCCTGTTTGTTCGCGTCAACGTTCCGGTGCAGATCGAAGAAAACCGCCTGCGTTCCCTTCACACCGGCGTATTCCTTCCATTTCTGGTAAACCATTTCCGCGCATTTGGAAAGTTTGCTGTTCGGATCATCCGGCAGACTGGCGTCGATCAGACGCATGTCGATACTGGCTTTTCTGGTCATGGTGTAAATTTGCAGATTCATCGCGGTATGTTTCTTCTTCTCCTCGCCGCTCAATCCGTCATACCATGAATACAGGTCGTTCAGGTACCGCATGAAATTCGTGATTACTTCGCCTCGCGGAACGATCATGTTGGTCGGTGCTCCGCCTTTGATCGGAGGCCGTTTCACGCCTTTCAGATCCTCCGGCAGCACCACATCCGCCACGGACGTGAAGAACTTATGCAGGTCGTCCAGATTGGTAAATTTCACAAACCGCTCAACACTCTTGTAGTTCCCGGCCGCCGTCTGCTCCACATCCGACACCGTTTCGGTGAACATGGAGGCAAACCGGTCGAACGTATTGCAGTCAAACGGCATTTCCCCTTCCTGATAAAGATAACGCACCATGTTCCACGCTTCCGCCAGCGTATTGGTGATCGGCGTTCCGGTGGCCAGATAAATATTCCGCCCGCCCGTTTTCTGCATGATCTGATTGATTTTCAGCGTCAACCCCATTGCCCGCTCGCTGTCACTCCGGTCCAGACCTTTCATCTGCGGCATTTTCGTGACAAAGAAATTCTTCTTGTAGGCGTGCGCTTCGTCTATGAACAGCGCATCGATCCCCAGCTCGTCGAAATACACCACATCCTCGGCGTTTTTCTTTTTGCCCAGTTTGTGTTCCAGCTTGGATTCCAGCGATTTCATCTGCCGGGCAATCTCTTTGACGGTATTTCTAGAACCGCGGTCATTCTTCAGTTCTTCAATGATATCCCTCAGATTGTCGATCTTCGACTGCATATACTGCTGCTGGATTTCCGGCCGGTCGACCAGCATGTTGAACTGGCTTTGCGGCATCACGATAATATCCCAGTCATTGTTAGCGATCATCATCATGAAACGCTTCCGGTTCTTCGCTTCCATATCCCGTTTCGTCACGCTCAGGATTGCCGCATTCGGATAAAGGTCCCGCGCGCTCTGGGCAAACTGCTCCACCGTCGCATTCTGCACTACGATCAGATTCTTGTTCGCCAGCTTCAATCGTTTCAGCTCCTCGGCAATCGTGATCATCGAGAACGTTTTCCCGGCGCCGACGCAATGCGCGATCAGTGTATTCCCTTCGATTGCCCGTGCGATCACGGCCCGCTGGTGTTCACGCATCCGCACCGGCTTCCCGTTTATCGTCTCCGCTGCGCCCGGATACACTCCGTCTTTCCCGGTTCCGGAATAATCCCGGTTCACATAGATGTTGATCTTCGTGTTGAACTCGTCTTCGACCGCCTTGGCCAGTTCCGGATTTTTCTTGACGAAATTCACGAACCGTTCCGACATCTGATTCTTCAGCGCATTCGCCGCTTCCGTCGCTTCCCGGTCGAACACCGTCTTGTCGTGCACCTTGTAGAACACCTTCAGCCGTTTCAGATTCAGCGCCGCCAGCAGAATGTCTTTCGCATCCTTGTTGCCGGCGGAATACCCGGAAACGGAATAGAAATCCCCGTCCGCAAACCATTGGTCGATTTCACGGGAATAAGTGACATTGACCCGCCGCGCTCCCAGATCTTCCTGCAGCCATCTGCGCACAACATCCGCAGGCACCCACGTCGTCCCAAGCTTGAACCCGATATCCGCTATTTTCTTCGGCAGCGGCATTGCTTTTTCCAACGCGTTCACATTTCCCTGGAAATCCGGATCCTGTTTCGCCGCCTCTTTCGCCGCTTTCAATTTTTCGGCAATGTTCCCGGATAGATATTTCTCCGCCGTTTCCAGCTGCCCGTTGTCCGGATTCTCAAAGAATTTCCCGCTGGCAAGCAAATTTGCTTTTGCATCCGCAACCGGCATCCCGACCAGCTGAGCCACATATTCCGGCACGATTGCCCCGCGGTAATTCAAACTGATCTGTGCCGCGTCTTCCAGCGATCCCGCCGTCTTCGGCGCCGCGTTTTTGCGGATCGTCCGTTCCGTGAATACCGCACTCGGCTTGTATTCGAACACGTTTTTCCCGTCAACTGTTTTGCTTTCCACCCGTTCCAGCCCGGACACCCGGATATACGACGGGTCAGTACGCAGAATCAGTTGTTTCCGGCTGTTCGCAATGTTCCCGAACGAATTGACGAACGCATTATACGCACCTTTCAATTTGCTTTGCAGCAGACCCAGTGTCATATCTGGAACTTCATCCAGCATCCCTTTCATCACGTCGTTGTAACGCTGTTTCAGCGCCAGGAACGCTAGGATCCGTTTATGGTCGTTCGAAGACAACCCCTTGACCTCCTCGGCACCGTCTTTCCCCTGCTGGTAAAGTTTCCCGTCTTTTACATGGAATTCCCCGAACTTGTGCGTCCCGTCGTCCGGAATGACCACAAGCGCTTCCGATTCTTTCTGGCTTCCGAAGACTTTCCCCTTCTTCGCCAGCTCCCGGACCGCTTTTCCCAGCTCGATTTGCAGATCGCCGTTTGCCGTCGGATTGACCGTATAACTCGCCCCGCGGTACATGCTCCCGGTCATACTGTTTTCGCCCAGCACCATTTCCGGATGCTTCACATAGTATTCGTTGATTTCCGCCGTCCCGCTTCCGTCTTCGCATTCGACCGGCAGCGTATGGCCGAAATCTTCCCGGTCAATGCTCGCGCCGTCTTTCTTTCGGAATACCAGAATGTCGGTCACCACATCCGTTCCCGCATTCTTCCGGAATGCATTGTTCGGCAGACGGATCGCACCCACCAGATCGGCTTTCCCGGCGATCCATTCCCGCGCTTTCATGCTCGCGGCATTGTCCATCGTGCTGTTGCTCGTCAGCGCGATCACCAGCCCGCCCGGTTTTACCGCATCGATTGCCCGCGCAAAGAAATAGTTGTGCAGACTGAACCGCGGATAATTATCGTCATACGGTCCATCCTTCGCAAACGGGAAATTCCCGATCACCATGGAAAGGGAGTTGTTGGCGATCTTCGTCTTTTCCAGTCCGGCAACCGTCACTTCCGCCTGCGGATAAAGTTTGGTCAGCATCCGCCCGGTCACCGAATCCAGTTCCACCGCCCGGAATTTCGTCTTCTCCGCCAGCTTGTCAGGCACCAGTCCCAGAAAATGACCGATACCGGCGCCGAATTCTCCGACTTTCCCCCCTTCGAATCCCAGTTCGGATGCCAGACTCCACATCTTTTCGATCACGCCGCGCTCCGTATAGTGCGCGTTGATCGTGCTTTCCATTGCGGAATCCCATTCGTCTCTCGTCAGCAGTTTGCGGAGTTCAAAAAATTGCGGATGCCCGTATTCGAAGACTTTCGGCAGGCCGCCCCAGCCGACATATTTTGCCAGCACCTTTTTCTCTTCCGGCGTGGCATTTCGGTTTTCTTTTTCGAGTTTTTTCAGCAGCTTAAGCGCTTCAATATTCGCTTTGATCTTCGACGCGTCGCCGCCGGCGATCAGCACATCATCTTTGCCGATCCGATGATTCTTCTCTTCTTCCCGGAGAACTTTTTTCTTCTCCGGAACTTTGCTCTTTACAGGAACAGCGGATTCGTTTCGCCCGGAAACGTCTTCTCCCACCACTTCTGGACCCGGTCGATTTCCGCCTGCGTCCACTCGCTCGGTTCCGACTGGTCCCCGTCTCCGGTCGCCGCGCTCATTGTCATTTCCTGCTGCGCCATCGGGTTGTTCGAATAACGATTCCACACGTCCGCTATGGTTTTTGCCATTCGTCTCAGATGCGGCAGTATCGTTTCCGCTTCGATCATTCCCAGCAGACTTTCTTTCTGATATTCCGCCAGATATTGCAGGTGCGCCATCAGAAATGGATTGTCCAAATAATCCTCCGTCGTCCACTCGCTGCTCATTGCCAGTCTCCTTGTTTTCGGTTGCTTTATCACCGGATTTTTCCTTTTTCAAGTCCTCTTTTGAAGAATTTTTATAAAATTCTTCAATTTCCTTTTCCCCGGACATTTCTTTGGCGATTTCTTCCATCCCCGGATACCGCCGCACTGCTTCATAGAACGACTTCAGATACGGCCGGATTTCTTTCCCCAGGTTTTCGGTCAT
>SUWI01000141.1 GCA_015061565.1 Lentisphaerota bacterium
GGGCGCTCCGATCTTCTCGGTGGCGCATTACGGCATCATCGGCGACCTGAACAGTGTCATCCCCATGATGATCAAAGCCTACAAAGCCAAAGCCTGAGAGGAGTCATAACATGTCTAACTTTTATACTGACAATCAGGATCTGGTCTTCACGCTCAAGAACCTCGATCTGGAAGAAGTGGTGGCCGTCCGCGAGCACAATTACACGGATGCGCAGAAATTCGACGG
Source organism: Lentisphaerota bacterium (assembly GCA_015061565.1). GTDB lineage: Bacteria > Verrucomicrobiota > Lentisphaeria > Victivallales > UBA1829 > SIG94. The sequence continues at coordinate 227 of SUWI01000141.1, forward strand.
TTCGCCGGAAAATTATGCGGACGCCATGGACAATTACGACCGGGTCCTCACCGTGGTCGGCGACGTTGCCGGCGAACGGATCGCCCCGCGGTCCCGCCAGATTGACGAGGAAGGCCCGCATTTCGAAAACGGCGTGGTGACCTACCATCCGCTGACCGTGAAAAATCTGGAAGACCTGCGCCGCGCCGGAGTCTCCGGCGTGATGCTGACCCGTGAATACGGCGGACTCAATTTCCCGACTACGATCTACACGATGATGACCGAAATGGTGTCCCGCGCGGACGCCTCGCTGCAGAACCTCTTCGGTCTGCAGGATATCGCCGAGACCATCAGCGAATTCGGCGACGAAGACCAGCGTCAGCGCTATCTGCCGCGGTTTGCCTGCGGCGAGGCCGACGGCGCCATGGACCTGACCGAACCGGATTCCGGTTCCGACCTGCAGTCCGTGCGGCTCAAAGCCACCCAGGATCCCGCCACCGGCAAATGGTATCTCGACGGCAACAAACGCTTCATCACCAACGGCTGTGCCAAGATCCACCTGGTGCTCGCCCGTTCGGTCGAAGGCAGCACGGACGGCCGCGGCCTTTCCATGTTCATCTGCGAAAAATGCCCGGAACTGGTCGTCCGCCGTATCGAGCACAAGCTCGGTATCCACGGCGTCGCCACCTGCGAACTGCAGTACAACCATGTGCCGGCGGAACTCTGCGGACAGCCGCGCCGCGGACTGACCCGTTACGTTATGTCCCTGATGAACGGCGCCCGCGTGGCCATCAGCGCCCAGGCGGTCGGTATTGCCGAAGCCGCTTACCGCGAAGCCCGCAAATATGCGTCCGAACGCGAACAGTTCAAACAGAGCATCGACAAATTCCCGGCGATCTATGACATGCTGGCGAGAATGAAGACCAAGCTGACCGCCGCCCGCGCCCTGCTCTACGAAACCACCAAGATCGTCGACCTGCGCGGCGTCTACACCCACATCGTGGACCATACGCCGGAACAGGCCACCCAGGAGATCAAGGACAAGTCCAAATACTACACCAAGATCGCCGCGGTCCTGACCCCGATGAGCAAAGCGCTCTCCACCGAGATCGCCAACCAGATCGCCTACGACTGCATCCAGATCCACGGCGGCACGGGCTACATGCACGATTTCGATGCCGAACGCTACTACCGCGACGCCCGCATCACGAACATCTACGAAGGCACCACGCAGCTGCAGGTGGTCGCTGCCATCGGCGGCGTCATGCAGCGCGTCCTCGATCCGATCATTGCCGACATGCTGGCGAAAACCTCCGATGACGGCCTGATCGGCACCCTGAAGCAGAAGATCGCCAAGATGCATGCGAAACATCAGGAAGCCGTGAAATTCGTGGCGGACAAAAAGAACAGCGACTATCATGACCTGCGCGCCCGCAATCTGGTCGAAAACGAGACTTTCATTTTCGTCGGACTGCTGATGCTCCGCGATGCCATGAAGGACGCCGCCCGTGAAGTGCTGGCGGAACGCTACATCCTGGACGCCGTCGCCGATTTCGAACGCAACTATCTCATGACCATGTCCGATGACATGTCCGCGATCGACAGACATCGCTCGGTTATCGACTATTAATCAAGAGGAGGTTTTTCCATGAACAACGACCTGTTACTCAAAGCGCGTGAAAAAGTGCCCGATGCCAAGACGCTGATCATCCTGGCTTCGCGCCGCGCCCGTCAGCTCGCCACCGGCGGCAACCCCATGGTCAAAACCGACAGCGACAACTATCTGGACATTGCCCTCCAGGAGATCGGCGAAGGACTGCTGGTTCCGGACTTCTCCGGCAAACCGCAGGAAGATGATATCATCGCTCAGATGAATGCCGCGAAAAATGCCGCGGCCGCTGCCACGGCTTCCAGCCGGAAAAAAGACAACTGAGTTTGATTTTACGGAAACGGCACGGATTTCAGAGCCGCCGCGGATCCCCGCGGATATTACGGCGGCCGGATTTCCGTGTTTGTCCGTTTTTACCACGAAAGGATCACGGCCATGTCTGCCAAAGTCGCTGTCATTATGGGCAGTAAAAGCGATCTGCCCGCATTGAAGGGAGCGTTCGAAACGCTCCGCAAATTCGGAGTGGAATTCGAAGCCCGGGTGATTTCCGCCCACCGGACCCCGGACACCGCCGCGGAATATGCCAAAAGCGCCGAAGCGCGCGGGATCAAAGTGATCATCTGCGCGGCCGGCATGGCTGCGCATCTGGCCGGCGTCATCGCCGCCCACACGATCCTCCCGGTGATCGGCATTCCGATGGCCAGCGAACCCTTCAGCGGCTTCGACGCCCTGCTTGCCATGGTGCAGATGCCGCCGGGGATCCCGGTCTCCACCGTGACTGCCGGCCCGGCCGGAGCCAAAAACGCCGCCTTGTCCGCGATTGCCATTCTGGCGCTCTCCGATGCCGCGCTGAATGCCCAGCTCAAGGCGTTCCGGGCCGAACAGACGAAGAAAGTCGAAGCGGCCGACGCCGAGCTTCAGAAGGAACTCGGGCTCGCCTGAGCTTTCCCGGCCGAAAACAACAACGCAGGAGGATCGATGATGAAAAAACTCTTCACTCTCTCCGCGGTGTTATTTTTATGCTCGGCCCTGTCTGCCGCACCCATAGCCGATCCGGTCCGGATACTGACGGATCCGGCGACCGGCAGACCGGTCAGGTATTCCGCACTGCCGAATGATACGAGAAAGGTCATGATCCCGATCCGGTATCGGGTCAAACCCGGCGAACTGCGCGGCGTCTGGGTCGCCACGGTCTCCAATCTGGATTTTCCGAAGACTGCCGCGCCCGCCCATTTTCAGCGGGCCTATTCCGACCTGATGAGCAAGATCAGACGCGCCGGATTCAACGCCGTTTTTTTTCAGATCCGGCCGTGCAGCGATGCCTTTTACAATTCGTCGATCCTGCCGTTTTCCCGCTTTCTCAGCGGACGGGAAGGCTACGGGTTCCCGCAGTTCGATCTGCTCGGTTACATGATCGGGGAAGCGCATCGCCACGGTCTGCAGTTCCACGCCTGGCTGAATCCTTACCGGGTGGCGGGTTTCACCAGTCTGCCGAAATGGCAGTATCTGAACACGCTTTCCCCGCAGAATTTCGCCCGCAGGAATCCGGATTGCGTGCTCGCTGTGCCGGTCAAAGGCGGGTTGACGCTCCTGCTCGATCCGGGCCGGCCCGAGGTCCGGACCCATCTGCTGGCCGTCATCCGCGAGATCATCACCAAATACAACCCCGATTCCATCCATTTCGACGACTATTTTTATCCTTACGATTACCATGGGAACGCCGATGCGCCGACCTACCGGAAATACAACCGGAATCCCAGGATCACCCTCGAAGACTGGCGGCGGCAGAATGTGTCGCAGATGGTCTGGGAAATTTCCGCGCTCATCCGCGCCAACAATAGGGCGCAGAAGAAAAATATCCGGTTCGGGATCAGTCCGTTCGGGATCTGGCGCAACCGGGCGTCCTCGGTTTTCGGCTCCCCTACCCTCGGCAACGAGTCTTACAGCTCCAATTATTCCGATGTCCGCCTGTGGATCAGGAACAACTGGATCGATTATGTGGTGCCGCAGCTGTATTGGAAATTCTCGCATTGGAAAGCGCCGTATGCGGGCCTGGCCGACTGGTGGGCGGATACGGTGACCGGCACGAGGGTGAAACTTTACATCGGCCATGGTGCGCATCTGGCTTTTGTGTCGAACGATCCGAATGAATTGAAAAATCAGCTGCTGTTCAATTCGCGCCGTCCGGGCATATCCGGTTCGGTCTTCTATTCCGCCAACCGGATCTTAAATCCGGATTCGCCGGTCCGCCGCCGTGCGGTGGAAGCGGTAGTCCGCGACTGCTGGCGCGGCGCCCTGCCTCCGCCGCAGAAGAGCAGGTAATTCTTCCCCGGCTGCAAAAAAAATCATTTTTCTCCAATAAAACATTTGACAAAACAGCTTTGTCCATGTATGTTATCCGACATTAACTAACATAGGTTATCAAAATGATCACGATGAAAGATATTGCGGAAGAATCCGGAGTCAGCCGTACAACGGTTTCTTTTGTTCTGAACCAGCGGTGTCACCGCGATCAGCGCATATCCGAATCCGTGCAGAAAAAAGTTCTGGACACAGCAAGAAAACTGGGGTATGTGCGGAATGATCTGGTGCTTTCGATGGTGAAGGGATGCAGCCATGCCGTCGGCATTGTTTCTGCATTCAAAGATTTTATGTTTCCCATTATCAGAGGGTATGCCCAGGAGGCGCAGAGTCACGGGTATTCCATCCGGTTGTTTCAAGCGGACGGAGACTTGGAAGCCGCGCTGACCAAAGCGATCCAGGCCCGGGTGGATGCGATCGTCTGTCTAGGCGTTTCCGATACCGCCGCCGAACAAATTCCGGAACATATTTTCAATACGGGTATCCCCATCACCGGTCTGAACCGGGAAAATCACCGCGGGACGACCTACTTCGACCAGCAGAGGAGCGCTGCGGCAATGACGGAATATTTAGTGCAATGCGGATACCGGAAAATCATCTGCTGGGGCGGGAACTACCGGCAGATGCCTCTGCGGGAAGCCGGATACCGGAAAGTGATGGAAAAGCATCATCTTTCACCAGTCTATTTGAATTTCAATGAAGTCTCGGCTTCCGATCTGATCGATGAGAAACCGGATGCGGTGTTCTGCGGGGACGACTATAAGGCGTGCCGTCTGCTCCAGGCGGCATACAGCCGCGGGATCCGTGTCCCGGATGTTTTCGGCGTTGCCGGTTTCGGGAATACCTCGGCCGGACAATATTCATCCCCTGCCCTGACCACCGTGGACGAACCCTATTTTGACATCGGGATCATTGCCATGAGAAACATCATTTCCCGGTTGGAAGGCAAAAGCATTCCGGAAACAACTCCCGTGATCGGGAAAATCATTATCAGAGACAGCACCATAAATTTGAGGTAGGAGGTAGGAGAGATGAGAGATGAGGTAAAAACCAGCAAAGAAAAAAAATGCGTCACAATGTTGAGAGGAACCGCAAATTACCGGAATCTTTCAAATAAACTCCGATCTCACAAAAAAGACTGAGAAAAACAAAAATGAAAGGAAAACAATCATGCTGAAGTCCAAAAACATTTCCGACACCTCATCTCTCATACCTCATCTCTCATACCTGAAGCGTAAAACGAGTCGTTTTACGCTGATAGAGCTTCTGGTCGTGGTTGCCATCATTGCGATCCTGGCGGGAATGCTGCTGCCGGCACTGAACAAGGCCAGGGAAAAAGCGAAAGCGATCAGCTGCAAAAGCAATCTGAAGCAGGTCGGACTCCTTCATGCCTTGTATATGGATTCGTACAACGAGTATGCATTGGGCAGCTACGCATCCGACAAGTGGTGGTTCAATCAGCTGAGGGACCTTGCCGGCGACAAAAAACTGAATCATCTCACCTGTCCATCCAATCCGGTCACAAAATGGAACGACGGAGCGAATATCTGTTATGAGATGTCCTACGGTCTGAACATCGGCACGTTCGGTAAAAAATCCGCCGCGAATCCCACAGCCAGTTCGATGAACCGCCTGAGCAAGCTCAGCGAACTGATGAAGTTCCCCAATGCGGCGAACTGCATTTTCGTGATGGATGTGGCAAATCATAAAAACAATCTGGCGGTCTCCGCAACGGCGGAAGTTTATATCTTCCATTCCTACGAAAAATATTTTTATCCTTTCAACCAGACCTCGAAAGGCGTGCTGGGCGCGGTCCACAGCCATATGGTGAATGCCGTCCATCTGGGCGGATCCGTTTCCACTTTAGGCCGAGGAGAACTTTTCGACAACACCGGAAAATTCACCAGGGCAGGTCTCTACAATTACATGAATCCGCATATTCAGGACACTTGCATCCTGCATAACCGGCCGACACCGTAAACTTCAGGGAGGGATATAAATTGAAACGGATATTCTGGTGTATTGTTCTGTTCGCCGCGTTCGCCGCGTCCGGGGCGGATCCGATGAAATGGGATGCGTCCAACGACTTCGGACAATGGGGAAAACCGGTCCGGATGCGGCTGGAACGGAAAAACGGAGTTCTGGTCATGAATTCCGAAAAAAACGATCCGTGTTTCCAGCTCGACAAGCTCACGATGAAACCGGCCGATCACAACCTTTTTGTCATGGAATACCGGGTTCCCGAAAAGTTCCGGTCCGGCAATCGGGGGAAGATCTATTTTCTCCGGGATGAGGACAAAAAACTGTCCGGGGCTTATATCGATTTGGGCAGTTATATTTGCGACGGAAACTGGCACCGGAAGGAAGTCCAGCTGACCGCGGCCAATATCATTCCGTTCAAATTCTGGAAAAACGCCTCCGGCATCCGGAAACTCCGGTTCGATCCCTTCGAAAATCAGGGAACGCTGGAAATACGGTCCATGGAATTTCTCCGTGACGTCGGCCGTGCGGAAGCTGCAGGAGCCGAACCGAAAGCCAGCCTGCAGCTCAAGCCGGAGGAACTGCTGGAGAAAAGCGACGACGGCATGTCCTTCGTGGGAATCACTGGAAAATACCGGCTGTCTGCGGATCATCCCGCCGACGGGAAATATTGTCTGGAACAGGGCGGCGACTCCAATGAGGAATCGGTTGCCCAGAGCCGGACCGTCTTCCCCGTCAAGCCGGATACCCGCTATATTATCCGCTTCCATTCCCGGAACACTGTGCCCGTGGGACATGTGCTTTTCCGTTTCATCCAAAGCCGGAAATCCGATGTCCTGGCGGTAACCAATTATATGGACAGCGGCTGGACCCAGCTTTCCTGCAATCTGGAAAAATGGACGCAGAGCGAAAAAGTTTTCCGGACTTTCAAGAACACCCGCGGCATCGCGATCGCTTTTCATGTCAAAAACAACGGAGTCGGAAAGGCATGGTGGGATAAATTCGAGCTGGAGGAAATCCGGGAAACCGAGCCGGTCCTGACCATTCTGCCCAATTCCCTTTTCGACACCTTCACCGATCTGAAAACGCAGGAAGCTTATCAGTATGCAGTCGAAGGGAAAAAGAGCAAACAGGTCGCCTGGCGGGAGATCACCGAGCAAAACAATCCGCTGGTCATCGAATGCAATTCACTGGTGCCCGCCGCAGCCGAAGTGACCGTCACACTGGACCGGGCCGGAAAGATCTTATTCAAAGAAACCCGCAAAGCCGCGGAAAAAGTCTCCATCCCGCTTCCGGTTCTTTCCCTTCCGGAAGGGAAATACCGCCTGACCGCTTCGGCGGAACAGAATGGCAAATCCCTCTGCCGGACGGAAACATTCGTTTACCGTCATCCCTCGGTAAAACAGGAAAACCTCGTCCCTGTCGAAAAGGTTTCGATCCGGCCGGAAAGAAAGGAACTGCTGGTCAACGGAAAACCTTTCCTCAAGATTTCCCTCAGCGGGTTCCCGTCGGTTTTCATAACTCCTGATATGACTGTTTTTCCCCATGCGGCCGAACTGATCGTCCTTGCCCGGCAGCATTTCGGGATCAATACCCTGGGGGTGATTTCCTACGGCAAAGCGCCCGATTACAAAAAACTGCCGCGCGAAGAGTATCTGAAACAGGCGGTCAAGTTCTATACGGAGAGCTATCTGAAACAGCTGGATTTCTGTCAGCGGAACCAGGTGTATGCCCGTGCATCGCTGCACATGGGAAGCGGGATCGCCAGAAAGGGACTCCCCGATCCGGAACTGGCGGCCAAAGTCTTTGCCCGGATCCGCCGTCATCCGGCGCTGCTTGAGTATTGGTATGACGAGCCCGAACCGCGCAAATGCCCGCCGGAGGCCATCGGGAAACTTTATCATGCGGTAAAACAAGCCGACCCCGACCATCCGGTCAACATCAATCTCTGTGCCCGGAATTCCTTCTGGGAATACCTGAAATACACTGATATCGCCTCGTTCGATTTCTATCCGTTCCCGCACTCCGACCTGACCTACTGGCAGGCATACAATCAGGAAATGATGAGACACAAGACCGATGCTCCGCTGGAGGCTTATCTGCAGAATTTCCAGTTCGGAACCACGGAATTTCCGACTCATGACAACATGTACGGCAGTTTCATCACCAGTTTCATCAACGGAACGCGGTCGGTCAAATTCTTCACTTATTACAGCCGCAGTCTGCAAAGTCTGACGACCCACCCCCATGCCCAGGCAACCGTCCGCCTGATTGCCAATCATGCCATAAGACTGGCGCCGTTTCTTTTCGATGCACAAAAAGCAAAACTCGATCTGAAAGCGGGCAGAGACATCCTTTACCAGTATTACACCAATGGCAGGGAAGGCTGTCTGCTGGCGGTCAACCTCTCATCCAAAGATACGGAAAACCTTACCCTGGATCTTCCCGGGAAAGGTGAAATCGCCGACTTCTTCGACAATGCATGGAAATACGGACGGGGAAGCACGATCCGGCTGCAGCCTTGCTGCTCCGTGGTCTTGCTCGTGAAATGAATCACGCCGAAAAAACCGGGCACGGAATTTTGCTCCCGTGCCCGATTTTATTATTCGCGATCAAACTTATTTCAGGCTGATTTTCCGTCTGGACCGGGCGGAACGCTCTTCCGCGGCGGCGATCCGGATCGAATCCCGCGTGCTGGTCGGAAGACACTGCTCCGGCTCGCGGTTCTTCACGATGCATTCGGCGAAATAGGCGATCTCGTTGAAATAAGGATCATTGTTCTTTTCGAACTTGATCACTTCCGGCTCGGCCTTGTCGAGCTTGAAAATGTTGATCTCCTTGAACCCCTTGGATTCGACCGTGGCTTTCTGGAACACGGCAATGATGGAACAGAACCAGCCGCCTTTGCACCAGCTGCCTTCCGAATTCACCACCGGACCGTTCCGCTTATACATGTAAGCGGTCATCAGGTCGTCGATGCCGCCGGTGTCACGCATGACGCCGTAGGTCTGGACCGCCTGAGGCATTCCAAAAAGATAGTTGATGTAATCCGTGTCATGCAGATGAAGGTCGAGCAGCGCGCCGCCGCTCTTCTTGGGATCGCGATACCATTTCTGAACCGGCAAAACGCCGTTGCGGCGCATGTCCAGACGCAGCAGACGGCCGTATTTGCCGGTATCGACAAACTCTTTGAGCTTGTTCAGATTCGGCGCAAAACGGAGACACTGCGCGATCATGAGCTTGCGGTTGGTCTCGCGGGCGACCCGGATCATGCGGTCGGCCTGCTGCACGGTGCGCGCCATCGGCTTTTCGCACAGCACATGATAACCGTCCTTCATGGCGCGGACCGCGTATTCGGCGTGGAGATAGCACGGCAGGCAGATGTCGAGCATGTCGAACTGGACCTTGGCGGTCATTTCTTCGTAGGAAGTGAACTTGGCGACCGTGCTCAGGTCGGTCCGTCCGCTTTCGCCGAGGTTGATCGCTTCCTTTTCCTGTTCGAGTTTCTTTTTGTCGATATCGCAGATCGCGACCAGTTCCACATTTTTCTGTTTGGCATAGCAGGAAGCATGAAAATGGCCCATGCCGCCGAAACCGATCAGCGCGGCGCGTAATTTTTTAGCCATGATGAGACTCCCGTTACGCGAGTTTGGATTTCAGGAATTCGACCGCCTGACGGATATCGCCTTCACGGTCGTTGCCGCATTCGCGTTCGATCGTAAGGAAACCGTCGAAACCGGCTTTCTTGAGTGCGGCCAGATAGCCGTCCCACGGCACCTGCCCCTGTCCCAGCGGAACTTCCTTATAGGTCGCGGGACGCTCGGTGAAGACGCGGAGCGAACCGTCGGGTTCGCGCATGCCGTAAGCAGCCGCGGCCGAGCCGGGATAGGTGTTGATGCCGTCCTTGGCATGGGTATGCACGATATACGGTCCGAGCAGTTCCACCGCATGGACCGGATCTTCGCAGGAGACCATGCGCAAGTTGGCGGGGTCAAGGTTGACGCCCAGCCCCTTGGAATCGACGTCTTTCAGCAGCTGGAGCAGGACATCGGCCTTTTCCGGGCCGGTCTCGATGGCGAAAACCGTGCCGCAGGCGCCGGAATACTCGGCGGCGTCGCCGATGGACTGAAGCAGGATCGGATACACCGGGTCGGCTTTGTCGCCGGGGACCACGCCGATATGCGTGGTGATCACTTTCGTGCCGAGTTTGACCGCAATGTCCACCACGCGTTTATGGAGTTCGGACCGGTCGCGCCATTCCTCGGTGACACCGAAATGGGTATGGGCGATATCGCCGCAGACGGCCGAGATCTCGAGTCCGGCATCCGCGCAGATCGAACGGATCTCGCTCAGCCTGGAATCCGGAAAGATCAGATATTCCGGCGTGATCTGGATCTGCATTCCCTGAATGCCCATTTCCGCATATTTCTTGACGGTGGCGGAAAGCGGTTTGCGCAGCGATGAATTCAATGCTCCGATTTTCATGACTGAAAATTCCTTTTTTTGTTGTTTTCCGGAAAAATCCGATTTGCAATTATTCCGTTTGGGAGTAAATTTACATGAGATCCGAAATTATGAAATGGATAAAAACGGCATGATAAATGACAAAAAAACGGATATTCAGATCCACAGTCTGCCGGACACCGGCATGCGGGAGATCCACAGGCAATACGGATTATGGATCATCCGGGGCAGCGTGAGCGGCAAAACCCCGCCCGATTCCTTCGAAAACTGCCCCGAACGCTATTTCCAGTTCTACTCGATCTCCCACATGTACGACGGCGGCGGACGGCTGTGGCTGAAAGACGGCGACCGCACGACGGACATCTACCCCGGCGACTGCGTGATCGTGACCCCGCACGCGGTCAACCGTTACGGCGGGGCCCGGGGCAAATCCTACTGCGAGGACTGTCTGAATTTCTGCGGTCCGGCGGCCGACATGCTCATGCGCAGCGGAGTCATCCTCAACGGCGTTTTTCATCTGGGCAAAGTGAGGCGGCTGCTGCCGATCCTGGAACTGGCCGCCGATCCGGCCGTGTCCAGCCAGATCCAGGCCAATCTGGAACTCCAGAAACTGCTGGTCGAGATTTATTTGGCAAAAAACAGCACGCGACAGCCGGAATATCCGCTGCTGGATGAACTCCTGGACGAGATCCGGGAACATCCGGAAAAATGGTGGAGCGTCCGCGATATGGCCGAAATGTGCAACCTGAGCATCGACCAGCTCCGGCGGGTGTTTTTCCAGCGGACGGGCGTCAAGCCGAAAATCTATGTCGACCGGCTCAAACTGAACCGGGCGGCGGAATATCTGGTGAGTTCGAAACGTCCGATATCCGAGGTTGCGGAACGATTCGGCTACCGGGACCAGTATCATTTTTCCCGTCGGTTCAAATCGGTGATAGGAGTATCGCCTCAGCGTTACCGCAATTCCTTCACTCTGCTCCAGGGCGGGAAATAAGCGGCTTGCGGCGAGTCCGCCGAAGCTCCGATACCAGCGTTTTTTTATAGGTCCTATAAGTTCGCGGAACGCAGGAAAAAGGCGTTCAAAGCTGACCGGCAGCGTTCACCCTTGCACCGCGCTGCCGGATTTATCCTCGTAAACCGTCTGATCGGCGGAATGGATCACATCGTCGCCGAATTCAAGACGGATCACCTGGATCTCATCGTTCATCCGGTCGGCAGGCAGATGGCGCAAGGTGATCGCGGAAGGAGCCGTTTCGGGTCCGCGCATCACACTGAGCTCTGCGCCGCTGTTCAGCAGGATCGCCTTTTCCGGCATCCATTCCAGCCCCCGGAGACGCAGGGATTCGCCCTGCGGGGGATCCAGCAGGATCAGATTCAGCTCGCGTCCCTCGCCGGTGCAGACGATGCCTGGCAATTTGAGCAGACCGTAACACGGTTTGGCAATCAATGCTTGGGCGACCTTTTGGTGCCATTTGCCGATGCGGGCGAAGATCAAACGGGCTTTTTCCGTGAAACAGCCGGTCGCGTCCGGGCCGGCATTAAGCAGGAAATTGCCGCCGAGCGCGGTATAGAGCGAGATCTGGCGTTCGAGCTTGCGGACCGAAAAATAATCTTCCTCCCGGCGGTATCCCCAGCTGTGCTGTCCGACCGAATCGCAAGCCTCGGTGGGTTTGGCGAACGGATAGGGAGATTCCGCCTGAAAATCGCGTTCGGGAGTGGAAAAGTCGCCGGGGCCGTAGCCGCGGTTGTTGATGACTGCCGCGGGCTGGAGGGAGTTGATCATTTCGGCCACGGAGGGATCGCGCCAGCCGGGGACATTCATATCCCACCAGATGCCGTGGATCGTGCCGTAATTGGTGCAGAGTTCGCGGATCTGCCGTTTCAGGAAAGCCATATAGGCGTCCATGTCGTAGAACCGCGGATCGGTGATGATCTCGTGGTGACGGCCGATATTCGGATAGGCGGGATGATGCCAGTCAACGCAGGAATAATAGAGTTCGAGCGGGAAATTGCGTTTGTGACATTCCTCGGCCAGCATCCCGACGACGTCTTTGCCATACGGGGTGTGCATGATGTTGTAATCGGTTTCTTTCGTGTTCCACATGCAGAAACCGTCGTGGTGCTTGGCGGTGAAGACCAGGTATTCCATGCCGGTTTCCTGGGCCAGATCGAGCCATTCGGCGGGGTTGAATTTCACCGGATTGAACTGTTCGGCGAACTTCTGATATTCCGCGGCGGGGACGTGCAGACGCATCTGATGCTGTTCGTGGATGCCGCCGACGGCATAGATCCCCCAGTGAACAAACATTCCGAAACGTTTTTCGTGAAACCAGTGTTTCGCTCCGCTCAATTCCTGCATGGCTGTAAATCTCCTGTTATCCGGCTCGGTCACGCTTTCAGGGAACGGAACGGCAGCACGAAATCGGCTTCGGTAAAACCGTATTCGTCGAGTTTCCGTTCCATGCCTTCCCACTGGTCCAGCTTCGGATGAGCGGAATGCTGGTCGTTTCCGAAAGTAAATTTGACGCCTTTCTCGCGCCAGGATGCCATGATCTCCCACCAGCGGCGGTTGTAGGCTTCATCCCAGCTCGTCAGCCAGCAGGCGTTGATCTCGGCGGCCTTGCCGTATTGTTTAAGCGCGGCGGCGATCTCGTCGTTCATGCTGTCCGGCACATGCAGCAGCGACTGATAGTTGTATTTGCTGCGGTCGCGGTTGAGGCCGATCCAGTTGCAGCTCCAGAACGAGAGGCCGTCCCAGGGATGCGCCAGCACATCCACCAGCGGATGTTCGATCAGGTAGATGCTCTGCCGGAAATAATCTTCGATCATCGGTTTTTCTTCGAGCGGCGTGTAATTCGGCTTGTGCACACCGCCGACCACCAGTTCGATGCCGTATTCGCGGATCTCGTCTTCGTTCAGATCGACAGTGAGCTCGCCGCCGGGCGGTCCGTCGAACATGATCCCGTCGATCGGAGTCATGGTCTGGAATCGGCATCCGTTGACCGTGGTCGTATAGCAGGAAGCGTAATCGCGTTTCCGGATCTTTTCGCATTCCCATTTCGTGGCGCAGGTCACCTCGATCCCGAAGTGAAAACCGGGGACCGGACCGAGTTCGAGAAATTCCTGCCGGGCGGCGGCGATGTCGGGCAGATTGAACCGGGTATGCAGGTGGTCGGTGAGCACAAATTCCTCCACACCGAGCTGTTTCATATCGGACACGATATCGGCCACAGACGCACAGGCGCTGAATTTCTCGAACTCG
>SUWI01000142.1 GCA_015061565.1 Lentisphaerota bacterium
ACGGTTTTTCCCTGTCGTTTTACCGCTGGCATGAAGTGAAACCGCCGGATGAAGCGCCGGGGACACTGCATCCCGATCTGGTGAGGACGCCGCTTTTTCCGCTGCTGGGCGCGGCGCTGTTCCTTTTGCCGTGTCCCTTTATAACCTCCGCCCGCGTGGTGTCGTTGATCCTGTCGCTGCTGGCGCTTTGGTGTGTATTTCTGCTGGGGCGGGAACTGGCGGGCCGGGCCTGCGGGATCTGGAGTGCAGCTTTTTTTGCGATTTATCCTTATGCACTGTATTATTCCGCTTCGTGGTCCACGGAAAACCTGTTCCTGATTTTGCTGTCGCTTTCCTTTCTGTTCCTGCTGAAAGCGATGCGCGGAAAATGGTCCGCGCTGGCATGGTGCGGCCTGTTTCTGGGGCTGACTGCGCTGACGCGTCCGACTGCGGTGCTGCTGCCTGCCGCCTTTGCGGTGATGCTGTGGATCCGGTTCATGGCGCTGGGCTGTCTGAAATGGCCGGTATGGAAACTGAAACTGCTGCGTCCGCTTCCGGCCGGACTGCTGAAATGGTCCGGTGTTTTTCTGCTGGTGTTCGTGCTGATTCTGCTGCCGTGGATGTACCGGAACCGTCAAGTCGCCGGCAGCTGGAATCCCGCCACCTATTACGACGGCTACATATTCTGGCTCTCGTTTTCCCGGATCATGAGCGAGACCTACCGGACGCTGGACACGCCGGAATATTCGTATCGCGCCCAGGAAGTCTGGAACGAGGAGCACGAATATTACAAAGGCGAGCTGCTGAAGATGGGGATCACCGATTTTCTGGCGGCGGGAAAACAATGGCGGAAATGGGGCTGGGAACGGATCCGGAATTCGCCGCGCATGGCTTTGGGGTTGATCGGTCAGCGTTTCCTGCATTACTGGCGGATGTGTCCGAACCTGATCATCCTGAAACCTTGGCAGATTTTGCTGATCCGGGTTTATTTTTCCGTGATATTTCTATCCGCGCTGTTCGGCGTTTACCTGATGCGGCGGCGGACGGAACTGCTGATCCCGGTTCTCCCGATCCTTTTCGGCATGGTCATTTCCATCCCGTTCCTGTTTGTCCTGCGGTTCCGTTTTCCGTTTTTTGCCCCCTATATCTGCATTCTGGCAGGTGTTTCATGGGCCCTGACGGCAAGAAACTGGCTAAAAAGAACGGATAAAGCCCAAAACTGATTTGCAATCCGGAAAAAAACGAATATATTGTCCTCTTTAAGATTTTGTTTACTAATAATATTTTAAATAAAAATCGGGAGTGACTGAATATGCGTTTTCAATGTCCATTGTGCAAAGGGATCGTATCCGCGGAAAATTCGGATATGGGCAACTCGGTCCAGTGCGGCCATTGCGGCAAGCCGGTAACTGTGCCGACCTCGCGGACCGCGTCCGGCAGTGTGATCGGAGATTTTATTATCCTGCATGAGCTCGGCCGGGGAGGCATGGGTGTGGTGTATCTGGCCCATCAGATCTCGCTCGACCGTCCCGCCGCCTTGAAGATCCTGGCTGAAAACTTTGCGAAGAATGCCGAATATGTGGTCGGCTTCATCAAGGAGGCCCGTGCCGCGGCAAAACTGAATCATCCGAATATCGTGCAGGCTTATGCCGTCGGGGATGACGAAGGGATCTTCTATTTTGCCATGGAGCATGTCAACGGTGAGACCATGAGCAATATCCTGAAGCGGGAAACCAAGCTGAAGGTGGATCAGGCGATCGATATCATCCGCCAGATCGCGGAAGCGCTGGATTACGCCTGGCAGGAAGAGAAACTGGTGCACCGGGACATCAAGCCGGACAACATCATGCTGACCTCCTCGGGACGGGCGAAACTGGCCGACCTGGGGTTGGCGAAAGTCGGAAACGAGAACAGCAAGGCCGAAGGCGATGAAGTGATGGGGACACCGCAATACATCAGTCCCGAACAGCTGACCGGCGACACGCTGGACAACCGGACCGATATTTATTGTCTGGGGGCGACTTTCTACCATTTCCTGACGGGACGTTTCCCCTATGAGGGAGCAACGGCGGTCGAAATCGCGCGTCAGCATCTGGAAGGGACGCTGATCCCGCCGAGCCAGATCGATCCCGGCATTCCGGAAGCGGTTTCCAATGTGGTGGTGAAAATGATGGCCAAGGATCCGGCGCAGCGGTATCAGTCGGCCGGGAAGCTGGCGGAAGATCTGGCGATGATCAAGCGGGGGCAGAATCCCGGCGCCGGCAGTCCTAAAGTCGCAGCGCCGAAACTGCATGTTCCCGGCAAAGGGGCCAGCCAGACTGGCGCGCCCTCGGTTTCCGTTCCTGGAAAAGGAGTTCCGAAACTTACCGTGCCGGGAAGCAAGCCGGCCGGGGCTCCGACTCTTAAAAAGCCGTCTGTGGCGGTGAAACCGCAGGAACAGGCGGAACCGCAGCCGGCTGCGGCCGCGCCTGCCGCGAAGAGAGCTGTGCCCAAACTGGTGAAACGGGAAGAATCTCCGGCTCCGCCGCCGGCGGAAGTTACGCCTGCGCCTGCTGCCAAAGCGAAGAAAAAGAAAAAGGAGAAAGAAGGCCGCAGTCCGGTGCTGAAAATCATTGTCGGCATCGTGGTCGTTCTGCTTCTCGCGGCCGCAGGTGCCGTGTGCTATTTCCGTTTCGTCAAGAAGCAGGATCCCGTTGCACTGATTTCGCAGGCCAAGGAAGTCATCCGGCAGCAAACGGCCAAACCTGAGCCTTCGGAATTCATGAAAGCTGCCGACCCCGTGATCAGGAAGATCCGCAGCCAGGAAAATCCCGACCCGGCGGCCAACGCCAAAGCCTGCTATGATTTCCTGAGAAAGCGCCTCGCTCCGGAAACCGAGGAGGAAAAAGAATTCCAGCGGGAGATCACGGCGTATTTCGTTCAGCAGGATGAAAATGCCACGGAAGAGGCTCGTATGGCGGCAATCAGCCGGTATGAGGCGGAACTGGAGCGCAAACGTCACGCCGCCGAAGCTGCCGCCAAGGCCAGACTTGAAGAGGAACGCCGTGCCCGGGTCCGGGCGGCTGAACAGGCGCTGGCTGAAGCTGAAAAACGACGCCGCGACAGTGAAAGGAAGAAACTTCAGGCGCAGAAAGACAGTTACAAGCGGAAGTTCGAGGTTTTGGAACGGCAGCTGGTCCTGGCGCTGGTGATCTGCGGGGATAAAAACGATCCGGAAGCCTTGAAGAAAATTTTCGAGGACAGTATCAACATCCGCAGTGCCGTCGCCATTAACCGGCCGGATTATGTTTCCCCGGCTGAATTCAATGCCTGGACCGCTCCGTTGATCAACAGAGCGAGATCCCTCCAGAAAACCATGACCGGAGTCTGGGACTGGGAAAAGGTCTTTACCGACGGCGATCCCCTTTTGAAAGGCAGGATGATCGAGCTGAATTCCTACATCTATAACCTGACGGAGATCAAAGACGGCGTGCTTCATGCCAAAGCCGGCGCCAAGACGATTTCCGTGCCCGTAGCCAAACTGGTGAAAGACCGGAAGTTCCTCAAGTTTGCTGTCCGGGCGGCATCCGATCTGCATAAGAAAGATTCCCTCCCGTATTATTTCTTCTGGCACGGCGCCTATCGGAATGGGTATGAGGCTTCTCTGGATGCATCTCCGGGCGGACGGGCGGCCTACAGCCGGTTTGTCACGGAATATCTGAAATTCGCCAAACAGGATGCCAAAGCCCGCGCCCAGCTGCCGGGAAAATTCCGCGGCGTTCCGGAATTTGAGGGCAAACCCCGTCCTGCTCCGGCAGCGAGAAGACCGGCCCCGAAGAAACCCGCAGCCAAAAAACCGGCGCCGAAGAAGCCGGCACCTAAGAAGCCAGCACCGAAAAAGAAATAATTCAGAAAGGCTTTCGTCATGAAAAAGAATCTGTTTTTTGCGGGGCTCGGTCTGGCCAGTTCCTGCATTTCGGTCAATGCGCTGATGCCGGAAGATAAAATTCTGGAGTCCAGCCTGGCCGGATCCTGGTATGAAGCCGAGCCGGCGAAATTGAAAAAACAGATCCTCCGCTGGGTGGAGTCAGCCCGGCTGCCGGAAAAATTTCCGGTGGAAAAAACGATCGCGCTGATCGCTCCCCATGCCGGATATGCTTATTCCGGTCCCGTGGCGGCTTATGGACTGAAAGCCCTGGCCGGCAAGAAATTCGACCGGATCATCATTCTCGGTCCGTCCCACCGGGTTTATATGCGGAATCAGATCTGTCTTCCCAATGCGGCCGGACTGCGGACTCCGCTCGGCGTGGTCGAGACCGACCGGGAAGCGGTCAGCAAGCTGGCCCGGCTGGATTTCGTCCGGCTGAACGATGAGATCCATTACCATGAGCACAGCGTCCAGATCCAGCTGCCGCTCTTGCAGAGTGTGCTTGGATCTCCGTTCAAGGTGATACCGGTCATCACCGGCCAGCTGGATGCGGAAACCGCCCGTAAAACCGCGCAGGCGCTGTCGCCATTCCTTTCGCCCTCCACCCTGGTGGTGATCAGTTCCGATTTCACTCATTACGGACGGGATTTCGACTATGTGCCGTTCCGCGACAACATAGCGGAGAATCTCCGGAAACTTGACCTGGGCGCATTCGAACGCATCCGGACCGGACGGGCGGACAAATTTGCCGCCTACATTGCCGAAACCGGAGCCACGATCTGCGGCGAAGGACCGATCCGGATCCTGCTGGAAATGCTGCCGCGCGATCATGAGATTTCCCTGCTGAAATAT
The DNA here is from genome assembly GCA_015061565.1 of Lentisphaerota bacterium. Taxonomy (GTDB): domain Bacteria; phylum Verrucomicrobiota; class Lentisphaeria; order Victivallales; family UBA1829; genus SIG94. The sequence continues at coordinate 4,739 of SUWI01000142.1, forward strand.
GCCAATTCCGCCGATGAGAACCGGGATTATTCGCATTGCGTGAGTTATGTGTCCGGACTGGTCACCGGCGCCTGGGCTCCGGCCGAAAAAGCCGCCCATAATGAACTGCCGGAAGCGGACCGTCTGGCGCTCCTGAAAATGGCCCGCGAATCCATCGCTTATGTCTTCAAAAACCGGAAAGCCACGCCTGAAGATCTGTTCCATGAAAACGCTTCGGAAGCTGCGCAGAAGAAAATGGGCTGTTTCGTCACGCTTAAAATCGGCGAAGACCTGCGCGGCTGCATCGGAGAGATCGAGCCGATGAGGCCGTTGTATCAGGCGGTGACCGGGCGGGCGGTGGATTCCGCTTTCCGTGATCCGCGTTTCCCGCAGCTGACGCCCGAAGAATTCCGCCGCGTGGAAATTGAAATTTCCGCCTTGACGCCTGCCCGTCCGGTCAATTCCTGGCAGGAGATCGAGATCGGACGGCACGGCATGACGATCACTAAGAACGGACGGTCGGCGGTGTTTCTGCCGCAGGTCGCTCCGGAGCAGGGCTGGAATCTGGAACAGACTCTGACTTATCTGAGCCGCAAAGCCGGCCTTCCCGCGGATGCCTGGCGTTCGCCGGATGCCAGATTCACCGTTTTCGAAGCTATCGTTTTCAAGGAGTCCGATTTCCGGAAAACCGGAAAATAACCAGCAGATGAATCAAGCGGGGAGCGTGCATTTCAAGTGGATATTTTTACCGGATATTGCCTGACGATTCTGGAGATGACTTTTCTGCTGTCGGGTCTGCTGATCCTTCACGGACTGCGGCGGATCCTGGGCACCGCACCCTTTTATACCGCGCTGGGAATGCTGCTGGTCTTTTCCCAGATCGCCGGTGCGGCGGGATTGAACCTGACGCTCGGCTACCCCGGTCTGGATTATCCGCTTTCCTCTTCGGTGCTGACCCTGCCGTTCCTGGCGATCCTGGTGGTCGTCTACATGGCGGACGGCACGCTGATGGCCCAGCGGATCATCATCGGCATGATGGCCGCCCTGGGGATCTATGTCTACCTGATGTTCATGACCATGATGCAGTGCTCCTGGCCGGGCTACACCATTTCCCAGGGGCCGGGTTCCGAGTCGCTGGAATCCCTGCTCGGGTCCAGCAGCCGGCTGATGGCCGCCACCGTGGTTTCGCTCTCCATGGACCTGTTCCTGGTTCCCATCATTTTCCAGCGACTGACCAATCTGAAATGCCGCCTGTTCCTGACCGTGCTCGGTTCGCTCATGCTGGTCCAGCTGGTCGATCATCTGATTTTCGTCACCATCGCCTACTGGGGTTCTCCGCAATGGTGGAACTCCCTGACCAGTTCGTATCTGACCCGTGCGCTGTTCGTGGTCATCATCAGTATTCTGACCACCATTTACCTTTCCCGGATCCGATATGAAACGCCGGGGGAATCCCGCCGCACACTGGATATCATTCTGGCGTTTTTCGGCGCTTACGGCAAATCGCTGCAGCTGGAGCAGAACCTCCGCGAGACCCAGGAACGCTACCGCCTGCTTGTGCAGAACGCCAGCGACATGATCCTGATCATGAATAAGGACGGCATCATCATCGACGCCAACAATGCCGCTCTCCGGATGTTCAAATTGAAAACGCTGGCCGACCTGATCAACCGCAAGTTCAGCGACCTTTCCGGTCTTCAGCCTTCCGTCTGGAGTTCCCTGCTCATCGATCCGCCTCAGACCGCCAACCCCGGCATCTCGGTTCAGATAACTTCTTCCGCCGGAGTGGAACTCGATCTTTCCATCGCCTCGGTGCCGTTCGAAGGGGAACCGCTGCTGATCGTTTTCGGCCGCGATGTGACCGAACGGAAACGGCTCGAACGCGAACGCGAGGAATGGAATATCCAGGCTTCCCACCGCCAGCGTCTGGAAGCCATCGGCCGGCTCGCCGGCGGTATCGCCCACGACTTCAACAATTACATCCATGCGATTCAGGGACATCTCGATATCATCCTGCTGATGCATGATGTCCAGGACGAAGCCGTGCTGCGCAACCTCAAGAAGATCGACCATATCGCCGAACTGGCCGGCACGCTGACTTCGCAGATGCTCAGTTTCGCCCGCAAGGGCAGCTATCAGCAGGAGGAGCTCCGCCTGAACGCCCTGGTCCATAAGTGCGCGGAACTCTTCCTGCCCAGCACCCAGTCCGGCATTGCTTTCAAAATCGAGGCCGATCCCGACGATCCGGCCATCATCGGCGACCCGATCCAGCTCCAGCAGGCCCTGATGAACCTGATGATCAACGCCAAGGACGCCATGAAGAAACAGCCCGAATCGGAACAGTCGCTGACCATCCGGATCGGCCGTCCGGAAAAGCTCGGGATCAAGCTCAATCCGCCGTCCGATGCCGGACCGCCGGCCGCCATGCGGGATTACCGCGTCATCCGCGTCGAGGATACCGGACCGGGGATCAAGCCGGAAGTCCTGCCGCGTCTTTTCGAACCGTTTTTCACGACCAAACCGGCCGGCGAGGGCACCGGCATGGGACTCGCCATGGCTTACGGCACGGTGGTCGCCCATAACGGCTGGATCCAGGTCCAGAACCTGCCTGAGGCGGGCGCGGCCTTCGATGTCATCCTGCCCGCTTTCAAATTATACTCCGAAGGAGAAAACCATTCATCATGATCATTTCCGATGAACTGCTGCGCAAAAAGAAAATGGTGATTCTGCTGATGGCGGTCGTCTTGTGTTTTTTCACCAGCATGAGCAAAATGCTCGTCCCCGGACCGATTTACAATTTTCTGCAGTCCGAACTTCAGTTCGCGCCCGCCCGCATCGGCGCTCTCGGCGCGGTGTATATGTATGCCTATGCCTCCAGCCAGCTGCTGATGGGCGTTTATTCCGACCGTTACGGCGGTGTCCGGATCCTGCTGATCGGCGGCAGTCTGTTCACGTGCGGCACGCTGCTGTTTCCGGTCTGTTCCAATCCCGCGCTGATGTATTTCGCCCGCATCATCACCGGTTTCGGTGCCGGCACGGTCTTCCTCGGCGAAGCTAAACTGATCAACGACCTGTTCCCCGAAAAATTCGGCATCGTGCTCGGAGCCGCTCTCCTGATCGGTTATTTCGGCCCGGTCACCGGTACCGTTCCGATGGTCTGGCTGATCTCCCGGGTCGGCTGGCGCACCGCTTATTTCATCCCCGGCGTCATCTGCTGTGCCGCCATGCTCTGCATTGTCATCATGATGCGCGGGACCATCAAGAAAACGGTGCCCGGCCAGACTTTCGCGCCGCTTTTCCGCATGCTGAAAAACCGTCCGATGCTGCTCCTCTGCGTTTCCTCCGCGCTGATCTACGGCATCTATTACGTGCTCCTGACCCAGGTCGGACAGAAATGCATCGAGGATTTCTACCGTCTGGACAAATATCTGGCTTCCGCCTGCATCACGCTGCTTTCGGTCATCGTGGCGCTGAACAATGTGGTGGTGAATCTGCTGCTGAAACTGGCGCACGGACGCCGCACCCTGATCTACCGCGGCGGGACCGTGCTGGTCCTGCTCGGTTCGCTGACCGGGCTGGCGGCGTTCCATTTCCATCTGTCGGTCTGGGTGCTGATCGCCGCGTTCCTGCTGCTGGCGTTTCCCGCTGGATTCTTCTCCTTCTACAGCATCATCGCTAAGGAGCTCAATCCGCCTGAAGTCACCGGCCTTGCCGTGGCGGTGCTCAACTGCGCCGCGTTCATTTTCATCGCCCTTTTCGGCAACATTTCCGGCATCATCCTCGGATTCTGGAAATCGGCCGCGGTCAACGGCATTTTTCCCGGCGCGGCTTATTCGGCGCTGTTCGTGTTCCTTTCCGCGTCCGCGCTGCTTTCCGTGATCCTCGGACTCTGGGTCCCGGAAACCGGAAAAAAATAAAAATCCCCTTGCACATTTCCGTATGAAAGAGTAAATTACACGTTATAAATTACAGCAAACAGGAAGGTCGAGAGATGTCTGATAAATTGAAAGAGCGCCTGCAGGGCAATACGATCATATTTGACGGTGCGGTCGGCACGGAACTTTACAAAAAGAATTTTTTCCTGAACACTTCGTATGAAAGCCTCTGCCTTTCCTCGCCGAAGATCGTGCGCGGGATCCACGAATCCTACCGCGAGGCCGGAGCCGAGGTCCTGACCACCAATTCCTACGGCGCCAATGCCGTCCAGCTCAATAAATTCCTGATGGGCGACAAGGTCGCCGAGATCAACCGTGCCGCCGTGACCCTGGCGCGCGAGGTCGCCGGCACCGATCTGATGGTGGCCGCTTCGGTCGGACCCGTGGATATTTCCGCCGTGAAAGGCGCCGATCTGCCTGATCCGGTTGCCGTGCTGAAAGAACAGGTTTCCGCCCTGATCTCCGCCGGACCCGATTTCATCCTCTTCGAATCCCAGCGCGGCGCTGAAGATCTGGAACGCGCCCTGGCTGTGATGAAGGATTTCCCCGATTTCCCGTTCGTGGTGAGTTTCGCCGTCGACCGCGACTGCATGTCCAAGACCGGCGATACGCCCGCCCGTTTGCTGACCATGATCGATGCGGCTCCGCATCAGCCCGCCGCGTTCGGCCTGAACTGCGGCATCGGCCCGGAATCCATGCTCAATGCGCTGGAGATCCTGCTCAAGCAGTGTCACCTGCCGGTGATCGTGCGTCCCAATGCCGGCATGCCCAAGAGCGTGGACAACCGGATCTTTTATATGTGCAGCCCTGAATATTTCACCACCTATGCCATGCGGTTCGTTGCGCTCGGCGTCCACGGCGTCGGCGGCTGCTGCGGCACTGGGCCCGACCATATCCGCGATATGGCCCGCAGCATCCGTCCGCTGAGCCGTTCGGCCAATGCGACTGAAAAATTGTTTGTCAGGGAAGACGCCCTGCCGGAACAGCCGGTCAAGCCGCTGGCCGAACGCTCTTCCTTCGGTGAAAAACTCGCCGCCGGAAAATGGGTCCAGACCGTTGAAGTGGTGCCGCCGCAGGGGTATGAGCTCGATTCGACCGTGGAAAAAGCCCGTCTCTGCCGCGATTTCGGTTTCGATGCGGTGAACCTGCCGGACGGTCCGCGGGCCAGTGCCCGGATCGCCTCCATCGTGGCCGCTGCCCGGATCCAGGCCGAAGCCGGGATCGAGACCGTCCTGCATGTCTGCTGCCGCGACCGCAATCTCATCGGCATCCAGGCCGACCTGCTCGGCTGTGCCGCGCTGAACATCCGCAATCTGCTCTTCATCACCGGCGATCCGCCGAAACTCGGCGATTATCCTTTTGCCTCCGGCGTGTTCGATATGGATTCCATCGGTCTGGTCAAACTCCAGAACCGTCTGAACCGCGGGCTCGACCTGGCCGGAAAGCCGATCGGCAAACCTGCCGCCGCGGTGGTCGGAGTCGGTGCCGATCCCAATGCGATCGATTTCCAGCGGGAGATCCGCCGCACGCAGGAAAAGATCGATGCCGGAGCCGATTTCGTGGTGACCCAGCCGGTGTTCGACATCGAACCGCTGCTGCGTTTCATGGATGCCGTTCCGGGGTTGGCGAAAGTTCCCCTGATCGCGGGCATCTGGCCGCTTGCCAGCTACCGCAATGCCGAATTCATGCGCAACGAAGTTCCCGGCGTGATCGTGCCGGACAGTATCATGGAACGCATGGCACGCGGTGCAACCAAGGAAGAACAGCGTGCCGAAGGCATCCGGATCGCCCGTGAAGCGGTCGCTGCTATCCGTGACCGCGTGGCCGGTGTTCAGGTCAGTGCCCCGTTCGGCAACGTCAAAACTGCCGCCGCGGTCATTCAGGCGTGAGTTCTCTAGTCCTGCGGCAATCCGGTTTCCGTCCGCGATTTACGGACCGGACGGACTGGCCCGACCTGACGGACGGTTGCGCGTAAACCGGGCTGGCTCATGACGCGAGATGACCGGATCATCACTTTCCCGAGATCTCGCATCGTTGCATGTCTTCCGCGCACTCCGTCTTCTCCGTCTTCTCCGTTGTTTTAGTTCGCGTGCTCCATGTGTCTGATACCATGCTGCGCTCACTTTTTTTCGATTTTTTTTCTTTTTTTCTCTTGACATTGTCTTGAATTAATGTATATTTTATTGAACATTAAATCGGGAGATTTGTTCTGCCATGGGGAAAGAAGATTTATTGATCAAGCCGATCATCCAGTATGTCCTGCATGAAGTTTCGCGGGCAGGATCCGAGCCTGAACTGCTTTCCGGCGAACCGATCCTCTGCGAAAAATTCAAGGTCGCGCGCGGCACCGTCCGCCGGGCTATGGCGCAGTTGATCGAACGAGGATATGTCATCCAGCTGCCCAAACGCAGGGGATATTTCAGCAATCCGAAATTTTCCCGTTACGGCGAACTTCATATCGGGATCCTGGTCGCTTCCGGATATATCGCCGGGATGTCCTGCATTTCTTCGGAAGCTTACAGCGGTTTCATGAAAGGGATCAATCCGCTATGCTGCGGCTATTATTTTCTCTCCGTCAATTCGTTCGAACCGCAGCAGGTGGTCGATCTCGTGACGATCCATGGACTGGATGCCCTGCTGTGGATCGCTCCGGAAGATGCCAATGTTCCGGCGATTGATTATCTTATTGATATGGATTTCCCTGTCGCCGCCATTGAAAATGCCCATGTCCCGATGCAAGTGTATCCGAAAAAGAATTTCTTGATCTATGACCGCAAAGCCGCCGGCGTTCTCCGGGCGGAACAGGTTTTCAATGCCGGATTCCGCAAACCTCTTTATTGTGCCGAACCGGGCGCGGCCCCGGATGCCTTTGCCGCTTACATGCAGGGACACGAGATCCCGTTCGGCCGGAAAAGCATCATCGGGATGGAGGAAATTCCTCAGGTCGTGACCACTCTGCTGGATCAGGATAAGATCGACAGCATCGTCTGCGACGGAGGCATGAACCGCTATACGATGCTTTTTGAGACCTTGAGCAATCATCCGGCTGGAAAACGCGTCACGGTATTTCTGGAAAATGAAGTCAACAGTCAGATCGTCGTGCAGAAATATCCGGATATGAAATCTCGTTTTTTTGAAAATCTGGACATTCGTGAGAGCGAGTTCAATGCCGGAAAGCGTGCGGGGATCCACATCCGCAATATACTGGCAAAAAAAAAGAAATCCGGCTTCGAATCGGAATATTTCCAATGAGGCGGGGAAAGCAGGGATCATCAGTCATGAATTATAATGATAAAAAAACAAAAAGCCCGATGAAACGGCAAAGGAGGTTTTCGGCATGGACATGATTTATTGCGGGTTTATCGAGAAAAAACACATTGCGGCGGTCATCACAGGGGTGACGGCAGAAACGGAAAAGGAGAATGAAAAATGACAATGCGCAGCGGAAGATTTTTTACACTGATCGAGCTCCTCGTGGTGATAGCGATCATTGCGATTCTTGCGGGCATGCTGCTGCCGGCGCTGAATCAGGCAAGGAACATGGCATACCGGGCTTCGTGCATGAGCAACCAGAAACAGATCTATCTGGCGATCATGAGCTATGCGTCCGACAACAAGGAATTCATTCCGGCCCCGGCCGGATGGTGCAACTTTTTATGGCTCAACGGATATGTGAAGGTGCCGTCGGCTTCCTGGTCTGCATCTTTCTACCCCACTTCACAGAAACATGTTTTTGCCTGTCCGGCCTTGAAATTGACCGGCGTTTATGTCCGGTATCCGGTTTATTCCAGCTATTCTCCGACTTGCACGGACCGTTCGGCGCCGGTCACGTCCAAGCCCTACGGCGGCTGGGAGATCTGCTCCGGAAAGCAGAATGAGCCCCGCCGATTGAATACGATCATTGCCCAGAGCGTGATTCTGACCGAAGGGAAAGAGGATACCTCCATCACGAATCTATATCGCGCGCGCTGGGATTGGGTGAACCCCGGACATACCAATCAATGGCCCACGCCCAAAATCTGGGGAACTGATTTTCTGCATGACCGCACTGCCAATATGCTGCATATCGATGGAAAATCCGTGACGTATCGCGGTGGAACACAGTTCAACGGGGAATGGGTTCCCAGATAAGAGACGCATTGGACAGGAGCTGTATTTATGAACAAGTTTTTTGCCTTGGTTTGTTTCGTTCTCATGCTGGCGGCCGGCGGAGCCGAAACCAGTAAAACCGTTGCTCACTCCGTCGCCGATTGGGATGCCGCCGGTGATACGGTCCCCGCTCAGGGATTCCGCAACTGGTCTTTCGGCTATTACGAAAACAAAGCGGATCCGGCCAGTTTCCGGCCGTTCACCGATTCCGGCAAAAAGAAAAAATACTGGGGAAACGGTAATTTTACCCACGGGGCGGTGTTCCGCAATACGATGGCCTGGTCCACCCATAAAAACAAGTATACCGTGGTCCGCCGTTGGACTGCTCCGGAAGACGGTGCGTATACGGTCCGGCAGGAAGCGACCCATCTGCTGAAGATCAAGGGCGAGGTGTCGAAGCTTTCCCGGCGGCTGGATCTGGTCCATAACGGAAAAATCTTCCAGACTCTGCGGGTGCCGGGTCGAACCTATCTGAGGAAGGAATTTCTCCTGTCACTCAAGAAAGGCGATACGCTGGATTTTGCCGCGGAATCCTGGGGCGGCAGCATTGAAATCGAAATCGTTATCTCCAAAGCGGAAAAGGGGCTGGCCGTGATCGCCAGCGGAAAATCGGAATACAAGATCGTGATCCCGGAAAACGATCCGGGGCAGGGGGCGCTCAAAGCGGCGAAACTCCTCCAGCGCGTCCTGAAGGAAAGCACTTCGGTTGAACTGCCCATCGTGACAGAAGATGATAAAAATCCCGCCGCGGCGGCGTTCTATATCGGCCGGACCCGGAAAGGGATCCGCGGCAAGATCATTCCTGAAGACATGCAGGTGCCGGAATACGTGTTGTGCATTTCCGGAAAGGATATCTTTCTGTGCGGAGTCAATGAAGAAACCAGTTTTTTGGGGAAACCCTATTTCCGTCCCGGCGATTCCAAAGCGGTGATCCGGTTTCTGGAAGATTTTCTGCATGCCCGTTTTCTGCTTCCGGGTC
>SUWI01000143.1 GCA_015061565.1 Lentisphaerota bacterium
GGGGGGGGGGGTAACGCGAACTTTTACGGAGATGACGGAGAATACGGAGAAGACGGAGGACGCGGGAGACATGTAACGACGCGAGAGCCAAGGAAAAAACCGCCCGGTTTCAGTGCCCTTTTTTCCTGCCGGCACCATTATTTTGTTTTTTCGAGAAAAATGCACCGGCTTGACGGATGAGAAAAGCGATCAGGAAGACCGGAAGCGAGGTGAACCAGAGATACAGGGAACCGAAAAAGAGGGCGAACACGCCTTCCGGGCCGCGCAGCGTCATCGGATCGAGGAGATAGCGGAAGAAAATGACGCCATTGACGAATCCCCAGGACAGCAGGGAATACAGAAGGACCGCGGCCAGCATCCGGAACCCTTGAAACCAGCGGGGGAATTTTGCGAAACAAAAACAGGCCGCCAGGGGAAAAACGATGAACATGCAAATCAGGGCGGTATCTGTAATGATCCGATCGATATTCATGCTTCACTCTGCCGTTTCTGCCGGGATGATCCGGAAATAACGGGGATGTTCTGAAGATTGACCAGCTCGGTGTCCAGATATTCCTGAATGGCAGTATCGGGATCGGCGATCTTTTTCAGCAGCAGACGGTAAGCCTCGGCCCCGATGCGGAGCGGATGCTGATCGACGGTTGCGATGGGATAGACGTCGCTGATGCCCTGAAGATTGCCGAAGCCAGTCATGGCGATCTTTCCCTCCCAGTTGATTTTTTGCTGGCGCATGCTGATGATCATCCGCAGGATGTCATCATCGGAACAGGAAACGACCGCGGTGAAACCGGGATATTTCCGGCAGATCTGGTTAAGCAGCAGATTGGTTTCCCCGATCGTATATTCGAACATGCGGAAAGTCCTTTTTTCATAATCGCTGATTCCAGCTTCACGCATAGCATCGTAATATCCCTGCAGACGTTGGGGATTGTTTTCCATCTGGAAGAGAAGCACGATGTCGCGGTGTCCGCGTTTAAGCAGTTCCTGCATCATCTGAAACGCAGAATGATATGAATCACAGGCGACGAAATCGGGAAAGGCCATCTCGCCGACCCGGTTTTCCAGATAAACGACCGGAAGATCGATTTTCGGCAGCAGACCGTAGGAGGTGCAGATAATCCCGTCGATCTTCATGCCGGGAAGTTCATTCAAAAACCGGTTCAGATCGCTCAGCGGAGGAGAAATGAGACTGACCAGGGAATTGTCTTCCAGGGCCGCCGCCTGCACACCGTAAGCCTCCTGAGCACAAAACGGGTAGCGGATATTCCCGATAAACGCAATGTGTTTTTTCGGAAACACCGTATGCCGCACCACGATCGTCCCCTGCCCTCCCCGCCCGCGTTTCAGATACCCCTCCGAAGTCAGCTCGGCAACCGCCTTGTTCGCTGTGGTTTTGTTCACCCCGAATCGTTCCGCCAGCAGGTATTCGGACGGGAAACGGCTGTTCAGCGGAAATTTTTTCGCATTCAGTTCTCCCCGCAGGGTTTGAAGGATCGCGGTCTTTTTATCGATTCGCGGCAGGTTCATGATCATTCTCCTTTTGATTTTCAACGGTAATATATCCTCTAATGTTGAATGATTCAAGAAAATTAAAAAATAATTCGTATTTTTCTTGAAAACGGTTAAATACCGCTTATATTTAGTCCAAATGGATTTTATTGTTGAATGATTTAACCATACAAAACAGAGAGGTGACAAATGGACGGAATCACAACGGCCGGGAGAAGCGTTTCGCAAGACAGACACCAACAGAATTTCAGTACCTCGTCTCTCATCTTCCTGTCCTTCGCAGCTTGCAGAGCGGCGGAAGATCATCATTCATCGTCCCGGCCAAAACGCAGCTTTACGTTGATCGAACTCCTGGTCGTGATCGCGATCATTGCGATTCTGGCGGCGATGCTGCTGCCGGCGTTGAACCGGGCAAGGGAGACGGCACGGAAGATTTCCTGTCTATCCCAGCTGAAAACCATGGCGTCGGCCACGCTGATGTATGCGGACGGCAACCGGGAGCACATACCGCCGGGACATCGCTACAATTCATGGAAAGGAGCCGATTTCTGGTGGTCCATTCTCATTATGACGGTCAATTCCAAAGCCGGAGCAAAGGGTTATACTGGTGTTATGACCGGTTATTACAAGATTTTCGTCTGTCCGACGGAAAAAATTCCAACCGGAGCAAGTCCGAATTTTCAATATTCGCATTATGTAGTCAACACAAAATTCACGCATTTCAATGCTCCGGTCAGAAAAATGGTCACTGCCCGGAAACCTTCAGCAGTGGTCATGCAGATGGATTCCAATATCCGCAACTCTTATGGTGCCGCTTCGGAATCGGCCGGCTATGTAAGCCGGCGGCATGGAAAAGGCAGAACCAATACCTCGTATCTGGACGGACATGCCGAGTTCCGGCTGGTAAGCACAGACACCTATGCTGTGGAAAAATTGATGGACGGCTATATCAATCCTTGCGCCAATGCCGCCGGAAGCTGCGCCACGAACTGCAAATAATCAGGGCTGCCGCTGTATTTATTCCGCGCCGGCCGACTGACCGGAAAAGGCGGATCCTGTTTTCGAAACCGTTTTCAGAAGGAGAAAAGTGATGATGGAAAAGCAAATCAACCGCATGGTATACCGCGACAAAGTCTATGGCTGCTGGACGGGGAAAGCCGCGGGCGGAACGCTGGGCGCTCCGTACGAATGGAGCCGGAAAATGAATGACGTCACCTTTTATCCCCCGGAAATCAACGGGGCGAACCTTCCCAATGACGATCTGGACCTTCAGCTGATCTGGCTCGCCGCGGCGGAACGCTGGGGTGCGCTCAATGTGAATGAACGCATTCTGGCTGAATACTGGTCGGAAATGATTACGGGCCCATGGAACGAATATGGAGTCTGCCGCAACAATATCCGGATGGGGATTCTGCCGCCGCTCTCCGGTTCGTGCGGAAACGACCAGTGGAAATGGAGCAACGGGGCGTGGATCCGGTCGGAAATCTGGGCCTGTCTCTTTCCCGGCAATCCGGTGCGGGCAGCCGAGGCTGCGTATGCTGATGCCTGCTGCGACCACTGCGGGGAAGGTATTTATGCGGAAATCCTCACCGCGGCGATGGAATCCGCCGCGTTTCTGGAAAGCGACATCATGAAACTGATTGAAACCGGACTTTCGCTGATCCCGTCCGATTCCCGGATTGCTTCGGCAGTCCGAACCGCGGTCCAATGCCATGCCGGAGGCTGTTCCCTGGCCGAGGCACGGAACACGGTCGTGAAAGAAGTCGAGGATCTCGGCTGGTTCCAGGCTCCGGGAAATGTCGCTTTCGCCATTCTCGGCCTGCTCTACGGCGCAGGAGATTTCGGGAAGACGATCGCCTGTGCCGTCAATTGCGGCGATGACGCCGACTGCACCGCGGGTTTTGCAGGCGCTTTAACCGGAATCATTCTCGGAAGGAGCCGCATTCCGAAGCAGTGGACCGATCCGGTCGGGGATTCGATCCAGACCTGTTCCATCGAAAACACCGGACGGATATGTGTGAAACAGATTCCGAAAAACCTGAAGGAACTCACCGCCCGAGTCATTGACTGTGCCGAAGCCGCCGCGATTTCCGCCAGGTGGCTTACGCAATTTACCGACGGGGAATCTTCCGGTCCGGAATCCTGTGTACCGAATGAATATCAGAGGCGACAGTTCCTGTATTTTCTGAAGAACAAGTCGCCCTACGAGCTGACTTTCGACCAGCCCTGGGGTCTTATTTCCTTCGATTTTGAAAACGGTCCGTTCATCCAATCGGGAAAACCGCTCCGGATCAGAATCAGCATGAAACCGTATTATTCCGAACTCATGCTGGTCCGGGTGCGGCTGCGTCTCCCGGAGGGATGGTCTTCCGAACCTGGTGAAATCATCCTCACGTCGAGCAGGAATCCGGATTATGCCGAAGTGACCGTCGTCCCCGGACGGATCGAGAGTGCGGTGACCGGTCTGACGACGGAAATCCAGCGGGACGACCGTATTCTTCCGGCATTGGCGGTACTGCCGCTGATCCGTGCCAACAGCGTCGCATATACCCGCTGCACCGTCGAGATGATGGAAAAGCAATCTGCCTGGATGATGCAGAAGGCGGAGGAATAACCGTGTTTTTGCGCACCGGAACAAACTATTCAACCAGATAAGCCCAAATAACAGAAAGCTGCCTGCGATGAAAAACAAACTGATCGTCATGACCGCCGTCTTACTGGCCGGAAGCCTGGCCAGAGCCGAGTTCAAGATGAACCCCGATTCCAACACACTGTGGATCGAAGACGGAAAAAACATCAAAACCGCAAACACCAATTTCGGGAACGGCTGGAACGATACCGACGTTGCGGTAACATCGAATCCGGACGGCGGTTTTTACCTGGAACAGAAAAAACAGGGAAAGCCGCAGACCGGGCGGATGGTGCCGGTCTCGCCGGAATATCCGTATGTAGTTTATGAGGTTTCCGAACTGGAAATGAAGCCGGGTTACCATGCGCTCTGGCTGCCCCTGCTGGGCAGCGCCATGACCGTTCTCGAAGGCAATGTCCAGAAAGGTGTTTTCGCGGTCAACTACTATGAAAACAGCAAACTGAAGCCGGATGCGAAACAGTCGTTTCTCGGTCTGCATATCCATGGACTTAAAGTCGGGTTCAAATATATCAAGGTCGTCAAAGTCCCAGATTATTACATCAAGGTGGAATCCCCGGCCTTCGCCGAAAAGAAATACTGCGCGCCCGGCGACAAAGTAAAATTCACGGTCTATCTGAAAGAAGAAGCCGAAGACGTGTCACTGCAATTTTTCCGGTCGACGGTCCTGCCGCTGCAGATCAACGGATCATCCAAACTCCAGCTTCTGCCGGTCGATGGCGGCAATAATAAAGTCTGGAGCGCGGAAATCACGCTGAAATCCATTGCCCCGGCCAAGAAGGATCTGATGCCGCTGATCAAAGCGGTGATCCTGGGCAATGAAACCGCGCCCGATGCCCTGTGGGGAAAAAGTTCGTATCTGTTCCACATTAAATAATCGTCTATTTAATTCCGAAGGTGCAATATGATGTATCGTTTGAGTGGTGTTTTGTCTCTGTTTACGGCAGTCTGGATGCTTTCCGCGCAGGACGCGCAGGTCGCAGAATTGAACGGGAAAATCGTGCTGGACGGAAAACTGGATGAACCGGCGTGGCAACAGGCGGTTCCGCATTCGAATTTCCAGCTGATGAAAGCCCGGAACAAAGCGGGGCGGAAACCCTCCGCGCAAACGGAATTCAGGATCCTCGCCGATCCGACGCATATTTATCTGGGGATCCGCTGCCCGGAACCGCAGATGAACAAAATCCGGATGATCGGCAAAGACAAGTCGACCAACATCTGGGGCGACGATGCGGTGGAAGTCTTCCTGGCGCCCTGCGGACACAAGGAAAAATATTACCAGTTTGTGGTCAATGCGGCCAACACCCAATATCGCCAGTATTATGAAGAGGCCGGAACGATCATGCCGGAGGAATACGGCGGACTGTTCGAATCGGCGGTATATCGCGGCGACCGTTTCTGGAATGTCGAACTGCGGATCCCGCTGGCGGCATTCTATCACACCGCCAGACCGGACTGGAAAACCAGATGGCTGGTCAATGTCGTCCGGACCCGTCCCCATGCCGGAGAATATTCCTCCTGGAGCGTCCTGACCGGCAAATATCATGAACCGGGCTCTTTCCGCTCCATGTCCGGATTTCCCGGCAAACCGGCGGAACAAATCTGTTTCGTCAAAAATGCCAAAGTCAGTCTGACCGATATGAAGCAAGACGGAAGTTATACCGGAAAAATCCGGCTGCAGATCAACGCGGAAAAGAAATCGGATCCGCTGACGGTATCGGTCAAATCCGATGTGATCGCCGGAGACGCCGCAGGGGAAATCCGGCTGAACCGGGGTAAAAACCCGCTCACTCTCCCCGCCGTGTTCAGAAATACCGGAAAGACGCAGCTGCTGATCTCGGTCAAAAATGCCGGGGGCGAAGAAATTGCCGGACGCGAATATGTTCTGACGGTCAAATATCAGCCGCTTCAGTTCGTTTTCACCCGGCCGTTCTACGCCCGGAGCTTCTTCCCCGGACAGGACAGTTCCCGGATCACCGGAAAGATCCTGGTCTCTGCTGAAGTCGAAACGGTCGCGTTGACGGCGGACGGAAAGACCTGTCAGCTCCCGGTTCGGAACGGCGAAGCCGAGTTTGATATCCCGAATCCGAAGAACCGGACGAAAACCGGATTGTCCGCCTCGCTGAGTAAAAACGGCAAACGGATCGCGGAATGCAGTGCGGAGATCCGGGTGCTGCCGCCGACCGGACGGAAAATGGTCTGGATCGAATCGCCGGGCCGGCTGGTCGTCAACGGCAAACGAATCTTTGCGCTGGGATGGTACGGCGGAGCCGGAAAAGGCGGCTTCATGATCAGTGAGGCTTTTGCCGAAAAATATCCTTCGCCCGCCGCCAAGCATCCTTATAATTTCGGCGCCATGGTGTCGATCACCCCGGCCAGTCTGATCCGGAGTGCGGGCGACGGCGGCGAATCCAACCGCGATGTTTACCCGTCCAAAGCCATGGTCGAAAAGATCCATCAGCGGATCGACGCCCTCCGCAGCCGCGATTTCAATTACTATTACCTGGCCGATGAACCCGAGTATCACGGCGGTTCCGCCGTTTATCTCGAGCACATGTACAACATCATCAAGGAAGCCGACCCGTATCATCCGGTCATGATCATCACGACCACGCCGGAAACCTTCATCAACTGCGCCGACATTCTGAATCCGCACCTGTATATCCAGCCGGCCGTGGACGATCACGGACGCAGAAGTCTGGGTCGTCCGGTCGCCGCGGTTGCGGAAGCGGCAAAACAGATCATGAATCTGGGCCGTCGCGACAAACTGGTTTTCGGGACGCCGCAGGTGTTCAACTACCGTTCGGTCAACCAGTATGCGGTTTTTCCCACGTTCGACGAGACCAATGCCTGGATCTGGGCGCTGATCGCCTGCGGCGGTCAGGGTCTGACCCCGTTCATCTATTACGATCACGCATCACGGCCCGATCTGGATCTCGGCATGGACTATATTTACAATTCGATCGACCGGCTTTCCGGTCTGCTGACCGCTCCGCAGGAGCCGGGGAAAGTTTCCGCCGACAACCGGAATGTGGAAACCCGTCTGCTCGATACCGAACAGGGACTCCTGCTGATCGCGGTGAATGTTTCGCCTGAAAAACAGCAGACCGTCGTCCGCTCGCCGGTATTGGAGAAATACCGCAGTCTTTACTTGTTCCGTGAAGACGGAATGCAGACGCTTGACGGCGGGAAATTCGAGCTGTCCATGGATCCGTATCAGGTTCACATTTACAGTTCGAAAAAACTGGATGACGGGCTTTTCCCGCTGACGGAACTGCGCAGCCGGATCGCCGCCGCCGAAAAGAAAAGATGTTCCAGTCCGAGCGTGCTCTTCGAAAAAGGCAAGCGGATCGAAATCAGTTCCTCGCAGTATGCCGTGACCGATACCTGCGTTCTGGAAGACAAGCTGTTCGACGGTGTGCACGATATCCTCGCCTGGCGTCCGATCGGCGGCAAAGCGCCGTGGATGGAACTCGGATTCCGGAAATTCACGGCCAAATTCAGCCGTCTCCGGATTTACGGCGCCAATCTGAAAGCGCCGGAATTTTCCATCCTGAAATACGGAAAATGGAATATTCTCCAACCGGCAGACATCAAGCAGGGCAAATACTGGCTGGAACTCGATTTCGGGAAAACATTTTCCACGGTGAAATGCCGTATTGACTGGAAAAAATGGACCAGAGGTTTAGAATTATATGAAATCGAACTGATCCCGTAAATTCTCTCAGGATCTCATTTTTCTCCGGCCTTGGCGAAGGCGTCCTCGAACGCCTGATGATAGGTCCGCCAGTTCTGCAGGGCGAACATCAGCACGACTACGAAAAACGCACCGCAGAGTCCGATGAACACATTGCCGTATTTCGTGTAAAAAGTCTGCGCCGGAGACTTCCGGTAACCGAGCTCCATCACGGAACAGCCGCGTTTCTGCAGACCGGGATCGGGCCGTCCGTCCGCGGTCCGGAAGACGGACTGGCTGACATGTCCCGTCGGTTCGATCAGCACGCTGTAATTGGAATTGCCGATCCGGATCATAGGCAGCCGCGTTTCGACGGCGCGGAACAGCGAATTGGCGAAATGCTGGACCGGTTCATTGCTGGTCGGATACCAGGCGTCGTTGGTGACCACGAGCAGGATGTTGGCGCCGTGCCGGGCATGGGCCCGTGAAATATACGGAAAAATATCCTCGTAGCAGATCGAGATCCCGGCGTGCATACCGGGCAAAATCTCCAGCGGCTGGAATCCGGGTCCGCGGGAAAGATTGCGGCCCATGCCGACAATGCGGTTCAGAATGGGGAATTCCCGACCGAACGGCACGAATTCGCCGAACGGCACGATATGCACCTTGCTGTAAGTGCCCGCGATATCCAGTCCGGGCTTGATCAGGACGGCGGAATTGAAGACGGCCACACCGCCGGGCTCGGCCGGATCGCTTTTGAGCGTGATGGCCCCGAGGAGCATGGGGATATTGCCCTTGCGGCCGAGCCGGAGCAGTTCCTCACGGTAATAGTCCGCCAGCGGATCGGCGGCATTCAGGGGAACGGGGACCGCGGTCTCCGGCCAGACGATCAGCTCAGGTTTCACTTTGGAATCGAGCAGCTGGTCGGTAAGGGCAGTGCAGACTTTGATGGCTTCGAGCGTTTTTTCCCGTCCGCCGGTGCGCCGCTGGGAAAGATGCGGCTGCACCACGCCGATTTTATAATACAGTGCTGAGGTGGCTTTCAACCGCGAATACTGGCGGATCCGTTTCAGTCCGAACGTCATGAACGCACAGACCAGCGCCATCGCGAAAAGGAGCGGATAATAATGCCGCACTCCCTTGCGTGTGCAGCGTTCGAGTCCGGAGGCGAGTGCCAGGTTGGCCAGCACCACCGCGAAACTGACGCCGTAGATCCCGGTAAATTCGCAGATCTGGATCAGCGGCAGGATCCGCCACTGGCTGCTGCCGGCGAGGTTCCAGGGCAGACCGGTGAAGATCCACGAGCGGAGCCATTCCAGGATGCACCACCAGGCGGCCAGCGCCAGTGCATTGACCAGTTCCCGGAACGGCGCATCGCTGACCCAGTCCGCGGAGACGGCGCTGCCTTTGAGGCGGATTTCGGGCGGCATCAGGAAATTCCGGTTCATGAACGGCACCATCATGCCCCACAGACCGACGAAAATGCCCAGCACCAGACCTCCGATCAGCGGGATGAAGACCTCGATCTCGCGAAGCCACATGAACGCGAAAAGGTTCTCGAAAAAGCCCCAGACAAAGGCCAGCAGGAAAGCCCGCCGCCCGGACCCCCGCCGGATCAGCCAGTACAGCGGGATCATCCCGATCCATGCCAGAACATACCATTCCACACCGGCAAACACCGTCGCGTACAGCGATCCGGAAGCGGCGCTGAGCAGGATCTCCAGCAAGGTGCGGAGCCGTCCCGACCGGAACGCCAGCAGCCGTTCCTGCTTGAAACGGCCGTTTTTCGAAGAAATATCCATATTTTTTCCTTTTTTTATTGACTAACAGTTAGACAAAACGGCAAAACAGATGTAATTTACCAGCTTAAACCGAAAAATAAAACCCGCAAATGAAAAAAGGTGCGGAAAAAATGACAGAAAAACAGGAATTATACTTCGATCATCTGGTAATCGGCAGCGGACTGGCCGGTCTTTCGAGCGCTTTGACGCTGGCGGAGACCTGTCCGGGCCAGATCGCCATCGTGACCAAAGGGAATATCGATGACTGCAACAGCCGTCTGGCGCAGGGCGGCATCGCCTGTGTCACGGACAGTCAGGATTCATTCGCCGAACATCTTTCGGATACCTTATACGCCGGCGGCAACCTGTGCAACCGGGATAATGCGCTGAAGATCATCCAGGCCGGTCCGGAACGGATCAAATGGCTGACCGAAAAGATCGGGACGCATTTCACAACCAAGGCCGAACTGGGCGAAACGCAGTCGGGCAAGGATGAATACGACCTGGCGCGCGAAGGCGGCCATCACAAACGGCGTATCCTGCATGCCGGCGACATCACCGGCGAGGAAGTGGAACGTTCGCTGATCGCCGCCTGCGAAAAAAATCCCCGCATCCATGTGTTCACCCATCATATTGCGGTCGACCTGATCACCAAGGCCAGAATGGCCAAAGGTCAGGAAAACGATATCTGCTACGGCGCTTACGTGCTGGACATCAGGACCGGTTCGGTGAAGACTTTCCGCGCACTCACGACCTCCATCGCCACCGGCGGCTGCGGCAAGGTCTATCTCTGCACCTGCAATTCCGATGTGGCCTGCGGCGCGGGGGTGGCTATGGCATACCGCGCGTTCGCTCCGATCGCCAATATGGAATTTTTCCAGTTCCATCCCACGCTGCTGTATCATCCGAAAGTGAAAAACTTCCTGATCAGCGAAGCATTGCGCGGCGAAGGCGGCACGCTCAAAATGCAGTATACCAGGGGCGTCTACACCGAGTTCATGCAGAATTATCACGAGATGAAGAGCCTGGCCCCGCGCGATGTGGTGGCCCGGGCGATCGACAGCGAACTCAAACGCACCGGCCAGCCCTGCGCGTATCTGGACATGACGCACAAGAGCGAAGCTTTCCTGCGGAAACGTTTCCCGCGCATTTTCGCCCAGTGCTATGAACTCGGGATCAATATCGCGGAGACGCCGATCCCCGTGGTGCCCGGTGCGCATTTCAGCTGCGGCGGCGTCAAGACCGAGGTCAACGGTTTTACCGGCATTCAGGGACTTTATGCGGTCGGCGAAACCGCCTGCACCGGTCTGCACGGTGCCAACCGCCTGGCCAGCAACAGCCTGCTGGAGACCATCGTGATGCCGAAACTCGCCTCGGAACATATCGCGGCGAATCTGGACAACCTGCGCAAAGCCGCGCCGGAATTCCCGATCCCCGCCTGGTCCGCCGGCAACGCCACCAATTCCGACGAGCTGGTCGTGATCTCCCACAACTGGGATGAGATCCGCCGTTTCATGTGGGACTATGTCGGCATCGTGCGCACGGACAAGCGGCTCGAACGCGCCAAACGCCGTATCGTCAATATCCAGAACGAGATCCACAAATATTACTGGGATTTCCATATCACCAGCGACCTGGTGGAACTGCGCAATATCGCGACCACGGCGGAACTGATCATCGATTCCGCCATGCTCCGCCATGAAAGCCGCGGTCTGCATTACAACGCGGATTATCCGGAACGCAATCCCGAACTGGACGGCGTCGACACGGTGGTCCGGAAACCTTATCCTTACTGAAGACGGGCAAATGGAACTGAAAAAACTGATGGATCCGGCGATCTGCGGGATCGTGGAACAGCTGCAGCAGGCGGGCTATGAAGCCTATATCGTCGGCGGGGCGGTGCGCGATCTGCTGCTCGACCGCAGCCCCAAGGATTACGACCTTTCCACCTCGGCCACGCCGGAGGAGATCCGGAAGGTCTTCCGCGACCGCCGCACGCTGATCATCGGCAAGCGGTTCCAGCTGGTGCATCTTTTCCTGCACGGCGACATCATCGAGATCAGCACGTTCCGCAAACGTCCCCAGCCCCAGCAGGAACTGCATAAACCCGGCCGTGAAGTCCCCGAAAACCTGATCGTCCGCGACAATGAATTCGGCACGGCGCAGGAAGACGCCTGGCGGCGCGATTTCACTGTCAATGCACTCTTTTACGACCCCGTCGCGGACAAGATCCTGGATTACACGGGAATGGGCCTTAAGGACATCGAAAACGGCTGCATCCGCTCCATCGGCGATCCCGCCTTGCGGTTCGAGGAAGACCCGGTGCGGATCCTGCGCGCGATCAAGCTGGCGGGACAGTATGGATTCACTTTCGAACCCGAGACCGGCAACGCGGTGCGTTCCTGCATGGATTTCATCGACGTCGTATCGGTCTCCCGCCTCACGCTCGAGCTCGAAAAGATCCTGAAGAATCCCTACGGCCACCGCATTCTGAAAGCATTCCGGGAATACGGGTTCCTGAAGAAATTCCTGCCGTATGTGGATGCCCGCTGGGAAACGCCGCAGGGAAAATATATGCTCGCCCTGCTCGAAGAACGCAACCGGCGCATGCGTTCGGGACTTTACCGGGACAGCATTTCGCTGGCCATGTCCATCTGCACGCTGCCGTTTGCCGAAGAGGTGATCGGAGGCAACCCGCCGGGCGGACTCTGGGATCAGCAGGCGGAGATCCATGACCGGATGTGGGATCTGCTCCACGCGGTGCTCGCTCCGGCCGCGCTCACCCGCCGCGCCTGTTCCGCCGCCGTCAGGACCCTGCTGATCCAGGACCGCATCAAAAAAGGCCAGCTGAAGAAACTCAGCTCGCATCCGGGCTATCCCCACGGCCGCGAACTGGCGATCATCCAGAACAATGTCAACTGGCACATCGAAACACTGGAAGAATCGCTGGTCGAACCCGATCCGGATCTGGTCAAACGGTCATCCGGAGGCAGACGCCGCAGCCGCAAACCGAAAAACCGTCCGGCGCAAAACACCTGAAAAAAAGAGGAGAAAACTCATGAATCCGGCAGCAAAACTGATTCTGTTCCTTCTGGCTCTTCCCATTCTGATCGGCATATTCATCGTGATCATTCCCCTGCTGATCCTGCTGTTGTTTCTCTCGTTCTTCATTCCTTCGATCCGCTTTTTCCATATCATGGGGTCGGCCCCGCGGAAAGGCAGCCATCCGGAAGATGCTTCTTCCGAGCCGGTCGAGGGGGAAGTCCTCGAAGCGGAATACACCGTGGTCGATTCGACGGAAGGTGGCGATGATGCCGCTTCCGAACGCCCGCAGCTGAAAAACTGAACCCGGAGAATTCGATGAAACTGGATTTTTCCACTACCTTCCGTCCGAAATCGGGCGCTCTGGCGTTTTTCGTCAGCATCATGGTCTGGGGCGTCGGCGTCGGCTGTTTCATGGCCGCCATGAACAATTATCTTTCCGAGATCTATCACATGAACAGCCTCGACCGCGGCTGGCTGGAATTTTTCCGCGAAATGCCGGGACTGGCGCTCGTTTTCATCCTCGCCCTGCTCCATCGGGTCAGCGACTGGAAAGTCATGCGGATCGGCACCATGATCTCCATGGCCGGCGCGGCCTTCCTGCTGATCCCCGCCGACAAGATCTTCGTGACCGGATTCATCATGATCTACAGCCTCGGCGAACATCTGGTGATGCCGGTCCGCAGCGCGATCGCCATGCAGGTGGCAAAAGAAGGCCATGCGGGCCAGTCGCTGGGCTATCTGACCGGCGTCATGAATTTCGGCAGCGTCGCCGGCAGTGCGATCGTGGCCGCGGTCTTTCTGGTCGGTTCGCACTGGCTCGGACATCACAGCCGCGTGCTCTTCAATCTGATCTGGATCTTCATTTTCATCCTGATGGCCGTCAGCGTCGCCTGCACCTTTTCCCCGAACGCGCCCAATCAGCCGTCGAAACGGCCCCGGCTCTACTTCAACCGGAAGTTCAACAAGTTCTACGCACTGGAACTTTTTTACGGCGCCCGCAAGCAGATTTTCATGACTTTCGCCCCCTATGTGCTGATCCGCGAATACGGCTTCA
>SUWI01000144.1 GCA_015061565.1 Lentisphaerota bacterium
TCGATGGTCTGGAAGTTGAAAAGTCCGCCGTCGTTGACCTCCTCGATGAGACGCATATCCGGCTCGAAACGTCCCGGATAGATCGCCGCGAACTGGAACCGGTTCAGCGCCAGCGTGCGGATCGTCTTCTCCGGCATCGTTTCACCGTACTGAGAGACAATCACCGCTTTCATATACCAAAGTCCCTCGTAGAAAGAAAGCACCTGCGGTTCCAGCACATAATCCAGCACTTTGCCGGACATTCCCTTCCGATATTTGACCGAAAGCCCGTGCCGGGTCTGCCACGCCTCGAAGACTTCGCGGAAAATTTCGGGGTTGACCGGAATCCTCGCGCCTTTCGCGACCAGCGCGATCAGCGCGGCGTTGGCATCCAACCCGGAGGGATTTTCGCAAAGCAACGTCTCCGCCGCGCTCTGTATCTCCGAAGCGACCGGCTCCGGCATGATGGTTTCCGCCAGCCGCGCACCGAGTGTCACGGCTCGCATCTCGTCCGCATCCAGCTGCGGGACCTCGAATTTCCAGTTCTGGTCGGTCAGATAATAGCCGCGCCTGCCGTTGTCGAACGCGATCGGAGCGCCATAAACATCCCGGAGATATTGCACATCGCGCTGAACGGTCTTCTGCGAAATGGAATACATGCAGGTCGTATCGAGCATTTTCAGCGCCCGCTGCAGTGTCCGGTGATTGGGATAACTGTTTTTCCGCAGCATCGCCACCAGCTTCATCAGCCGCGTCATTTTTGGAATATCGCCCGCCATAAAATCCTCCGTCAAAATTTTTGCATTATACCATAGCATGCCGGACATCCGTTGTCTACCCGGAAGTTTGAATTATTCTGACAAAATCTGTCAGCATCAATGCCGTTTTTGCGATGTATATGGATGTTTTTCTTTCCGGAGATGGACTTTCAGGTTTTTTATGCTATATTACCTTTCTGAAAAACAATATTAACCGGGACGGGAGTTTTTGGGTATGAAAATCATCAAATGTTCGGAATCGGGGAGCCTGGAACAGCTGAAAGCGCTGTATGACCGGCCGGATTGCCCGAAGGAAATAGAACAGGCCGTATCGGCGATCGTCGAAGAAGTCCGGCTGGATGGGGACGCGGCTGTCTGCCGATTCCTGAAAAAATTCGATTCCCAGGATCTGACGCCCGCTCAGCTGCGGGTGACCGAGGCCGAATTCGAAGCCGCGGAAAAACAGCTGGATCAGACCTCCAAAGATGCGATCCATTTAGCCTTGTCCCATATTCAGGATTTTGCCCGGCATCAGATGCCCAAAGCATGGACTTATTCGCCGCGCGAAGGAGTAGTGCTGGGCGAACAGTTCACGCCGATGGAACGGGTCGGCTGCTATATCCCCGGCGGGACTGCCCCGCTGGTGTCGACCGTGCTGCATACGGCCGGGATCGCCGCCGCGGCGGGGGTCAAAGAGATCGTCGCCGCCACCCCGCCGAAAAAAGACGGCACCATGCATGCCGCCACTTTGTATGCGATGAAAGCCGCCGGCATCAGGGAAGTTTACCGGATGGGCGGCGCTTATGCCATTGCCGCGCTGGCTTACGGCACGGCGACCATTCCCGCCGTGGACAAGATCGTGGGGCCCGGCAATGCGTATGTGGCGGCGGCCAAGAAACTCGTTTACGGCAAGGTGGCGATCGATATGGTGGCCGGTCCTTCCGAGATCATGGTGGTGGCCGATTCCTCTGCCCGTCCGGAATTCATTGCCGCGGACATGCTTTCCCAGGCGGAACACGGCAGCGGTCTGGAACAGGCCGTGCTGGTGACCGACGATCCCGCGCTGCCCGCGAAAGTGCAGGCCGAGATCGAGCGGCAGAAACAGCTGCTGACCCGTCAGGCCACGGTCGACCGTGTGCTGGATCACGGCGTTTACATGATCGTAGCCCGTTCGCTTGCCGAAGCGCTGGAGATCGCCGGCAGATATGCGCCCGAACACCTGGAACTGATGATCGCCGACGCTCCGGCCCATGCCGGAGAGATCAAGGCGGCGGGCGCGATCTTCATGGGACCGTGGACTCCGGAACCGTCCGGCGATTTCACGGCCGGACCGAGTCATGTCCTGCCGACCGGCGGGACCGCACGGTTCTTCCACGGATTGTCCGTGATGGATTTCCTGCGCCGGAGCAGTCTGGTGCAGTATACCCCGGACGCCTTGAAAAAAGAGATCCCGGCGATCGTGAGATTTGCGGAAATGGAAGGGCTTGACGCCCACGGCAGAAGCGCCGCCATCCGCGGAGAAAAAGAGTAACAGGGAAGCGATATTATGAATTATACATCCTATTTCCGCCCCGGCATCGATGCGATGGAAGGCTATACGCCCGGGGAACAGCCCAAAACGATGGATATCATCAAGCTCAACACCAACGAGAGTCCGTTCCCGCCGGCGCCCGGCGTGAAACAGGCCCTGCTGGATTTCGAAACGGTCCGGCTGCGCCGGTATCCCGACCCCGTTTCCTCGGTTTTGCGCGAGGAGATCGCCGCCATGAACGGTTACGGTCCGGAAAACATCATCACCGGCAACGGTTCGGACGATCTGCTGACCATCCTGACCCGCTGTTTCACCGATGAACACCGTGCGATGGCCTGTTTCGATCCTTCGTATTCGCTTTATCCGACGCTGGCGAATCTGCAGGGAGCGCCCTGCATCCGGATCCCGCTGACCGATGATTTCGATATTCCGGATGACGTGCTGGAACAGGCCGCGGGAGCGAATCTGTTTTTCATTGCGCGGCCGAATGCGCCGACCGGCAATCTCTTTGCGAAAGCGAAAATGGAGCGGATCTGCGCGGGGTTCAAGGGCATCGTGGTGATTGACGAAGCTTACGCCGATTTTTCACGCGACAACTGTATGGAACTGGTGAAAAAATATGCCAATGTGGTAATCACGCGGACGTTTTCGAAGAGCCGTTCGCTGGCCGGACTGCGGTTTGCCTTTGCGGTGGCACATCCGAAAATCATTGAAGGCATGATGAAGATGAAAGATTCCTACAATGTCTCGATGCTGACCCAGGTCCTGGCGCTGGCCTCGCTCCGCGACCCCGGTTATTTCGAAAAATGCGTCAATGAGATCAAGGCCAACCGTGAGGTCTTGGCAGAAGGTCTGCGGAAACTTTCGTTCGAAATCCTGCCATCGGAAACCAATTTCCTTTTTGTACGGCCGCCAAAAAATGCAAAAAAATATTTTGAGGACTTGAAATTGAAAAATATTGTAGTAAGGTATTTCCCCATGGCGCGGACTTGCAATTATGTCCGTATCACGGTGGGTTCCGCGGCTGAAAATGCCGCGCTGCTGAAGGCGACTGAAGAAATTCTTTCATGCTGACAGCTCCGAATCAAGAAGAGAATCAGGAAAGGCTGAAGAAGTGGAAGAGTTTATTATTCAGACCGAAGAGCTGACGAAAGACTACAGCAGCTGGCTTCGCAAGACTCCCCGTCCGGCACTGGACCGGCTGACGATCTCCATTCCGAAAAACTGCATCTTCGGTTTTCTCGGACCCAACGGTGCTGGCAAGACGACTACGATCAAGATCCTGATGGGACTGATCCGTCCGACCGGCGGCAAGGCGACGGTTCTCGGCAAGCCTTATGACGATGTGGAAAGCAAGAACCGGATCGGTTTTCTGCCGGACAGTCCGGCTTTCACGCCGACTTTGTCGGCTACGGAATTTCTGGATGTCTGCGCCCGCCTGCTGAAGATTCCCGGCGAACGCCGGAAAAAACGGATTGAGGAGGTCCTCGAGATCGTCCGGATGACCCAGCATGCCAAATCCAAGATCGGGACTTTTTCCCGCGGCATGCTGCAGCGGATCGGTATCGCGCAGGCGATCCTGAACGATCCGGAACTGCTGATCCTGGACGAGCCGCTGCTGGGGCTGGATCCCTACGGCCGGCAGGAATTCAAAGAGATCATTCTGGGACAGAAGCGCGACTTCCACGCTTCGGTCTTTTTCAGCAGTCATATTCTCTCCGATGTGGAGGAGATTTGTGATTGTATTTCCATTCTGAACAAGGGACGGCTGTTGTGCTCCGGTCCGCTGCAGGCTTTGCTTTCCGGCGGCGGCAACGGAGTCACGGTGGATGTCCGGAGTGAAGACGCGCTGCGCGAACTGGTGGTGTTTGCCAAACAGACGAACCGCGTTGCCGACGGCGAATGGGAACTGCTGTTCGAACAGAAGGATCCCGCTGTGGAAGTTAAAATAAATGAGTTGGTCGGGCGATTCGGCGACCGGGTCCAGATCCGGAACGCCAATGAAGAGCTCGAGTCGTTTTTCTTTAAGAAAATAGAACAGGATAATGCTGCAAAGATGAACTGAGTTCTTTGCGCTTCCGCAGAAAACCCGAAAAACAAAGGAGAAAAAGATGGGTGAGATCATTGCAATTGCAAGCGGAACTTGGAAAAATATTCTGAGAATGAAAGTCGTGTACTTTCTGATCGTCTGCGTATGGATACTGGTGGGGATCGCTTCCATGTATGAGATCCTGACCATCGGATATCATAAACCCCTGATGATGGACGTTTCGCTGGTGCTCAATGCGATTGCGGCCTCGCTGACCGTCCTTTCGGTGACTTTCGAAATTCCGCGCGAACTGCGCCAGGGCGTGGCGGCGACGCTGCTGACCAAATCCCTGGGCCGGACCCAGTATCTTGCAGGCAAGGCCGTCGGGATCTGCGTGGCCGGCGCGGTGATCTGCACCCTGATCGCCGCCGGTTCTTTTGTGATCTACTCCCAGACGTTTGCCGTGACCATCGCCGGGACGATGCTGAAAGCCCAGCTGATGCTGATCATCAGTATCATTCCGATGTCCGCGATGGCGGTGTTTTTCGCCACGATCTTTCCGGAAGTGGTCGCTCCCGTGCTGACCATCCTGGCCATCTGGTTCAGCTATTCCACCGGCATCCTTTCCCATATTCCGGTCCTTTACGGCGGCATCCTGCCGAACCTGGATTTCTTCAACTTCAGATCCCATGCCGTTTATCTGCATCCCATCCCGGGTTTCTATATGATACTGGCCACGCTGTGGGGGATCGCTTATGCGCTCTTCCTGCTGATGTTCACCAGCTTCTTCTTCAAGGCCAAAGACATTAAATAATCAATCCCGAGGTGAATGATATGAAAAAAGATACTGTAGTCCGTGCACTGATCATGATCGTTTCGCTGGCCGCAGCTTCCTGGCTGGCTCTGTTCCTGACCCCCATGCAGAATGAAATCACCCGCGAAAAGAGAATGCTGACCAAGGCGCCCGTCGCCGGACTCCATAAATTCCTTGCCGACGTTGCCTGGATGCGTTTCGTCAATTACGCCGGCGGACTGGCCACGATCGACACCACCAACGTCGATAAAGTCAGCGAGATGCTCAAGAGCATCATCGCCTACGACCCCAATTTCATCGAGTCCTACCAGAGCGGCATTCTCAGCATTTCGAATGCCGATCCCAAACTGGCCGTCAAGATCCTTTCCGAAGCCTGCTCCAACCCGCATCTGAGATCCAATGTGCAGATCCCGTTCTATGCCGGTTTCATCCTCTCCCGCACCATCGTCGACCAGAACAATCCCGACAAAGTCCTCTCCCAGCCCGATTATGCGGCCGCGGCCCGTTTCTTCCGCATGGCTATGCAGCGTTCCGGTCATCCGGAACCCTACATCGTCAGCAATTATATCCGCGCCAAAGCCAAAATGCGCGGCGGCGATGAATATTATGCCATGCTCGCCGTCCTCTATGAGGAATGGAAGATGTCCCGAGTCAAGAAAGGCGATTTCCTGCCCTCGGATTACTGCCGTATCCCGGATATCGAAGCCCGCCTCATGCGCGCTGCCCGCGAAGCCAAATATCCGATCGATGACGACGGCCGTCTGGTCAAGCCCTCCAAGGCTTCTCTCGAACTGATCGCCAAGGTCCAGAAGGAAGCTTTTGCCGACAATCATCTCTGCGTCAACTGCATTTCCCCGACTCAGCCGGGCGACAAATTCTGTTCGGTTTGCGGTCATCAGGTCGCCGTCTGGGGTGTCTGCTCCCAGTGCAAACAGGTCCTGCCCGCCAATGCGAATTTCTGTCCGTCCTGCGGGAAGAGACAGTAAGCTTTTCGATTGGAGTTCCTTATCATGAAAATGAAGACCGGTCTGTTTTTCCTGATCGTACCGGTCTTCCTGCTTTATTTCGTTTCGGAAGCGTTTCTCCGCTGCGCCGCGGTTGCCAATATCAACCCCGAAAAGGTCAACCTGGATAAGATCCTCAACGAGCTGCCGGAGTCCGTCCGCGACATCGTGACTTACCGGATCATCCACACCGACATCACCAACGCACTGGCCAAAGCGACCGATGAAGAGGAAAAGCTTTCCCTGCTGGCTCAGCTCGGCGATTACTCCCGCGACCTCAAGGAGAAGGAAAATATCTTCCGTCTGCTCCGCGGCAGATATTCCCATCGGCCGCAGTCCGCGGCCGCTTATGTCTATTATCTGCTCCGGAAGGATTCGCCCGATCAGATCTCCGTTCCCGAATTCCATCAGTACCTGAAGAAGTTCCCGCAGCTGGACCAGTACAATATCTGGGCGATGGCACTCAACCGGCTCTCGGCCCTCAAGGTCTCCGAACCCGAAAAAATGAACTTTATGCTCCCGCTGCTCGATTTGAAACCGGAATACCGCGATTATTCCATTTTCTATACCGAACTGGTCCGGCTGGGGACCAAATACAGAAAGCCGCAGATCGCCAACCGCGCCGATGCTCTGATCGACGAAAGCCGGCTGCACGACAGCATTGTCGAAGTCCTGATGGAACGGGAAATGCAGCAGGCCAGTGCGCAACGGCCTGCCGGGAAGGGGAAATAAGATCATGTTTGCCATTGCTCTTCTTACTTTGAAACGGATGCGGGAACCGGCATTTTTCATCTTCCTGGGGATCGCCCTGGTGATGGCTTTCATTTTCGCCGGTCTGGATCCGATCGCGCAGCAGTTGAGTTCGGATTCGATCTTCGCGCAGGTGATCGATGCCAACCGCAGCAAAAGTCCGCTGCTTTCCGCCGCCTTCATCATGTTCGTGATCTCCGCTTTCTTCGGCGGATTTCTGGGCGCGGCGGAGATCCCCCGCGATATTTCCTCCGACCTGATCCTCATCCTGCTTTCCAAACCGATCCGCAAGCTCAGCTACATGCTCGGTAAATATCTCGGCATGCTGATCATCTGTCTTTCCCTGTATGTTTCTTCCCTGGTCATCATTTTCCTCTCCCACTGGATCCAGACCGGAGAGATTTATCCTCTGCTTCTGATGTTCAAACAGCTGTATCTGACCCTGGCCTTCCTGCCTTTCTGCGGCATGATCATCATGATCTCCTGCTTCACCGGCGAACTTGCCGCCATGGTGATCTCCTTCCTCTATCTGGTGTTCTCGCTGTCGTTCAGTTTCCTGCCGATCGCGGCGGCCATGCTTCCGAAAGGAATAGCCGGATATGCCGGAGCCGCCGGATTCATCATCTATTATTTGTTCCCCAATTTCATTTTCTATTTCCAGGATTTCAAGATGTTCGGCCTGGTGTTTTTCATGCTGCTGATCTATTCCCTCTCGCTTTCCATCATCTTCCTGCTGATCGCGGTCGGCCGGCTGGAAACCATGGATTATTCCAAAAATTCGGATGTCTGAATTCAACTTGGGAGGGTTTATGAAAAACCGCTGGTGCGCTGTCCTTCTGATCCTGCTTTCCGTCTGGTGCGGCCCGATCCGCGCAGACGTCTTTTCTTTGTTTCCGTTCCAGTCCGGCGGTTCCGTTTCCGGCGTGGACAATGCACTGCACAGCAGTGAACTGTGGTCCGAAGAGGTCGAGATCAACGGCCGCCGCCTGGATCTGCAGGTCGCCCTGGTTGACAAGAACCTGAACCAGGCCATCCGCGATCTGCGCGGACTGTATAAAAACGGTTCCGCCGCCATGAATTCCAATTCGCTGCTCTTCGAGGTCCCCATGGCTTCCGGCGCCCGCCGGAGATATTTCCTGATCGAGCTCAAAGGCATGATCCCGACGCTTCAGTTCTCGCTGATCCTGCCTGCCGGATTCAGCCGGAATAACAACGCCGTCTGGCCGTCCGAACTGCCCCTGCCGCCCGGCGCTCAGGCCCGCACGGTCATGCGCCTGCCCAAACGCAATTCCGTTTACGGGCTGTTCGATTCGCCTTTCCCGCCCCAGCAGTCGCTGGCCGATATGGCGCGCCGTCTTGAGGGCAGCGGCTGGAAAAGCATGGGACAGGAATCCCGTTCTTCCAGACAGGCATCCGGCGAGATCTTCCTGCATGAAAAAGGACGGCAGATCATGGTGATCTCCGTCCAGAACGCCCCTTCCGGTTCCGGCAGTTCCGGTTCCGTTTATCTCCGCAAAATTTCCGGCAGATGACCGCCGCTCTCGCGTCGTGCCATGGTCTTTCGCGATTTGTCCGTCCAGTCCGTTGCGTCCGTGTTGGTCCGTGTGTTCGCGGTAAAGCGGTCCGCGGCAGGGGCTGCAGTTCTTTTTTCAGAAGATCATACGGCAGATTTGCCGGCCGCAGCCCGTGATTGGCACACAACGCCGCGGCGACGCCCGCGGCTTCCCCGGTCATGACGGCAACAGGGATGACCCGATAGACTTCCCAGGCGTCTTCCAATGTGCCGATACAGCGCCCCGCTGCCAGAATATTCTCCAGATCCGGGGACTAACGCCCGGTAAGGCGGACGAGAACTGTCGCTGATGAAAATGTGCGCCGGCAGTTTCATGGTTTTTTATGAGACCGCTGTGAACATATTTTATAAAAATTTTATTCTTCTCCGCAAAAGCGGCCTTGCATGACCCGACCGCCTCGGATCGATCAGAATTTCCTCGGGAGGCAGTGTTTTGAATTTTATCGCAGCGGGAGGGCTCCTCCGCATCAGGCAGAACCCTTTCTGGGCAGGAAATCCGGCTCTCCGCCGTCCGCTTCAAACCACTGAAATTTCCGTTTTTCCCCGTGGATCAGCCATTCGGAGGGACAGGAGTTTTCCAGCCAGTCCAGCGGTTCCGCGGCGATTTCCCCTTTCGACGCCTCGGCAAGGAGTTTTCTCAGCTCCTTTTTTTCGTCGGGATTCAGCACGCCCGGTTTGGGGGAGAGAAAGAGCGAACTGCCGCTTGCGGCGACCAGTTCCGCCCACTGACGGTTCAGTGCCCACGGGATTTCCCCGGAAATGCCGACGCAGTCCGGATCCGTTTCAAAGAACGTCCGGTGCTGGCAGCCGCGGAAGGCGATGGTGTTGATCCCCATTTTTCGGGTGCGGTCCCAGCGTCTGCCCGAGGTGTCGTCCCCGATGCGGGAAATCTCCTGCAATCCGGCGGCGAGATGACCGACGGTGTTGCAGCCCATGATGAGCATCGGCCCGGCGGCGGCGCGGATCGTCCGGAAGAGTTCGGTCAGAATCTCCGCCGTGGTGCGGCTCCGGTCGAAGAAGCTCCAGCCGCTTTTGCAGGGCCACGGGTGCATGTCGAATGCCCACTGTCCGGTGACGTCAAAGGTGGTGAAATCATGCTTGACGAGTTCAAAACCCCATTCCCGGAACCGGGCAATGTCTGCCGCGGTCAGCTGCAGGACTTCCGGATGGGAGGGGTCCAGGGTATCCGGCATATTCCGGAGGAAGAGTTCCCGCTTCAATGTCGCGTCGTGACGGCAGAGGGGCCGGTACCAGATGCCGGGCCGGACGTTGAAGGCCTTCATCTTTCCGGCGAGGCCGGGCATGTCCGGGAAGTTCGCGTTTCCCCGATCCCAGGGACCGTAGATGGGGAGCCCGGGGCCGCCCAGCTGCTGCCAGCCGGCGTCGATCACCATAAAGGGACGGTTGGCCAGTCCCGGCGTCAGTTCGGCCAGGCAGCGGCAGTCCTCCAAAACGCTTGTTTCGGTGATGTTTCCGTAGGCGTAGTACCAGTTGTTGCTCCCATAGACGGGCGCGGCGGGCAGGATCGGGTCCGGACAGAGCCGGGCGCAGAATTTCCGGGCGGCGGCGCAGGCGGAGATTCCGGTGCGGATTTCGCTGACGACCTCCGCGACGGCGAGGGTGCGTCCGTTCAGCAGTACGCCGCGTCCACCGGAACGGATGTCGCACCAGAGGGTGATGCCCTCCGGATCGGCCGTCCATCCGGCAAAACATCCGGGGCGGACCTTGACGCCGCAGGCGGCGATCTCGCCGTCCGGGAGTCGGGCGAAGAAATACCACGGCATCATCCGCGACGGGTCGAAGCCGCCCCAGGCGGCATCGCCGTAGGTGCGTTCCCAGCTGTCGCCGCAGAAGCGCGTGCCCGCGGGGATGGTTCGCCGCCAGCGCAGGCGCAGAAAACAGAGGGGTTCCGATTCGGCGCAGACCTCCAGGCGTCCGTTGGAAAAGGAGACGCCGCCGGTTACGCGCCCGTTTTCCGAATAAAGAGTGATGGAATCCGGAGTTTCCGTTAAAAAATCCATGTTATGCCTCCTGCAGGGTGGGTGAATCAAGCGGCCCGGCTCCGGACGACACCGGTTGAATATACTGTCTCAACCACTATTGTCCGGTAAAAATTGTCTTGACTTCTAACTTTATCAATATCTGCCATGTTTATTCTCCTATGGCTATTACAGTTTCGGGCTTCCCATGTCGCGGTCGTTCCAAGGTAGTGAGTCTTGAATGTCCACTGTTCAAATGTGATTTCAGCATATCGTAGGGCAGGGCCTTCGGCAGCAGATCGCGGTCCGCGCACAAGGCCGCCGCCATTCCCGCGGCTTCCCCGGTCAGCGCGGCGGCCGGGATCACCCTGAAGATTTCCCACGCATAACCGCCCGCTCCGATGCAGCGGCCTGCCGCGAGCAGTCCGTCCAGATCTTTCGGCACCAGCGATTCATAAGGCGCTTCCCAGCCCGGATCGGGATGATACCAGTTGCCCGCGGCCCCGATGGAATGTGCGAAATGTTTTCCGACGTCCGTTTCCGTCAAATTGTAAAGGGCATCGATATGCGCGATCTTCCGGATTTGCGGCATCGCGGGCAGATGCACCGGATAATTCTTTGTCCGTTCCGCCCGGCTGAACTGGTCGTAACGATTCCGCATCATCTGCCAGCCGCGCCGGACGAATTCCGTGACTTTCCGGCCGTCATACGGCGGTTCCATCGCATATTCATCCGTATGTTCGCCGAAATCCTGAACATGCAGCGATTCCGTGAAATGGAAGAACGATGGATCGGACGCCATTTCCAGGATCCACGGCGTGATGTGATTGACCTCGGAGATCACCTTCGCACCGGCCAGTTTTGCCGCCAGCGCACTGCCGGTGGCATCGACAAAACATTTACCCGATATCCGGATCTTTCCGGAAAGGTTCACCACCTCGACCGCCGTGATCCGGTTCCCGTCTTTCTCCGCATCGGTAATCAGCGTATCCAGCCACAGGTCGACGCCTGCTTCCTCAAGCATCTTGTCCAGCGTCAGCGTGAAGCCGGCTGGGGAAAAACAGCAGGAATATCGATTCATCTCTGCTTCTCTGCATCCGGGATTTCCGTCTTTTGGGCCACCCCATTGTTCCGGAACGTCGAACGGGCCGTATTCCACGCAACGTTTCAGCATTTCTTCGGCGAGACCGAACGCGAGCTGTTTGCCGTTGCCGTCACAGATCGGCAGGTAAATATAGATCAGCCCTGAGGTTGCCAGACCGCCAAGCAGGCATTGTTTTTCGATGACCGCGGTTTTCGCGCCCTTTCGGGCGGCGGCAATGGCAGCCGCGACTCCGGCCACGCCCGCACCGCAGACCACCACATCATAATGAAGTTCTTTCATTTTTCCTCATCCCAGCCGTAAAATCCGTTCCATAACTCATTCCGGGAAATGGTCGCATCCGGGCTTTTTCGGGAATACGGAACCATTTCGTCCCATAATTCATCCAGCCTGATTTCCGCCATGCAGGTTGAGTAATCCCCCGCACCGTAATAGAGCCGGACGGTCTCGTTTTCAAGGATCGCCCCACATGGGAAGATCACATTTTCCCGCCAGAAAAGTTCCATGTTCCCGGTCTCGTAATCCGTTTCCGGAACCAGCAGCGGTTTCCGGGTCATAGCCAGGATCTTGAACGGATCGTTTCTGTCCAGCAGGACTGCGCCGCAGGTGTAGCGGGAACACCATTTTGCACCGTCCGGATAAACGATTTCACGTGAGGGATCGTTGTCCACGGAATGGAAGAAAAGCAGGTAACCTTTCTCCGTTTCGACAGGCGGAGCCGCGGTGCCGATCTTGTAGGTGGCATACGGGACATCTTCAACGCCGAGCAGCAGTTCCGCTTCGCCCCAATGGATCAGGTCGGTCGAATACGATGCCCAGATGTCATACTGGTACATTCTGGTGACCGGACGCTCCATCCGCCAGTATTTGCCGCTGATCTTATACGGGCAAAGTACCATGTTCCGCTGCGCCGGAATGCCGAGGCAGACTACCTCGAAATCATCGCCGCCTTTCCATTCGGCGAATCCGGGGCGTTCCCCGTGCAGGGAATTGAAGCAGAAACTCAAGTATAATTTGTCATCCAGCACGGTCAGACGCGCATCGTTGACCCAGCCGAGTTCTTTCCCTTTCCAGTGGAATGCGATCGGCTTTTCATGGGCTTTCCAATGCAGTCCGTCGTCGCTTTCCGCCAGTCCCGACCCGGAATCGATCAGACCTTTATTGCGGTCGTTATCGCGGAAGGTGTCATAGCGGAACGCCATGTAATAACGGCCGCGGAATTTCGCGACTCCGGCGTTGAAGGCAAGATTGCAGGGGAAGGATACGTCCGCGGCGGTGAGCAGCGGATTTCCGGCGTAGCGTCTGACGACCGGCGAACTCGTCAGCGGACCGACGGCCCCTTTCGGCAGAAACGGATTGATGAATTTTCCCATAAGATGATGTTCCTTATTTTTCAGGAATAACAGAATACCGGTATTCTGCGGTTTCGTGCGGTTTCAATGGCTGGTCAATCAGAAATTCAACCGTCTTTCTGGGGGTTTTCCCGTTCAGTACCCAGCTGTAGAATCCGGTGAATTTTGCATCCGGTTCGAAAACGATGCTTTCTTTCAAGACCCCATTGTCGGCCTGAAGCCTGATTTCCCCGCCGTTCCATTCCGGCTTGGAAAAGGTCTGGTCTTTGTTAAATGTTTTCCCGTTCAGCGTGACCTTGTCCGCATCGAAACGGTGACCGGGCCAAGGAAAATTGCCTATGCGCAGTTTCAGCGGCATGACGTTCCCGGTCGGATTGGAGAATCGGTGCGAAATGACCAGCTTGCCGCCGCTCACCTCGAATTTCCGTTCGATTTTCAGTCGATACAGCGGATTGGGATCCGAATTGGCGCCGTCATACGGTCCGACTTCGGCTTCCGCCGTCACATAAGGCGTTCCGTCCCCGGCAATGCCGTGAGCTGTGCGTTTGAAAATCAGTTTCGGCTGAAGCTGATCGGCAAAGATGATCCGTCCGCAGAAACCTTGCGTGAGGAGTTCCGCGCCTTCGGCATTTTGCAGAGAGACTGCGTGACTGCTGTTGAAAGCGTCCACTCCGGCCGTGAGTATTCCATCGGTGATCTGGAGCACCGGCAGCCCGCTGGAATTGGCGCTCCAGTTGGCTTTGGCTTTCCCGGAGATATGATCCCGGAAGATCGAGGCATCGCCGGAAAATACCGCAGCTTCCTTTTCCAG
>SUWI01000145.1 GCA_015061565.1 Lentisphaerota bacterium
CCGTTACCGTGGTCGGCGGAATCCAGGATCTCATTTTCGGTCAGACGGTAACGCTGTGCGTTCGTATTGCCCGCGCGGATGCCGCAGTAATAGCAGTTGTTCTTGCAGAAATTGGTGAACTCGACCAGTCCGCGGAGGAAAACCCGGTTTCCGTAATAACGGCGGCGCACCGCCATGGCACGGCTGGCCGCCTCGGCCTGCAATTCAGGAGTATGTCCGCAAATCAGCTCCTGCCACGATTCCCGCGGCAGAGCATGTTCCGCCTCCAGCTGAGACAGCAGTTCGCAGCACTTTTCGAAAGAAGCGCCCATCATTTCCTTTCAGGTCCGGCCGTGCCGTTCCCGTCAGCGTTATGGTTTTTCAGGTCAGTTCGCCGTCGGAATCATCCTTCGGTCCACTCAGATGATACAAATATAGCATGCTTTCGGTGATTGTCAAATGCGGAATGATGAAATTTCTGCATTCATTTTCCGGTGATCTCGTGCAAAGCCATAGTTCCCGCGATTTTCGGACGATTCGGACCTTTCGGACAATTCGGACCAGTGCGCGTAAGCCGAACTCATGACGCGAGAGGACCGGAATATCATTTTCCCTGAATCTCGCGTCATGACATGTAGTGCGCGTTCTTCCTAAGATTCTTAGCACACCTAGTTTTCCTAGTGGTTCGCGCCTCACCAGACCCGCGCACGGCCAGCCGTTTTCCTGCTCCGCCGAATTGAAACTTGAAACGAAATCCCGGAATAAAATTCAGTAACAGCATTTTCATTTTCTTTTTTTATGCTATATTATATGCCAGCGAACTAAAACCAAGGAGAACAAAACCAATGCTTCAGCTGATCCCGATGCCGAAAAAAATCAGAGTTTCCGGCAAAAAAGCCGAACTCGCAATCTTCGAAAACCTTTATCTGCCGAAAAACACTTCCCCTGCCCTGCTCGAACTGGCCGTCCTTCTGGCCGATGAACTCGAAGCCGTGGTCGGAAGACGGATCCGGTTCACACGGTCGGCCGTTGCCGGACCTTCGATCCGGCTGGTACTGGACGGCTCCGATGACAATTCCGAAAGCTATCAGCTCACGGCCGCTCAAACGGAAATCAGGATCACCGCCAAGTCGGAAACGGGACTGTTCTACGGACTGCAGACCCTGCGTCAGCTGGTCCGGACCGAAGGGACCGAACTGCCGGTGCTGAAAATCGACGATGCTCCGGCTTATCCGGCCCGCGGTTTTTATCACGACTGCACCCGCGGCAAGATCCCGACCCTGGAAACACTGTTCAAGCTGGCCGACAAGCTCGCCTATTACAAGCTGAACCAGCTGCAGCTGTATATCGAACATACGTTCGCCTTTGCGCGGCATTCGGACATGTGGAGCGGCGCCGATCCGCTGACTGCCGAGGAGATCATCCGGCTGGACCATTACTGCCGCGAACGGCATATCGACCTGGTCCCGTCCCTCAGCACGTTCGGCCATTTCTACATGGGGCTGCGCAGTCCGCGCAAAAAACATCTGAACGAACTGGATGTGGATGCGCCGGCCCTGCCGTTTTCCTTCCGCGACCGGATGGCGCATTACACCTTGAACGCCTCCGATCCGGAATCGATCCGGCTGGTCGAGGACATGCTGGCTGAATTCCTGCCGCTGTTCAGCAGTTCGTATTTCAATATCTGCTGTGATGAAACCTTCGATCTGGGCAAAGGGAAAAACGCCGACAAGGTCGCCGAACTCGGGTCCGCTGAAAAACTTTATGTGGATTTTCTGCTGAAGATCATCGCCGCCGTGAAGAAATACGGCAAGCAGGTCATGTTCTGGGGCGACATCATTGCCAAAGCGCCGGAACTCATCAAAAAACTGCCGGCCGACACCATCCCGCTGGAATGGGATTATTCGGCCGAGGCGAACCGTCGCGACACCCGCATCATGCAGAAGAGCGGACTGAAATTTTATGTCTGCCCGGGCGTCTCCGGCTGGAATGCGTTCCTGAACCGGATCAACTCGGCATCGCAGAATATTGTCAATTACGCCGCCCGCGGGTTGAAATTCGGAGCCGTCGGACTGCTGAATACCGACTGGGGCGATTTCGGCCATGTCAATCTGCTGGGCTGTTCGTATCACGGTCTGGCGCTGGGGGCGGCCGCCGCCTGGAACTGCAAAGCGGCCATGGACCTGGATGCGTTCGACCGGACTTTTTCGGCCGTCGAATTCGGCGACCGGTCCAACCGGATCGTCAAGGCCTGGCGCGCGGAAAGTGCCGCAGCGGTTGCCGGTTACGGCAATCTGGCAAACCGGTTCGATCCAGGCATTCCGGAGGAAAGAAAACAGCAGCTTCTCAACGATTTACGGAAAGTCAGCAAGCCGGCTGCGCTCAGAAAATATCTGAAAACCGCCGGAGAAGCGGAAAAACAGATCCTCGAAACGCTCCGTCAGTCCGATTTTCTCGATCTGCTCGCGCAGGAAGAGATCCTCTGCGGTCTGCGCGGGAATATTCTTATGCACGAAGCAATGGGCGCCATTCTGAAATATCCGGGTTCCCAGCCGCGCGAGACCGCCGACAAGCTGCGTGCTTTCGAAACGCGTTTTGCCGCTTTGTGGCACCGCCGGAACAAACCGTCCGAATATTACCGGATCCGCGAACTGCTGATGCTGGCCGCCGATTTTCTGGACGGCATGGACGCCTGAGACCGACATAAAAATATATTATCAATCATATGGTGGACAAAATGAAAAATATTCTTGCCGCAGTTTTATTGATCATGGGATCCGCCGCGCTCAGTGCCGCGGATGGAAAACCGGAGAACGTCGAAAACATCCTGAAGGAAAAAGGGATCGTGATCACCTATCCCGGCTGGAAACTGAAAGCGCTGGCGTTCAGTTACGACGACGGCAATATCGCCGACCGTAAACTGGTCGGGATTTTCGACAAATATGGAATGAGAGGAACTTTCCACATTCCTTCCGCCTGGCTGAAGACAAAACCGCAGAACCGGGTGACGGAAGCCGAAATCAAGACCCTGTATGCCGGACATGAGATCTCCGGGCACGGGGCGAATCACGTATCGATGCCCAAACTGTCCCAGGAAAAACTCGAAAAGGAACTGGACGAAGAGATTGCCAACTGGCAGCGTATGACCGGAAAAAGAATCCTCGGCTATGCCTATCCTTACGGCAGTTATTCGGACAAAGTCATCGCGGAAATGAAAAAACGGAATCTGATCTATTCCAGAACCGTCAGTAAAAACCAGTCGTTCGATCTGCCGGCAGACTTCCTCCGCTGGAATCCGCAGGCACATCACAACCAGAAGATCGACCAGCTGGCCGATAAATATCTGGCGCTGAATCCGAAAAAGATGACGGTCCTGCTCATCTGGGGTCACAGTTACGAATTTGCCAAAGCAAACAACTGGCAGATCATTGAAGACTTCTGTAAAAAGATGCGCGGGAAAAAGGACATCTTCTATGCGACGATGGGTGACATTGCCGCTTATGTGCTGGCCTGCCGTGACCTAAAAATCTCCGCCGACGGAAAAAAGCTGGAAAACCCTTCCGTAATGAATATTTATTTCATCCGGAACGGTAAACGGCATATGGTCGGACCGGAGCAAAGTTTTCCTCTCCAGCCGGACAGCGAAAAGGAAAACTGAATCTCGGCCGGTTTTTCGGCGGACAGCTTCCGGACGGTCTGCGGATTGGCTTTGCCGCGGGCTGTAACCAACCATCGCAGACATAATGACTGAAAGCCATAAAAAGAGTTGACATATCCAGTCATTGATACTATAGTATATGAACTTTTTTAAACGGGTCGATCTGCAATCGAAAGAGGTTTGAAATGAGCGAAAAAGAATACGGGACCTACAGTGCGCCATGGACGAAAACTTTTGACCTGGTTTTTCTGATCGGGTGGCTGGCCGGCCTGGCGGTATTGACCGGCATTACCATATTTCAGCGGGACACGGTCAACATCGACAGTAATTTCTTCGCCTTCGGCGTGGTCAAGATCCTGCTGGTCTGCACGATCGCGCTGGTCGGAGGACTCATCTGCCGGAAATTCTGCGATACCGATGAAAAAGGCTACATCGTTTATACCCGCCCGACCAAATTCAAGGTCAATTACACCCGTAAGCTGCAGCATTTCGCGGCTTATCTGGCACCGCTGATCAACCCTTTCGGCAAACATGAAGGGCTGCTGCCCCACCTGTGGGAAACGCTGTTCGTGATGCTGACTTTCCTGCTGCTGATCAAACCGCTGCGCGAAAACGTCCGGCTCTTCATGCTTCAGTTCAACTCGATGGACCGTCCGGAAGACCGGCCCCATACGCTGAAATGGATCATTCTCGGCAATGTGCTGCCGGGACTGCTGCTGAGCGTCTATTTCCAGTATCTCTTCGAAAAGGTCCTGGATGCTCCTTTCCTGGTCATGATCGTCGTGATCGCGGTAAGCATCGGCGACGGCCTGGCCGAACCGGTCGGGATGTATCTCGGGAAACACAAATACACAGTTCCGGCGTGGAATTTCAAACGCCGTTACACGCGGTCCTATGCCGGCAGTGCCTGCGTGTTTATCACCACCCTGATTGGGGTTCTGGCTTTCCATGGGGATTTCAGCACCATGCGCCAGTTCATTGCGGCACTGGTGATCCTTCCGCCGCTGATGACGTTTGCCGAAGCTTTCGCGCCGCACTCCATGGATACTCCGGTCATGATGCTTTCCGGCTATACCGTCCTGGCCGGGATCTGCTGCTGGGGCTGGTTCTGAACTTTGCGGGAACTGCTACTATATTTTTATAAGGAAAGGTCATTTCTATGGGGTTCGATTGGGATGATTGGGATTTTGACTGGAACGACTGGGATTTTGACATAGACATTCTTCTGGGGCTGCAGCAGTTCCGAAACGGCATCGGGGAGGTGTTTGCCGATTTTCTGGCGCAAATGACCTGGCTGGCCGAATCGAAAACGGTCCTCGTCATCATGGCAGTGATCTACTGGGGCTGCAGCAAACGGTTCGGATCGTTTCTGCTGCTGGGCTGGAACGCCAACCGCCTCGTAAACGGTTTCCTGAAGATCACGGTATGTGCCTACCGTCCGTGGATCCGGGATGCGCGCATCGTTCCCTACGGACATTCCATCAGAACGGCAACGGGCTATTCCTTCCCGAGCGGACATTCCACCAATGCGGCCTCGGTCTACGGCGGTGGGATGCTGTGGAAGAGTTTTCCCGGAATACTCCGCATCCTGATGGCTGTCATCGTCATACTGGTTCCGTTCAGCCGGCTGTATCTGGGAGTGCATACTCCGCAGGATGTCCTTTGCGGCACAGCATTCAGTCTGCTGACCATGTGGCTGGTCCTGAAACTGCTGCGCTGGCTCGAAACCCACCCCGGGAAAGATTGGATCGTGCCTGGCATCGGCATCATCCTTTCCATCGCGCTGGCTGCGTATGCCGGTTTCAAGCCTTATCCTGCGGACTACGACGCCAAAGGAAAACTGCTGGTGAACGGCATGACAATGGCCCGGGACACGTTCAAATGCGTCGGCTGGTGTTCCGGTTTTCTGATTGCCTGGATCCTCGAACGCCGGCTGGTCGGTTTTTCGACTGACATCCCTGGGGTCGTCAAAGCGACCCGCATTGCGGCGGGAATGCTCGGTTATTATATCTTGAACCTGATTTTTATCCCGCTGCTCAGAAATGGTCTCGGACCCGGAACGTTTGCCGTCGCGGCGTCTTTCCTCCAGATGTTTTACATCGTATTCTTTTTCCCGTTCATATTCAGCGTTTTTGAGAAATGGCAAAAACGCCGCATTGAGAACAGCAATACTGTATCCGCCGGCAATTGACGTCCCTGATTCCGCGACAGCTCGGAAAACAACTTTTTTTCTTTTTTCCTTTTTTTCTGCCGTCGGCCCGTAATATGACAAAATTTGTCATGGTTCCGTTCGTATATTATACTGTAAAAGGAGCGAACCATGGAATTGATTTATATCTGCAAAGCCTGCGGGCGGGAAAATAAAGTCGATGCGGAAGTGCTGCTTTCCAGCAAGGAGCTGATCTGTCCGCAATGCCGCCACAAATCCAGTCTGACCGCCTCGGAAGAACCGCCGAAACGGTGGGATGCCTCACTCAACCCGGAACAGGAACGCGCCGCCTGTTATCACGATTCCGCCAAGGCGGTCCTGGTGCTCGCCGGTGCCGGATGCGGCAAAACCCGGACCCTCATCGCCCGGGCCTTGTACCTGCACCGGGAACAGCATGTCCCCGCGGAACGGATCGCCCTGCTCACTTTCACCCGGAAAGCGGCGAAGGAGATCGCCGAGCGTCTTGACGCC
Source organism: Lentisphaerota bacterium (assembly GCA_015061565.1). Classification (GTDB taxonomy): domain Bacteria; phylum Verrucomicrobiota; class Lentisphaeria; order Victivallales; family UBA1829; genus SIG94. Next base: position 6,318 of record SUWI01000145.1, read on the forward strand.
GAAGTCGCCGGAATGGGCGAACGGATGTTCGTCGGGACATTCCACCGGTTCTGTCTGGACCTGATGCGCCATCACAGCGGCTACTTTGCCGAAACCGGACTGAAGCTCATCGACCGGGACGACCAGAGCGCCGTCATCCGCAAACTCCGGAATGAACTCAACATCCCGAAGAATGCGCCGGAGATCCTGGTCCCCGGCGCGGACGAACTCTGCGGCATCCTTTCCTATATCAACAACTGCATGATCGATGTGTCCGAATATTATCGGCGCTATCCGGCGACCCTGCCGGAGACGGAAAAATATGTGGCGGACCTCGCCGGCATGTATTCCGAATACAAGTTCGACAATCATCTGATGGATTTCGACGATGTCCTTTCCATCAGTGCGCTGACGCTCGAAAACATCTCCGATTTCCGGCGTCTGGTGCAGAACAAGTATGACCATATCCTGGTGGACGAAATGCAGGATACCAGTCCGATCCAGTGGGCGATCCTGCGTCCGCTGTATCCGTCGGTCAATCTTTTCTGCGTGGGGGACGATGCGCAGAGCATCTATTCGTTCCGCGGCGCCGATTTCAAAAGCGTCCACAACTTCTGTGACGAGCTTCCGGACAGCATTATCCTGAAGCTCACGGAAAATTACCGTTCCCCGCAGGAGATCCTGGACATTGCCAACATGCTGCTGCAGAACTCTCCCGTGAAATACGAAAAGGATCTGCGCGCGCATAAGGGCAAGGCGGGACGGGGTCCGGAACTTTATACCTTCCATTCGGATTTCGACGAGGCGGATTTCGTGCTGAGATCGATCCGCAGCAAACTGCGGAACGGCACTCCGCCGGGCGGGATCATGCTGATGTTCCGCAGCGCCACGCAGGCACGGGTCATCGAATACACGCTCCGGACGGCCGGGATCCCCTACCGTTTCATCGGCGGCATGAGTTTCCTGCAGTCCAGCCATATCAAGGATGTGGTCTCCACGCTGGAGGCTCTGACCAGTTTCAAGTATGAACTGGCCTGGCACCGGTTCCTGTGTCTGCACCGGAAACTCGGCGACAAGACCAGCTTCAAATTCTTCCAGGCGGTCCAGAATGCGCCCGATCATCTCACGGGACTGCGGGCGATGGCGGACAATCTGAGTCTGAAATATCCGGAACTCGCGGAGTTTCTGCGCACATTCATACCGAACCGGCCGCCGGCCGATCTGCTGACGGACATCGTCTCATATTTCGAGCAGACGAAACTGCTGGAGGAAAAATACGAAAACTGGGATGACCGCAGGAAAGATCTGCAGGTGCTGGTCCGGATCGCGGGGAAGTATTCGGAAACGGACCGTTTTCTGGAGGCGTTCAAGCTGGACCCGGATACGGAGGTCCTGGAGCATGACCGGGATGCGGAAAACAAGCTGACCCTCATCACGGTCCACAGCGCCAAGGGAACGGAATGCGATTACTGCTATCTGCTCCGGGTGCAGAACGGCGTTTTCCCGCACATCAAGGCGTTGAGCGATGACGAGATCGAAGAGGAACGCCGGGTGCTCTATGTCGCCATGACCCGTGCCCGGAAACAACTGATTTTAACAAGGACCACGACCGAAAGCGATAGATTCCTGACCGATGCCATGGTACGGAAAATGGAACGCTGGGCGCAGGCGAAAGGATGGTAAAAATGTCAAAGAATAAAAATGCAGGCGCGATCTCCATCGCCGAACTGAAAGACCTTCTGCGGGACAATCTGAATGCTCTGTGGGAAAACGATCCCGCGCTTCACACGAAACATGCGGACGCGAGCATGATGATCCCGCCGGTCATGGTCTGGGGCGCTCCGGGCGTGGGGAAATCCACCGCCGTGCGGGAACTGACCAAGGAGCTGGGCATCGGTTTCATCGACGTCCGCCTTGCCCAGCGGGAACCGGTGGACATGCGCGGACTGCCCGTCCCGGACGAAAGGGAAAACTCCGTCAAATGGCTGGTCTCCGGCGAGTGGCCGCGCGATCCGAAGAGCCGGGGGATCATCATGTTCGACGAACTGACCGCCGCCGACAAGACTTTGCAGGTGGCGGCATACGAATTCATCCTGGACCGCCGGCTCGGCGCGCTCTACTCCGTCCCGCCCGGCTGGTACATCATGGCGGCAGGCAACCGGGTGGAGGACCGGGCGGTCGCGTGTGCCATGTCCAGCGCACTGGCGAACCGTTTCCTCCATGTGGAAGTCGCGGCGGAAGCGAACAGTTTTCTTGCGTGGGCGAAGGAGAACAGCATCCATCCTGCGGTCATCAATTTCATCAAGATCCGGCCGCAGCTGCTGTTCTCGCAGGAAAACGAGGATCTGCAGCGGGGCTGGCCGAGTCCGCGAAGCTGGGAACGGGTCAGCACCATGCTCAAGATCGCCGAAAAGAACAAGCGCAAAACCACACTCAAGCATACGGTTCCGGGGCTGATCGGGATCGGTGCGGCTTCCGAATTTCTCGCATTCTACAAGAACATGTTTTATATGAGCGACACCATCGACATTGCCGAGGCGCTGGAAACGGGACGTCCGATCCCCCTGCCCCGGAAAGCCGACCTGCTGCACGCCTGCTGCGGAGCCGTGGCATATCATGTCAAGAACGCCAGGGATGAAAAAACCTTTCCGGCGGTCGCGGAGAATTTCCTGAAATTCGCGCAGAGCCTCCCCAACGATTTCGCGGCGATGATCATGAACGACGTGGAAGCAGGGCTGACCGGGACCAGACGGTGGCAGCTGATCGAAAGACATCCGCTGTTCGCAACGGTGAAGAGCAAATATGCTCCGAACAACCTCTTCGACCTCTGAGGTGATCGATGAAAGAACCGCGTCCGCCGAGCGAGGCGGAACAGAGACTGAAAGCCGAGGTCGGGGAAATGATGGTCCGCGACCGGGCCCTGCTGGTGCAGCGTCAGCCGTTTGTCGGGCATCTGGCCATGCACCTCGAACTGGTGCCGATCTTCGACAGCCGCATGACGACTGCGTGCACGGACGGCACGCGCATGTTCATGGATGCGGAATTTTACCGCCGTATGGATGAGGAGGAACGGCTGGGCGTGATCGGCCACGAGGTGTGGCATTGCGCGCTCCGGCATTTTCAGCGCAAAGGGGAACGCGACCGGCAGAAGTTCAACTTTGCCAGTGATGTCGAAGTCGATCTGCTGCTCCGCCAGGCCGGATTCAAGGTCGAGATCCTGCCATACGACCCGAGCTGGATCGGGAAATCCGCGGAACAGATCTACGACCTGATGTATCCCGGCATGGAACGGTTCCAGAAGGACGACACCCACATTTACCCGGAGGACCTGCCGGGAGGAAAGGGATCCGGGAAGGGCCGGAAAGGCGGTAAATCGGACGGACAAGGCAAGGAGGAAAATACGGAGCAGGACGGAGCCGAAACCGATGATGCCGAGGACGGCGAAGAAAACGCTCAGGAAAATGGTCAGGGGAATGGCAGCGGGGACGGCGAAGGAAGCGGCGCGGAAAGCGGAGGATCGGGAACCGGACCGGGTTCGCTCACGCAGCTGCCGCGAGTCGCGCATGACGGTGTGATCGATCCCGATTTCCAGCCGGAGTTTTCTCCCGACCTGGCCGACGACTGGAAAGACAACCTGAAAAATGCCGTTCAGCAGGAAATGAAACGCGCCAGCAAAGGCATCGGCAATATGCCGGGCAATATCGAAGACCTGATCAAAGACGATGAACGGACCTCGACCTTAGAATGGAAACGGATCCTGCTGGATTACGTGACGCAGATCTTCGGCGGGGAGCGGCAATGGCTCCCCCCTGCCCGGCGGTATGTCTGGAAAAAGCTTTATCTGCCCAGCCGGGCGAGGAAGAATACCATCGAGATCGTGCTGGCGGTCGATACCAGCGGCAGCACCACCGAGGATCTGCCGGATTTTCTGGCAGAACTGCGCGGCATGGCGGATGCTTTCGGCGAATACAAACTCACGATCATCCAATGCGACATCAAGATCCATGCCGTCATGGAATTTTCCAACGAAGACCCCCTGCCGGAAGAAGGGCTGCGCTTTCACGGATTCGGGGGAACGAGTTTTCTGGAACCGTTCAAATATGTGGAAGACAGACTGCCGGAACCGCCGACGGTGTTCATTTATCTGACGGACGGTTTCGGCCAGGCGCCGAAAAAAGCACCGGAATATCCGGTGATCTGGTGTCTGACCGGACAGGGAAGCAAACCGGCGAAGTGGGGTCTGGAAGTCCGGATCAATAAAAAAACTTGACCGGGATTTCCTCTTTTTGAGGACGTATCGGCATAATTCTCCTCACATTTGAAAGGTATTATGCTGAAAGAAATATTGGATCAGGATCCCGGTATTGCGGGGATCGCGCAGTCCCGGATGCGTGCAGCGGACCGAGGTCCGCTGAAAAGGCAGTCCGTTTGGGAGCGCGGTGCTTTCGAACGGAACTTTCCCGTCCAGCGTGCCGGCGATGATGCCCACGGGCGGCAGATAACACGGATCCGGTATCCGCAGGGCGTCCGAACCGGGAACCATGTCGCCGAGAGAAACGTTCAGCGATCTGACCGGTTCCGCTTTACCGATCAGAGCGAGCAGCGAACCCCGGTTCGGCGGGCCGAGCATGACGATGGAATCGATCGCGCGGCATTCGGATTCCGTCATTTCAGCGAGGGCGCAGCGCAGGATCAGGCCGCCCATGCTGTGGGTCAGGAAACGGATCTTTCCGCGCAGATGTTCCTGCCGGTAACAGGACAGGAACCTTTCCGCATGCTGCCGGATGCTTTTTTCCGAACTTGGATAATCATAATTCAGGACCGAATAACCTGCCCGGTGAAGCATTTCCGCCAGTGCGGCCATGGAGCTGGCGCGGACGCCCCAGCCATGGATCAGGATCGCGGTTTTCTCTTCACTTCCCGCATATCTGGAGAAAGCATAGCCGTCGGCAAAATAATCGGCGGCAAAAGAGAGGCTGCTGCGGCCGTGCGGGCCGATCTTCACCTGTTCCGCAAGCTTGCTGAACCACGTCCGATGATTTTGTTTCATATTATCTCCTGAAAAAATCAAAGGACCAATGCCATGATCACACCGGCCGCAGCGCCCAGGAAGAATCCGAACACCTGCAGGACCGTCAGGTTGTCATTGGAAGCCTTGACCACGAAATGATGCAGCTCTTTCATGTTCATCTTGTCAACGGCATCTTCGATTTTGCCCGGGATATCGATTTTCGCCAGCAGACTGTCGCCGTCCCCGCGCAGCTGTCTGACCACATACAGCTGCAAAGCCGGCAGCGCCTTCTCCTCGAGCATGGTCCAGAATGAATCGCTGCTCAGTATCTCATCGGCAAAAACGGGTATTTTCTCAGTCAGATAACTGCTGACATATTTCTCTGCGGCCTGCCGTCTTTCGAGCAGGAACCGGTCGATTTTTGCCGAATTTTCGGGCCGTTCGGTCCAAGCTTTCCCGGCCAGCAGGGCTTTGGCAAAATATCCGGCGATCTTTTCCTGCGTCTCCTTCCGTTCCAGGGACTCCAGGAGTTCCTTTTCCCCATTTTGCCAGAAAGTTTCGACCTCATCCTCAACAGAACTGCGGCTGAATTTGTCTTTGCACCAGCTGATGATCGGATGTTCCTTGCGGAATGAATCGGCCGCCCGCTCGGAAACCAGCTTTTTCAGGTCTTCGGAAAAACCGGGCAGCAGATCCTTGAACAGTGCCGCTGCCGTTTGAACCGTTTTCTTCCGGGTTTCGGCATCGTGCAGAAAATTATTGGTGAACAGCTGGCAGAACTGGTCGAACTTCTCATGGGTCAGGTTGTCGCGGAGCGCCTGGACCGTCAGGTTTTGTATCCAGGGGAATACTGCTTCGGCAAGCCTGCCGCTCTGCCGGGCCAGGAAAGATTTCACATAATCCCGGATCTTCTGCACGAAAAGCGGATCTTTCAGGTATTGAAGCGCCACCTTGCCGATTTGCGCGGAAATCTTTTCCGGCTGCAGGAGATGCTCCGGGATCAGAATGCCCAGCTCATGGCCGAACCGCTTTTTCTGCCGGGGAATCACACCTTGCGGCCAATACCAGTGTTTCTCATAAGGACAGAACAGCATCCAGATGGCGATGGCATTGGTGAGATAGCCGACCGCGGCGGAAGAAAAAACCGTGATCAGATATTTCCGGACCCAACCTCCGGCGGCCAGCCATCCGGGCAGCTGGTTCCCGGCGGGCGTTTTGGAGACGATCAGCAAGACGGCCATGAAGATCAATATGACACAGCTGGCGATCCGGCAGGCCAGGTCGATGATCTTGATCCAGTTCGTCTTTTCCGGTTCGGCAATTGATTTCATGGTGATTTTTATCTCCTGTTTATCCGGAACTGAATTTACCGTGAACCTTCCGGGCTCGGTCCCGCTGCAGGAACGACTTCATCCGATTGCCGGACTGGAATTGACACCTGATCGCTCCATTCACGGAAACGGGAGCCGTTTTTCTCCGCCAGGGCGAGAATGCGCATGGCGGTGGCTCCGATCAGCCATTCACGCCTGATATTCAGCCAGTAAAAACCGTTTTCGCGCCGCAGATATTTCGCATCGATGCCCTTTTCCAGCCGTTCGGCGGAAGCCGGATCGTCGCAGGCCCGCGCGGCCGCCGCCAGGAAGACCGCCAGCACCGTGTCCGGCACCTGCTGCGGATTCATGCAGCAATCCGCTTCGGTAATGGCATCCGCCGGAACCATGAATTTTTTCCAGTCCAGTTTCTGCCTCGCTTCTTCCCAGAGGGCGAGCGCGCTTCCGCGGTTTTCCGCCCACGGCTCATACCACACGATCGACCAGGCATCCAGCCCGGAATACCCGCGGGGATAGAAGATCCCGGTCTTAGTATGATAGAGCAGGTTCAGGACTCCGCCGCCCATCAGCGGATCATGATAATGTTTCAAGGCCCACCGTTCCCAGCGCCGCGCCTCCTCCGACCAGTTCCCGTGCCCCAATGCCGCAAAAAGTTTCAATGCGAAATGCGGATGGTTGTTGCAGGGGAAGAAGAGCAGACCCGGCTCGCAGGTCACCCCGCCGTTTCCGGCCCGCATCTGTTCGACCGTGACATCGATCAGTTTCCGCACGGTGTAATGGACGCGTGTTTTTTCATTCCAGACGAAATCGAACCCCTCGGTCCAGTATTTCCGGTCGCCCGTGAAACATTCATACAAGGCCAGGAGCTGCAGCAGATGTCCGGTAAACATCACGTTTTCGCGGTAACACGGATCGGGCGCCCAGGATTCCCTCC
>SUWI01000146.1 GCA_015061565.1 Lentisphaerota bacterium
CGGCCAGCAGGACCAGCACCGGCCAGAGCAGTCCGGTCTGCCACAGGATCTGCCCGCAGTAATTCATATACTGGCCAATCGAGGTGAACGATTCGCCGAAATTCGCCCTGCCCTTCGCAAATTCCGCATAGTTGCCGCCATACCAGGACAGCACGAAAATGCTCCAGACCACGCCCGCGATCACCAGCGGACGGAATTGCCGCCAGATCGCCGACGGCTGCGAACGGAACGGCACCGTCAGCAGTCCCCAGAGTCCGGTCAGGACTGCAACATAAATCACGCCGTTGGACACCGAAAGGCAGCTGCCGACCGCGCAGATCAGCCACATCAGCGCGGGAAAGATGCGTTTGCGGCCGCCTTCAGGGGGATAACTCAGCAGCGAGAACAGCACGCCGAAAACAAAAAACACCTGAAGCGAATACCCGCGGCCGGTCTCCGCATAATGCAGGATCATGCCGTCCAGCAGGACCGCGCCCAGCACCGCTCCGCGCGCCGCCGGAGTCGTGAGTTTCCGCAGCACCGCGATCAGCAGCAGGATGAACAGTCCGGCAAACGCCAGCAGCGCCGGCAGACGCATCGACAGCACCGTATTCGGAATGAACGAACTGAAAAATTTGATCCCCAGCGAATTGAGCACGTGATTGTTCGGCGTCGCCACATCGGTAAAGATCCGCCCTACCGGCGCCGACACGTAATGCTGCACCGTCCAGATCTCATCATATTCCGGCGACTGGGTCTGGATGTTCATGAGCCGCAAACCGATCAGCGCCACAAATGAAAACATGATCAGCATGATCACGCGGTTCCGCCGGACTGCCAGCTTTTTTTCTTCTTCGGTCATGGTTGCTTCCTTTCCTCGGTTGTTCCGGATGCCGCCGTCCCCAGCAGATTTTCCAGAAGTTGATCGTCATGACGGACGGCAAAACAATATTGGTTCTTCCCGTCCGAGCCGGTATACGGCAGCACTGGCAGCAGATGAAGCGAACGGATCTCCTTCCGGGTAAAAGTGCCGGCCATCACGTCGGCACGGCCGGACCGCACCAGCGCGGACAAGCCGTCACGGTCGGAAAGCAGAATGATTTTCAGCCGGATCTTCTCCCGGTCCAGGACTTGCCGCAGCTGAGTGATCTCCCAGCTGCTTTCAATACTGTCATGCACGGCCAGGACCAGTTCCCTGCGCTCCAGCTGACGTTCCGTCCGCGGCTGGCTGATCCGTTCCGTATACAGGGCGCCGTTGTCCGTTTTTTCCGCCGGGCGGAAGAGAAAACAGCCGTTCAGCAGGATCAGAACTGCCAGCAGCCCGATGATCCTCATCGTCAGCGGCTCATCAGTTCGCGGAATTGACGGAACAGATAGAACGGGTCATGCGGACCCGGCGCCGCCTCGGGGTGATACTGGACGCAGAACATCGGTTCCGTCCGGTGCCGCAGACCTTCCACCGTATGGTCGTTCAGGTTGAGATGGGTCACTTCGACCGTCTTGGGCAGGGATTTTTCATCGATGGCAAAGTTGTGGTTCTGCGAGGTGATCTCGACCGAGCCGGTCAGCAGATTCTTCACCGGATGATTGCAGCCGTGATGTCCGAATTTCAGCCGGTAGGTCTTTCCGCCGCAGGCGATGCCGAGGATCTGATGTCCGAGGCAGATACCCATGATCGGAACTTTGCCGATGAGTTCGGCGGCCGCTTTGGCCGCATAAGGCAGCGCCGCCGGGTCGGCCGGTCCGTTGGAGAAAAACACCCCGTCCGGTTTCCATTTCAGAAGTTCGGCTGCCGGAGTCTTGGCCGGGAACACCCTGACTTCCATCCCGCACAGCCGCATCGAACGCAGGATGTTCCACTTGATCCCGAAATCGTAGGCCGCCACCTTGAACTCGGCCGGCGGCAGTTTTTCCGTGATGCCCCAGGAGACGGTCCGTTCCGGGAAATCGTCCCAGTCGTAAGCCTTTTCGCAGGTGACCTTGGCGGCATAATCCTGACCGTCCAGTCCGCACCATTCTTCGGCTTTTGCGATGCCGTCCTTTTCGGAAATATCTTCCGCGGAACAATGCATGAATCCTTTCAGCGTGCCGCAGGAACGCAGTTTCACGGTCAGGGCGCGGGTGTCGATCCCCGCCAGACAGGGGACCCCGTTCTTCCGGAGCATCCCCTGAAGCGAATCTTCCGAACGGAAATTCGAGGGTTCATTGCCTTCATGGATGATCAGTCCGTTCAGGAACAGCGTCCGCGATTCCATATCGGCGGAGTTGACCCCGTAGTTGCCGATCTCGGGATAAGTCATCGTGACGAATTGTCCGGCGTAGGAAGGATCGCTGATGATCTCCTGATAACCGCTCATGCCGGTATTGAACACCACTTCCCCGACGCGGTCGGTTGCCGCCCCGACGGAATAACCGTGAAATACCGTGCCGTCTTCGAGTGCCAGAAATGCTTTTTTGTCGCGCTGTGCCTGCCAAATACTTTTGTCATCCATAATAGAAAGCCTCGGGTTGCTGTTTTTATTCTTCTGTAATATACACTCTTTTCGGAAAAAATAAATACGGCAAACAGGAAAAATCGGAGAAAAAGAGTTGCAAGCTGCAAGTTACCCGGACATAGTCTTCATTACAGCATAAGCAGAATAGGCCCTATAAGATTTATAAGACTTAATTTTGTCGCATCGGTGCGCTGTCTGCACTCCCGCACGCCGGCCATGTCACGGCACTTCTCGCACGGCTCCGCCGCTGCTGATCACTTCTCTCCGCGTCCGGCGCGGAGTGTGATGTTCAGGATGTCCATTTCGAGGACATAGGGGACTTTTCCCTCATAGCCGATCAGGCTGCGGACGAAAAGACATTTCCGACTGGGATCGAAACGGATCTCGGTCTTGTCCAATCCTTCTTTGTCCGTGGCGCGGATGGTGATGCGGTCGGGATTGACCGGGGCATGGGTCCGGATCCAGCCGGTGTCATGGAGCAGCTGTCCTGCCCCGTCCGACAGCCGCCAGCGGGCCTGCACGGTCGCAGCGGAATAGTCGATCCGGAGCAGGCAGATCCCTTTCTTGAACCCGATGAACGGCGGAGCGGTGTCGGGTTTCGATTTCAGGCCCGTGCCGGAATAGAAAGACACGTGATTTTTGAAACTCGTCCGCGAAAAACGGAAAAACACGTCCTGCGCAGCACGTTTCGAATTGGAAAGGCCGATGAAAACGGAACCGTAATGTCCGATCTTCCGGATGTTCACTTTGGCTTCGAAAGTGAAATCCCGGTCCTGTATCGCGGGGATGGCGGCCGATTTTTCCCGGATGATGTATTTCTGTCCGCCGGGAAGCGAGGTTTCGGTCATTTCCGGCTCCGAAGCGAAATCGAGCCGGACGGTCTGCGGTTCGGCGGCTGAGATCCAGCCAGGCAGGAGAGCGGCTGCCGCAATGAAAAAAAGTTTGTTCATGCTGATCCTTCCTTGTTTTCGGGTCCGGTCAGAATACCAGGCAGAGGTCCTGGATCTCCATTTCGATCATGTATCCGATCGCGATCTCGCCCTCGTAGCCCACCAGACTGCGGATGAAGATCCGTTTTCCGGCGGGATCGTAACTGATCTGCGATCCGCCGAGCCCGTTTTTATCGGTGGCGCGGATAATGATCCGGTCGGGCTGGAGCGGTGTATGGGATCTGACCCAGCCGGTGTCATGGACCGGTTTGCCATCGAGACTGCGGATCCGCCAGCGCAGCGAGGTATCAGCGGCCCGGTAATCGATCCGGACGAAATACGGTTCGGTCCGGATCCCGGTAAATGACGGAGCGGTGTCCGGTTTCTTTTTCAAGCCGACGCCGGAATAGAAAAACACCCGGTTTCTGCGGTCGGTCTTGCAGAAACGCATCAGGACGTTCCGTTCCGGTTTTTCACTGCTTCCCAGCCCGATGGAAATGGAGCCGTAATGGGCGATCTTCAGCAGTTTCAGCTCGGCCTCGAACGAGAAATCCCGGTCCCGGACCGCGGGAATGGGGATCGCCCTTTCGATCGTGAAATATTTTTTCCCGTCCGGGAGCGTCCGGGCGGTCCATTCCGGCTGGGCGGCAAAATCGATATGGATCTTCTGCGGTTCGGCGGCCGTCAGACTGACGAAACCGGACAGCAAAACCGCTGCAGCGATTCCAGGAAACGGTTTCATTCCCGACCTCCTTCCTCGAGATAGTATTTGCGGCAGAGGTCATCGACCTTTTCTTTGACGCCGGGCAGCGTGGCGCTGCTGTAAAAAGCCAGACCGGGAGATTCCGGCGCGAACTTGCGGATGAGGGCGATCTGCTTTTCCAGATACTCGGCATGCTGCTGCGCGGTCCCCCAGCCGGCATAGGCCGACGCAGTGCCGAGACCGAAGGCGGTCTTATCCAGGATCCCGAGTTTACGGAAGCGCTTGATGGTCTCCTTCAGGCCGTCGATCTTCCGGTCCCAGGTGTAATAAATTTCCGGCATCAGCAGATCGACCGTGCCGTCTTTGACCGCGCGCACGATGGCAGGGGTCGGCTTGCCGCCGATATGCCACAGGGCGACAAAAACTTTCGGATGGGTTTTGCGGAATTCGCGCAAAGCCGCCAGATAAGCTTCGGGCTTGACCTTGCCTCCGAGTTCGTCATACTGCATGCCGGATGACGGATCGTCCGGGGAGAACATTTTGCGGAACGACTCCGCCGATCCGGTTCTGCCGGTGATCCGCAGGGTACGGCCGCCAATCCGTTTCCAATGGGCGGGATCATTCGCGGCCGCGGTGGCATAGATCAGATTTGCCGCCGGGCCATACCAGATGAAATGCAGCGGTTTTCCGACGGCATGGAGAACCAGGTCCAGACGGTTGTTTTCCGGCGTCCGGTCGGCCTCGCAGGTAATATCCACCCGCAGCTGATGCCGTCCCGCTTTTTCGGGTTTCCAATCGAATGAAAGGACGGCGCTTTTACCGGACTCGAGCGTGATCTCCCGTTTGGGCTGTCCGGTGACCGCGACTTTTGCCTTGCCGGCTTTCCCGCCGGCATTGGTGATCCGGAATCCGATCCGGCTGACCGAACCGGCCAGCGGATAACGGGTCTGCAGTTCCACATCCGCGTTCTGCGCCGGATTCGAAACCGGACTGATGCGGAAATCGGGGAAATCACCATACCGGAACCACTTGGCGGCTCCGGCTTCCCTGCCCCGGAAATCGACCGGACAGACCGCATATTCCGCAATTTGTCCGGGAACCGGGGACGGCAGCACGAATTCCGGCTGGTCCAGTCCCTGTTCCTTCACGGTCTTTCCGGTGCGGGTCTTGAGCCGGAATTTGACCAGCCGTTCCGGATTCCGCAGCGGAATTTCAGGACCGACCAGCAGGAACTTCCCATCCCGGATAACCACCTGGAAACGGACGGGCGAAAGCTTGCGGGCGGTCTCCCTGGCCGGCCCGGTCCGGATACGGTAATCACAGGTCTCCCGGCCCAGTTCGTCCAGTTCGGACAGCAGATAGAAACAGGAACCGCCGTCCCCGGCCGGGATGAGCGCTTTGCCGGCTTTGGCATCGAACCGGAACGATTCCGCGAAGATCCGGTTTCCGGTCGTGATTTTTTTCGGACTGCGCCGGACCAGGATCCAGCGGGCGGCGGGGGCGGGATCCTTCCATTGGATCAGGGTCCCGTCCGAGCCTGGCCGGCAGGAGACGATCTCCAGCGCGCCGAGTGCGCCGGTCAGCAGCAGACCGGTCAGCGCACATAAAGTTTTTTGCATAAGACACCCTCCAGCACGGTGTCGTCCTTCCGTGCAGGACAGAGCTCGATCCATATCTCATGAAACCCTTTCCGCCGGGTCTTGAAAGATTGGCGGATGCGTTTGCCGAATTGCCGGAAATCGTCGTTCGGCGCGGGCAGACCGGCAAGTTTCTGTTCGGCGAAAGGAGCGGTGCCGTAAGCGGGATTGCCGTCGTAGAACCGGACCTTGACCGGGCCGGAATCGGTGCCGCCGATGTTCAGGACTTCCACGTTGAGCTCGGCTCCGCCCGGCTGTTCGGTCACCCAGACCGTTTCCGGATAGGCGGTGATGACCGGCCGGATGAAATATTTTTCACAGAGCCGGTCGCACAGTCCGACCAGGTCCCGGTTTTGGCAGTGCGCGGCGTAAAAACCGATGCCGGGCATGCTCGGCGCATGATACCGGATATACTGATATTGCGGTTCCAGCTCTTCCGGCAGGATCTCATACTTGTCGTAATTGCCGTGGATCCCGATCGTGAAGACACATTGCGGCAGGATGTCCTGCCGGTGCGCGCTGTCGATCCCTTCCTGCAGATAGCGGAACGGATGCAGCGATTTCATATCCGGGGTCTTGTAGTTGAAATAGACTTCCAGCATGAGCAGATCGAAACCGGATGTGGCGCCCGGCCGTTTGACCAGTTCGGACATCGGGTCCTTCAAAGCGCCGCAGATCCACAGGGACAGGAACTGGTCCGGATGTCTCCGGCAGAACTCCTTGAGGCCGTTGACGATCTTGCTGTTGCGGAGTTTTTCGTAATCATAGCCGCCGAGTTCGTCGATCATCACCCCGTCGAACGGATAATCGGCATACTGGTATTCGAGATAATTTACCAGATCTTTTTCGGTGTATTCCTTTTTATTGCGTTGGAAACTGGCTTTCCAGGCACAGGCAAGCGCTCCGCGTTTTTTCCAGTATCGGATCTCCTTTTCATCGGGATCGCGCAGAGCGAACTGGGGCCAGGGATGACGTTCGGCTTCCTGCCCTTTCAGGCCCCAGTAATCCTGTGCCAGCACCATGTTGGCATAACGGCAGGCCACCATTTCCGGGTCCTTGATACACCCGAACCACGGGAAATAGAGATGCCGCGCGGTCACGGCCGCCTGACCTTCTGCGATCACCCGGCCGCCGCATTCGGCACGCAGTTCATAAAACGCCGCACGTTCGAACACGACCTTGAAACAGGCACTTCCGCTGGCCGCGGTCTGTTCCGCGTAGAGTTTTCCGTTTATGAAAAGTTTGGTCTTGCCTTTTTTCGGAGCGGCGGTTTCCACTTCACAGCTCTGACCGGCGACCGGGATCATCGGACGGATCAGAAATTCGGCTTTCTTCTGCATTTCGGCCTCCGTCAGCGAACCATGACCGGGCGGCTGGCCAAGTGGTCCAGCAGCGTGTCATCCGGATTTTCCGGCAGGATCTCCATGAAGATCTCATGCGATCCCTGCGGTCCGGCCGTCCAGTCGATTTCCGCGGCGGCTCCCTTGGGGAAATCCTTGCCGTCGCGGAGGGAATTGACTTTTTCGATCCGCTTTTCTCCGATCAGCCGGCCGCCGTTCGCGGGGTTGCCGTCATAGAAACGGACCACGACCGCACCGGAATCCATGCCGCCGACGTTCGTGACGGTGCCGCGGATCCGGACCTTGCTGCCGCGGACGGGAGCCGGGTCGGAGATCTGCACGGTTTCGGCCAGCAGGGTCAGCACCGGCGAGACATAATATTTGCCGCAGAGACGGTCGGCCAGGAAGACCAGGTCGCGTCTCGTCATTTTTTTGGTGGAAGCATAAATGCAGAGGCCGGGCATTTCGGGGGCCAGACGTTTGATCAGCCGGACCTGGTCTTCCAGCTCCTCATGGCTGAGCGGACGGACCGCCGCCATACCGTGGATGCCGATCGTGATGATCGAATGGGTCAGCACATCCTGCTTGCGGGCCACGTCGATCCGCAGGCGCAGCAGTTCGGACGGATAATAGGATTTCAGTTCCGGATTCAAATAGTTGATGTAGGTTTCGAGCATCAGCAGGTCGACGCCTTTTTTCCGGTAGATGCTTTTGGTGATGGCGGCCAGCGATTCGGGCAGCACGCCCGGCACCCAGAGGGCAACGAAGAGGTTATCGGTTTTCTCCTTGCAGTATTTGGCCAGCCCCTGCACCCGGGGAGTGTTTTTCACATATTCACTGTCGTAACCGCCGATCTCGTCGATCATGATCGCGTCGAAGCCTTCGGTTTTCTGCGGCCAGTAGGCAGCGCAAGCTTCCACGGTCTTGCCGCGGTGACGGCCGTCTTTCCAGCGTCCGGCCATGACCCCGCGGTGTTTCCAGTAGGCGATCTCCTGGGGATTGCGCGCCAGCATCATCGTCGGGAAACGGCATTTTTCGACTTTGCCATCGTTGTCATTCCACCCGAACCAGGGGAAATGGAGTCGGCGGGAGGTCACGGGGAAGCGGAAAGAGGCTTCGGCCTGATTCTGTCCCTGCCGGACTTTCGCTTTGGCGGTCTTCCAGCCGGTCGTTTCGGGCTGGAAGGAAAAGACCGCGAGATTTTTCCCCGGTTTCAAATTGACGGTTTCAAGTTCCTTGCCGTCGATCTCGGCCATGACGGTCGCCGGAAGGCCGGGATCGGCGTTGGTGATCCGGACCGCCAGCTCGCATTTCCGGCCGAGATCCGGCACCGCGGGGCGGACGGCGATCCCAAAGTCGTCCATATCGATTTTGAGCTGTTCTGCGCATTGGCAGGCACAGGCGCATCCGGCCTTTTCCGGTTTGGCTTCGGTGGCGGTCTGGCAGCCGCCAGCCAGCATTGCAGTCAGAATCAGCGAGTTCCAAAGGCAGTTCTTGATTTTCATTTTTGGTCTTTCCTTGTTATTGTATTATGAAAAAGTTTGTTCTCATTTCAGCCAGGTCGGCGGGGCCGTGGTTGCGCTGTCCGGCGCTATGACGCCGGATCCGCTTGAATACATCCGGGAATACAGGATGTTCCGGATCCGCCCGTCGACGAACAGATAGTTGGCGCCCCCCATGTGGATATCTACGATCTCTTTCCGCAGTTCGTTGTAAAAACCGAAATTATTCTTGTCGGAAATCAGCTGCAGCGATTTCGCATCGCCGAAAATGACTTTCCACCGGGGAATGACCTGGACCCGCTGGTAACTCTTGAGCGTTAGATTCCAGGCGATGTTGATCAGCGGATAGTAGGAGCGGTCCAGATAGCGTTTTGCATACGTGTTGGCCGTGCAGAGGTAGGGTTTCCAATGCGCATGGTTGGAGTCGACACCTGGGAAAGCGACCCGGCGCAGGACGATCGGCCATTTTTCCCCTTTGTCATCGCACGGGATGAATCCCTTCTGCGCATCGCAATAGTTCACGAAATCGATATAGACCTGACGCAGGTTGCCCATGCATTTGGTGGCTTTCGCCGATTCGCGCGCCCGGTTCAGCGCCGGCAGCAGCATGCCCGCCAGGATCGCGATGATCGCTACGACCACGAGCAGCTCTATCAGGGTGAAAGTCCGCATGCCTTGCGTCATGCCGTTCGAGTGTGAGTCTTTTTTCATTGAGTTACTCCTTTGTTGATTATTGGTCTGATACATTGAGTTCATTTTTTCCGGTTGATCCTGAGTCGGCCCGGGATCAGGATCTTGGGCGGCGGAACGGCGGGATCGAAATCCTGCAGCTGTTCGATCACGGTATCCGCCATCTTGCGGTCATCCGTTTCATAAGCCGTGAAACCGGCCCGGCGGACATCTGCGGTATTGTCCAGACAGACGATTTCGAACCGTTCGAGATGCCGCGCCGGATATTTGCTTATATCCCAGGCGTTGAGCCCGTAGGAAAAGAGCAGCGCGGTATAGCCGGCCTGGTGCAGACGGTCGAAAAACGCCTTGCTGTTCGGACGGAAAGATGTCCAGTAGAAGACCGAAAGTTCATCCATGAGGATCCCGTTTTTCCAGTGCCACCGCATGAATGCGGTCTGGATGCCCGGCCGGATCCCGTAGATCGATTCCTGATGCAGGGCGACCTTCCGGTGACCGGCGTCATACAGATAATCCAGCAGTTCCATGGTGCCGGTTTCCTCATCCAGACGGACGGAAGGGAAATCCAGACCGTTCTGCCAGAAATCGTTGATGATCACGCAGCGGAAATTGAGATCCTTCAGTTTCCGGTGGATCCGCTCTTCATGTTTGTCATAGGCCCGGGGCATCCGGACCACGCAGTCAACGCCGGAAGCCGCCAGTTCTTCCAGAAAATGATTCTCGTCTTCCGGGGTTTCGACTTCTTTCTGGATATAACGGATCCCTTTCTCTCCGGCCGCGGCGGCCAATGTCCCGAAGAAATCGACGACCTGGGGATTGTATTTCAGCCGGAAAGGAACTCCGATGGCCATGACCGGTTTACCGCGGCCGGTCCGGCGAACGTAAAGTCCGCGGCCGTTCCGGCTGGTCAAGTAGCCTTTTTTCGCCAGCCGAGCCAGAGCCCGGTAGGCGGTCGCCGGCGAAACAGCGTATTGCCGCGCGGCTGTCCGGGTGGAATGGAAACGCATTCCCTCTTCGTAACTTCCGTTCCGAAGTTCCTCCAGCAGCTGTTGTTCCAGCCGGTCAACTTTTCCGGTTTCCTGCAGATCGCGCGGGTCCATCGTTCTTTCCGATCCATTCCTTGTCTGATGCTGATAATATTATAATCGTTTTTCAATTCATGTCAAGGCTGAATAGGTGTGAATAGGTCAGTTTTTCGCAAAGAGTGAATAATATCCCTGCATGGAATCGCGGTAGGACGCCAGCAGTTCCGCCCCGAGTTCATCCTCCGGATCGCATTTGGAGAGAGCCTTGGCAAGATAGATCTCCTTGAGCTGGCAATTGCGCACGCTCGTGTCATTGCGTGCCTCACGGTTGGAGGCCAGGGCATCGGCATAGCTTTTCACGGCATGGCCGCTCATACCGGGCAGAGCAAGCAGCCGTCTCAAGTCCGCCGCAGCCGCTTTCTGCGGATGGTTGATCAATGACATGCATACCGCCCGGACATGGGAAAAATCCGTCTGATCCGTGACCGATTTCAATTTTTTCAGGACGCATTCCGAGGCGGCTCCGATCCGGTCGAGGGCAAAGATCATGCTGTCCAGCGGAGAACAGGAGGGGCCGAACTGACCCATTCCGCGGTAGTTCCAGCCCAGATCCCAGTCCATGGCGTCGACGGTTTTCCGGAGCAGCTCCTTTCCGGAACTATCCCCGAGGAAAGCGAGGATATGCGCCAGCCGGACATTTTCCGGATCGGCGGCGAACTGTTCCTTCAGGCGGGGCAGAGCCGCCTGTTCATCGAGGAAGACCGAAGCCAGGAAGTAATGGCTGGAATCCTTGTCGATCCCGCCGACGGCATCCGTCTCACCGAGGATGCTTTCCGGCAGGATCCCTTTGCCGACCAGCTTTTTCTGGAGTTCCCGGATATCGATTTTCCGCATGGGCAGACCGTCTTCCGCCGCCATTGCCGCCGCGAGTCCGGCGGCATAGCCCTGATTCTGCAGATCGGGCTGCATCCGGATCAGCGGCATGCAGTCCCGGTGAGCGCTGACCGCCAGGCCGGTCACCAGGATGTGTTCCAGATTTTTCGGCAGGAGCGCCCGGAACGGGACCTTGGCATAATAGTTGCGCTTCATTTCGGTGGCCTGGAGCAGGAACAGGGGATGCACGATGAATCCGTGGGTATCGAAATTGCTCATGGCGATCGTGATGGTGTCCGAATACATTTTGTTGGCGTAAAAATCCTGCGGCTGGAGGGAGAGGTCGCCGTCGATCCGGCGGCGTTCCCGCGTATCGAGGATATCGGTCACATCGAAATATTGCTGGAACTTGCCCCGCGCCATGACGAAAAACCGGGAACCGTCCACCACGTCCGAATCGCAGACGAAGCTGTAATCGGAGTTTTCGTTATGCGGGGCGATCGGGGCCGGGGCAAGTCCGGCGCCTTGAACGGCGGGTTCGCCATTCGAGATCAGCGGTTTGGTCACGCCTCCGGCCGCGGCGGCGAGATCGGCATTGCCGGTCGCATCGATGCAGCGTTCGGCCAGGATCACCCCGGCGCCGAACGGTCCGGCGCACAGCGAGCCGCACACCTGATTCCCCCGAACCGCCGCGCCGATGCAGAGCGTATGGTATAATTGCCGCACCCCGGCATTGTCCATCTGCTCCAGCAGCCACTGCTGTTTCCAGATCGGATTGTAATTGTATGTGGCGGCATCGACAACCACGAAATCGGGCTTGGTTCCCATGGCGGCACGGCCTTCGTCCAGCTCGCGGGTAAAGCCGCACCGGTTGCCGTGACAATAGGAACAGACCAGTCCGGAGGTACAGATCCCGCCGGGGAAAAACAGGTTTTCCGTAACAATGGTTTCCGCACCGCTGCGTGCCGCCGCGATCGCCGCCGGAGCTCCGGCGGTTCCGGCTCCGACGATCAGGACATCGCAGGAATCCAGCACCGGCAGACTGTTCAGATCGAATTCTATGGTTGCCAGTTTCGGGTCATCGAACCGGACCGGTTTGTCCAGCCGGACGGCGTCAAAATCTTTGGCCGGGCCGGGATTTTCCCTGGTCTTGACCGCGGCGGAAGCCGGACGGGCTGACAGGACTTTTTCCGCCAGCGCATAATTTTCCGGAGCCAGAATGCCCGAAGCGGGATCGGCCGGTTCGTAAACCTTTCCGACGTGAAAAACGCATTGATTGGCGCACCGGGCCATATCGGGATGAAAACAGGCCCGGCGCATCTTGACGAGCGCGTCATTCATCGACCGGGGAGAGAATTCGGCAAAGGAAAACCGTTTCACTGCCCGGAATACCGGATAGGTTTTATCTTTTTCAGCGACCGGGAAAGGCAGTTTTTCCACCTTCATATCACCGGCGGTATTGCAGGCTCCGATCTGGATCAGAGAAACGTCGTATTCGCCCGGTTCGAACATATCGGTCCCATTGTAAAGCCGGGATGCCAGCCCCCATTGCGTGGCATCCAGAATACATCGGGCATTGACGGCCTGAAAACCCGTGCGGTTGGCGATGACCGCACCGGCGATCCGGCCCGCAGCATCCAGGGTCAAGGCAACCGCCGGAGACTGGAACAGAAAATCGATGCCGGCCCGGATGAACCGGAGGTCCAGCTCATGTTTCAGCTGCATCGGCGTCATCTTTCCATCGGACAGCAGTTCCAGCGTGGAACAGACATCTTCCCCGAAGTGGGAATAACTGGTGGCGACAAAAACGGAATATCCTTTTTCCGCCAGTTCGATGGCTTTGCGGCATCCTCCGAGCGTACCGCCCAGCAGCAAATAATCCACATTCGCGATCACCGGCACAGAAATTTTCATGGTCAGGCCTCTCTTGTTCAGCAATATCACAATTTCTTACCCAGATATTATAACCGTCTTTCGGTTCTTGTCAAGAGTGAATAGGTAAGAATAGGTCTTATAGGTCTTATAGGTCTTATAAGACTTATCATCGGATCAGTCCAGCGTTTCCGGACACCCGGGGCAGGAGGAAGGGAATCATTTTCCCGCAAATTGAATTTTCGGTTTTTGGAGTTATATTATCAGATTACATATTTAAACAGGAGAGGTTTTTCATGGAAAAATTGCGGTTCGGCCGTTATGATTATGCCTGCCAGACTGCATTCATCGGCTATGCGATGTGTTCGCTTTCGATTCCGGTATCGCTGGTATTCATCGGCAAATCGCT
>SUWI01000147.1 GCA_015061565.1 Lentisphaerota bacterium
TGCCGGCTTGCTGACCTTTTTTACTGCCGGAGCAGCTGTTCTGGCTGCCGGTTTCACCGATTGAGCTGCCGGCTTGCTGACCTTTTTTACTGCCGGAGCAGCTGTTCTGGCTGCCGGTTTGCCGGCGGACGGAACGGCTTTTTTCTGCGGGACTGCAGGCCGCTGGCGGACCGGCAGGGCCGAGGCTTTGGCGTAGGCCATGACACCGCTGACGATCCCGTTGACCAGTTTGGCCTGATACGCCGCGTTATTCAGCAGCGGTCCTTCCTTGGGATGGGTCACGAATCCGGTCTCGATCAGGATCGCGGGACAGACGGCGTTACGGATGACAAAGAAACGGGCGTGCCGCACCCCGCGGTCCGGGGCTTGCGTGAATGCCAGCAGGTTTTTATGCACTTCATACGCCAGCCGGTAATTGTTCCGGTTGAAGGAATTGCCGGCGCTGGCCGTCAGCACGGGTTTGGAATCACTGGTCGAGGCCGCCCCCTGCGGCGTGGCGGCATAGGTCTCGATCCCCATGGTCCGCCGGTTCTTTACAGCGTTGCAATGGATCGAAATATACAGATCCGGTTTCAGGTTTTCGCACATGAGCACCCGCTGCTGCAAAGTCAGATTGCTGTCGCCGATCCGGGTCATGAATACCCGATAGCCGCATTTCTGCAGCAGGAGCGCCAGCTTATGTCCCAGCGTGAGAGTGATGTTTTTCTCCAGCAGCCCCCCTACCCCGGGCGCTCCCTGGTCCTTGCCGCCGTGACCGGGATCGAGCAGGATCGTTCTGACCGGGTGTTTCCACAGCGGCGCATTGCGGATCAACGGATCGATCCCCTGCAGAAAATCTTTTTCATCCAGATACACCAGCGCGCCCCGCAGGATCGGCGGATGGGTCAGGTAAACCGAAACCCGGTTGACCACGGCCAGACGCTTGTCATACTGCAGCGACACCGTGTCCCGGCGGCTTCTCAGGAACACTCCGCTCCGGGTGTAGCTGATCGCCATGCCGTAAAAGCGGGCGATGTCCTGAACCAGGGCAAAACGCACCCCTTTATACCAGATATAACGGATCTTCACCTGCTGCGGAGCGGGTTGAGCGGTTTTGGCCGGTGCTGCGGTTGGTTTGGCGGCAGTCTGCACCGGCCGGACAGTCTGCGTCCGGGTCCCGGCCGCGGCTTTCTGCTGGTTCCGGATCGCCTGGATCCGGGCCTCGCGTTCCCGCTGCTGCTGCTGGATCCGGAGCTGCGCCGCGGTCGGACGGTACACCCGCCGGGCAGTATCCGCCGCCTGGGCATCGAAGAGATCCCCCCACAGCAGGGCGGGAATAAAAATGGAAAACAGTTTTTTGCCCGATCCGGCCTCTTTCAGCAGGCGGACAAAAGCATTCACAGGCTTCATGGTTCAAGCTCCCGGCAGACGATCGGTTTACAGTACATATCGAGCGATTCTTCCGGCGGGAACATTCCTGCGGCCCAGTCCGAAAGCTTGACCGGACGGACCAGCGAAGCCAGCACCAGGGCTTTGGCCTTGACCAATGCATCGAGCCAGTCGGTTCCCCGCGCCAGCAGCGCGGTCAGCGCCGCACTGAACGTGCAGCCGGTGCCGTGATCGGCGTTGCCCGCCACCGGCACGCGCGGCGCACTCAGCAGCACACAATGACCTTCATGCACCGCAACATCGGCGGCTTCCTCACCTTCGGCGTGTCCCCCTTTGATGATGACCGAACAACCCCATTTTTCAGCGCATTCACAGGCGGCTGCAACAGCATCGGCGCCGGTTTTCACCGGACGTTCCGCCAGGACTTCCGCTTCCGGAAGATTCGGCGTGATCCACGTTGCCTGCGGGATCAGGATTTCACGCAGTGCCTGGACCGCGTCATCCCTCAGCAGTTTTTTCCCGCTCGTCGAGATCATGACCGGATCGACCACCAGCGGTCCGCGGAAATCGCGCATGGAATCCGCCGCTGCTTCGATGATCTCCGCGGAAAACAGCATCCCCGTTTTGGCCGCTTTGATATCGATCGCTTTGCGGACGGTTTCGATCTGCGCCCGCACCCCGGCTGCGGAAACCGCTTCGATCCCCGTGACCTCCAGCGGATTCTGGAACGTCACAGCTGTGATTGCAGACGTTCCGAACACACGGAAATAGTTAAAAGTGCGCAAATCGGCCTGAATGCCCGCTCCGCCGCCGCTGTCGCTGCCGGCAATGGTCATTGCGGCCGGATAATCCCGGATAAGCGAAAAAGACGACATGATGGTTATTCGGCTTTTTTCTGTTGAAGTTCAGCCAGCAGGGCTTCCAGTTTTTCGATCCGGGCGGTCAGCTTGCGGACCTTCCGCGGGAGCATGTGACGGTCCACCCAGTCTTCCTGGCTTTCGCCCGGAGTTCCGAAGGCGGATCCGCCCGGCGGCAGGCTGCGTTCCGCAGCGGAACAGCCCGCCACTTTGGAACCGTCGCCCAGCGTGATGTGTCCGTTGACGCCGGCCTGCGCGGCAATGACCACGCCGCGGCCCAGTTCCGCACTCCCCGCGATCCCGCTCTGCGCGATCAGCACGGTCGATTCGCCCAGAATCACGTTGTGCGCCACCTGCACCAGATTATCGATCTTGACCCCTTTCTTGATCCAGGTCTTGCCGAAACGCGCCCGGTCGACCGTCGTGTTCGCTCCGATCTCCACATTGTCGTCGATCTGCACGATGCCGTTCTGCGGCACCTTGACCAGACCCGTGAACGTGGGGTTATAACCGAAACCGTCCGATCCGATCGTGGCGCCGGAATGGATGATGATCTTATTGCCCAGCCGGCAGTGGCGCAGGATCGACACATTCGGATGGATCAGACAGTTTTCGCCGATCTGCACGAATTCGCCGACATAGACGCCCGCGCCGATGACCGTGTTTTTGCCGATGACCGCACCCTGTTCGATCACCGCGGTCGGTCCCACATACACGCCCTCGGCCAGTTTCGCACTCGGATGCACCACCGCGGTGGGATGGATCCCCGGCTCGAATTTCTGCGGTTCCGGCGCAAAAAGCCCGCACACCTTCGTGAAGGATCTGTCCGGATTCGCGCACCGGATGAAGGTCTGGTCTTCTTTCCGCTGGAGCGGCAGATCGGCGGCCACCAGCACGATCCCCGCTTTCGTGGCTTCCAGCTGCGCTTTGTATTTGATGTTGGAAAGGAACGAAATTTCGTTCGCTTCGGCCAGCTTGAGCGAATTCACGCCGCTGGCTTCCCTCGCACTGTCGCCTTCGACGGTTCCGGCGATCAGTTCGGCGATTTCCGCGGCTTTGACGATTTTATTCATGGTTTCAAGATCCTTCCTGTTATTTCTTGACGACCGGCTCGGGCGCCGGCTTGTTCTGTCCCATATTCAATGTTTTGATGACGGAATCCGTGATGTCCAGCATCTTGGACGAATACACCACAAACGGGATGTTGTTGAGCGTGCGCCCGGATTTGTCCAGCACCAGACCGTAGCCTTCGGCGAGACATTTTTCCGTCACCACATTGGAGATGTCCTGAAGAATGCTGCTCCGGAGTTTTTCGTATTCATCCCGGAGCTGTTTCTGCCGTTCCCGGTTATATTCCCGCAGTTCCGCTTCCTTGGCGGCGGTCTGACGGTATTTCTCCTGCGCGTTCAATCTGCGGTTTTCCCGTTCGGCGGCAGTGTAAACCATGTTCTGCGAATCATCGCGCAGCTTGACGAATTCCTGTCTGAGCTTGTTGAGGCTCTGCGCCAGCTGATTGGAATATTCCTTGTAGATGTCCGCCTGTTTTTTCAGTTTCGCCTCGTTGATTTTGGTCTTGTTGTATTCCTGGAAGACCCGGTTCATGTCGATCACGGCAATTTTCAACGGCATATTCTGGGCCGACAGTTCGACTCCGGTGCAGACCGCCAGGACCAGCAGCACTTTCAACAGCATTTTTTTCATAAAGGATCCTTTCTTTTTTGGTAAAATAACCCGATAAAGGAAAAAGTCAATAGTCAAAAAATATTTCCCGCAAGATTTTCGGCTCAGCTGTCGGCTTTCCCGTGAATGAGAATATATTGGACCAGTTCCGCGGCGGTGAAGGAGTGCCCCTGTTCGGCGGCGAGTGCGATGAAAGCGTTGATGACCTGTTCCTGGTCCGTGAACCGTTTCTGCAGTCCCAGTGCACGCTGCCGCAGTTCCGGATCGGTTTCCAGTTTCCGATAAAATATATGTACTGCTTCCAGACTCATCATGGCTCCGTTTTTTGCATAAACAAATACCATGATTCTTCCGAAAAAGCAAACAAATCCGGATAAAAAAGCTTGAAATTTCCGATTTGAAGGGTAATATTACCGGACACACCTGAATGCGGAGAGATGGTCGAGTGGTTTAAGGCAGCGGTCTTGAAAACCGCCGTGGAGCAATCCACCGAGGGTTCGAATCCCTCTCTCTCCGCCATTTCTTTTGCCCTTTTTTCCATCTGCCCAGAGAAGTGAAAAATTCTGACTTCCGCTAAAACTCGTTTACTCAAAGGGTTTTACGACTTTTCGCTCCGTGTGCATGAAACACACTCAGAATCCGCCAGTCGGCCGATTTTGCCGGAATAATTCTGAGAATCGGCCCGAATTCTGAGTTTTTCTGCCGTTTTCGGCGATCCCCTGGGGAGACTTCAGAATTTTTGTGATACTCATATCCCGATTGGTCAATCGAGATAACGAACACCCGCCTTTTTAAGCCCTTTTTCAGGGTGTCCGTTTCCCGTCCCCTGTCCGCTTTTTCATCATGGGCAAATCAAAATTACCCTCAAAATACCCCCCTGTTGTAACTGGCTGGGTTATCCACATCACAAGTTCGGTTTTAGCGTGTGAAAATGTGAACCCTCGGCATGCCGAAAGAAGGATTTTTACTGGCGGTCGGGAGCGATTCCGGCCGCCGTTTGTGTTTTGATGAGAAAATATGGCGGAGGAATGACCTGTCCGGAAGGTATTTTCGCAACCGTCAGTCTTCAGGACACGGATCGGGTATGCCGAGATATTTGAAATATTCGTGGCCCCAATCGCTCATCGCGGTCACGATCGGCACTAAGGTTTGGCCCCGCTCGGTAAGGCGGTATTCCGTTTTGGGCGGCACCACCGGATAAAGTTTCCGGCTGACGATCCCGTCCGCTTCCAATTCCTTCAACTGCTGACTGAGCATTTTTGCCGTCGCCTGCGGGATCGCCTTCTGCAGTTCGCTGTAGCGCATAATCGTAAAGAGATGAAGTTTCCAGACGATGATCGCCTTGTATTTTCCCCCCAGCACGGCAATCGTCGCCTCCACAGAACAATGCAGTTCCCTCGCTTTTTTGCGGTCCATAATGGCGCCTCTCAAAAAAAAATCAAGATTTTTTATCGTTTTCCGTACTATAGCATGAAGTGGCGTAAAATTCAAATACTGAATATAAAAACTATAGTAACTATATTGAAAGTATATGATATTTTAGAAACTATAATACAAAAAAGTGCATTCTTGAAAAACAGAAATCTAATGATACATTTATGGAATGACAATCAGACGCAGAGACGATTTTTTAAATTCCGAAGCGGAGATATAAAATGAAAAAAATATTTGAAGAGGTTGCGTTACCCCGGCTTCGGCTGAAAAACCGTCTGGTCCGCTCGGCCACTTGGGAAGACCTTGCCGGGCCGGACGGCTGCACCACCGGCGAAATTCTGGACATCTACTCGGAACTCGCGCAGGGGGGCGTGGGGGCTATCATCACCGGCTTCACCAGTGTGACGGACCTTGACCGATATTTTTCCGGCATGATGCGGCTTTCCAATGACCGTCTGATCCCGCAATATCGGCAGCTTGTCGAGGTGATTCATGCGAAAAACTGTGCCGTGCTCGCCCAGCTTGCACAAGGCGCGTATTACCGCTCCGAAGAAGACGGCCGGGTATCTCAAGTCGAACCAGACGATATGTCGCAGGCGGACATTCAACACACCATAGCACATTTTGCCGCCGCGGCCCATCGCGCCGATTTGGCCGGATTCGACGGAGTGCAAATTCATGCAGCTCACTTCTTCTTTTTGAGTCGTTTCATCAGTCCTGCTGTCAATCATCGGCGGGACGAATACGGTTGCAACAATGAAAATGGCGGCCGGATCCTGCTGGAAATTCTCCATGCGGTACGGACGGCGGCTCCGCGTCTGCACATTTCCGTAAAAATCAACAGCCAAGACTTCATTCCGCAAGGGCTGGACGAATATGGAAGCATGGCGATCTGTCTGCAACTGGCTGCGGCCGGGATCGATTCCATCGAGGTCAGCGGCAACGGTACATCAGTCGCAGGGATCCGCCCCCATCGCAGCGAGGCGTATTTCGCGGATTTCGCGGCTAGGCTGGCTGACGTGATTGGTGTCCCCGTCATCCTTGTGGGCGGTCTGCGCAGCCTGGACGTGATGGAACGTTTGCTCAACTCCACGAACATTGAACTTTTCTCCCTGTCACGACCGCTGCTGTGCGAACCTGACCTGCCGGAGCGGCTGCGGATTGGCGCGGCGACGGAATCCCGGTGCATCTCCTGCAACCGCTGTTATTCGTCTTACGGACACAAATGCGTATTCAGGAGACCGCCATGCAGCCGATAACCGCAGTGACGCATAGAGGAATCGTTCTGGACGGCGTAAGATTTGCTGCAGGCAAGGAACCGGCGGGCACCGTGGTCGTCGCCATTACCGGGATTCATGGAAACTTCATTTCCAACCCGTTTTACTACAACATCGGGAATACGCTGAACCGCGGAGAAGTGGATTTCATTTACGCACAAACCTGCGATGCATTCGGAAGGATCAGAACCCGCAACGTTCGCAGAGGCCGTGAGGAGATCATCGGCTCATGGAACGAACGGTTTTCCTATGCCTGCGAGGACATAGCGGCATGGCTGGACTATGCGGAACACGCCGGGTATCGTCATGTCCTGCTGGCGGGGCATTCCCTCGGCGCGAACAAAGTGATCCGCTATCTCTCAAAAAACCACGACCCGCGGGTGAAGAAATTCATATTGATGAGTCCGGCCAATCTGACCTATATGACCAGTGCGGTTTCCGAACCAGAGAGGGCATATATCCGTCATGCGGTCGAATCGGGGCATGGCAGCGCACTGCTGCCGTTTCCCTTCATGGGCTGGGTGGAGTGTATCGCCGACACGGCGGCCGACTGGCTCGGGCCGGCCTTGAACAATGTGCACAACGAGCATGACGGCGATTTCTCGCAAGCAGCGGAAATCACGCACACTGGTGCGTTGCTGATCGGTACGTTCGATCGGTTCACTGATGGTGATCCGACCGGATTTCTGACCAATTTGAACAATCACATCCCGACTGCGGCTAAAAACCGACTGTATTTCATCGAAGGAACCGGCCACACTTATCAACGAAAGGAGCAGGAACTCGCCGACCTGCTGCTGAAAACGACCATCGGCTGGAGGAATCGCGATTTCGATTCAGCTCCGGCATCACTCAACCTGAATATGGAGGATAACAAATGAAAAACCGAATCTGTGAAATTTTGGGGACCGCCAAGCCCGTTGTCCAGGGCCCGATGGTCTGGCTGACCGACGCGAAACTTGCGGCGGCGGTGAGCAATGCCGGCGGCCTCGGCAGTCTCGGCCCCAACGCCGGGCAGACCACCGTCACCCGGGACGCGTTGGAGACCGCGGAACGGATGCGCCGCGAGATCCGCAAACTCCGGGAACTGACCGATAAACCGTTTTCGGTCAATCTTCTGCCTGCCGACGATGAGGCTGCGGACATCTTCACAGCTCCGATGCTCGAAGTCGTCTATGAAGAAAAAGTTCCGGTCGTGACCTACGTCGGAGTCATCCGTCCGAAACTCTTCCGGGAGTTGAAGGACCGCGGCATCAAAATCATCTTCCGCTCGCTGAATCCGGAACCCGCCGAGGCGGCATACGCGGAGGAATGCGGCGCGGACATCGTAGTCGCCACCGGCTTCGACGAAGGCGGGACGCTGCCCAATATGACGCTCGGCACATTCTCCATTGTGCCCTTGATCGTTGATGCGGTAAAGCACGTTCCCGTGATGGCGGCGGGCGGCATCTGCGACCGCCGCGCCTTCAATGCGGCACTGGCATTGGGGGCGGAGG
This sequence comes from Lentisphaerota bacterium, assembly GCA_015061565.1. Taxonomy (GTDB): domain Bacteria; phylum Verrucomicrobiota; class Lentisphaeria; order Victivallales; family UBA1829; genus SIG94. Next base: position 8,113 of record SUWI01000147.1, read on the forward strand.
GAGTTTATTGCGGGACTGCGTTCCTGATGAGCCGTGAAAGCCGGATGGCGGAGAATGTCAAACAGGCGGTTTTACGCTCCAATGCCAAGGATCTGCGTCTTTTCCGCACCATGCCTGCTTACTACCGCTCCCTGCCGGGGGCGCTGGCGGAAAAACTCGTGGCCATGGACCGCGCCGGTGCGTCCAACGCCGAACTCGGCAAGGTGATGGGCGGCTTCGCCAACTTGCGAAAAGGCATGCTGGAAGGCGACATGGACGGCGGGTATGTTTCCGTCGGCAACGGCATCAGTTTTATCCACGAAATAAAGACCGCGGCCGAGATCGTTTCGGACCTGACGGCTGATTATCGGTAAACGGAGAAAGGATCTGACGATGGAGCGCAAACCATTTGCCATGTTTTTCAACGGCAGTCCCCGCAAAAACTGGAACACTGCCAAAGTTCTGCAAAGCGCCATGCAAGGCGCGGAAGCCGCCGGGGCTGAAACGGAACTCGTAAATCTGTACGAGCTCAAGTTCTTCGGCTGCAAAAGCTGTTTCGCCTGCAAGATCAAAAATTCCAAAACCGACGGCGTGTGCGCCATTCGCGACGACCTGCGCCCGGTGCTGGAACGCGCCCGGAAAGCGGACGTGCTTGTACTCGGCACACCGGTCTATTACAGTTACCCCACGGGCGTGATGCGTTCATTCATGGAGCGCCTGATGTTTCCGGTCGGAACTTACCTCTACGAGAACGGCAAGCACATCACCTTGCGGAGCAAAGTCATTCCGACGGCGATGATCTTCACGATGAACTGTCCGGAAGATTACATGAAAAAGATCGGATATCCGCCGATCCTGGAGGAGAACACCAAGGTCATGGCGGATATTTTCGGTTACAGCGAAACACTGTATGTCTGCAACACTTACCAGTTCAGCGACTATTCCCGCTACGACTTCAATCTCTTCCGCGAAGAGGACAAGCGTCGATACCGGGATGAACACTTCGAGATTGATCTGCAAAATGCTTTCGATCTCGGCAAGCGGCTGACGGAAAAGGCGGAAGCGTAAAAACGTGCCGCGCCGAAACCGACACGGACAATAAGTCCGCGGCATAAAAAACAAGTGGTATCATCGGACGGTCGGGAGCGATCCCGGCCGCCGTTGGCGTTTTAAGGACAGCAGAATATTTCACCGGTTATTGAAATAACACCTTCCATCGGAATCTCCGTCCCGTCCTCCATGACCAGCGTCTTCTCCGGAACGGAGATGTGCCGCACCCGGCCCGTGACGGTCACATACGCGCCGCCGGCCTTCCGCTTGACCGGGACGAAGTGGCGGTCGGGAACGATCCCGGCCGACTTTGTGTTTTAAAGGGGGTGTGCAGAAATCTCCTTTCCAAGTTCCCACGCGATTATTTTAAGCGAGTAAGTATAATTTTGTTTGACTTTTATTCTTTTTGTAATATATTATATTCCGTCTCTCAAAAATCCAACAGGAGGATGACCATGAAAATCAAAGCAGTCAAGTTTTATGAAAACGGCTTCATGACGCAGCCGTTCGCCCTCGGCGGCGAGGACGGCATGGACAAGTTCGACGCCTCGGTGCGCTATCGTTCCAGCCTGCAGAACTACGTGATCGATACCGGAAAGGAAGTCATTCTGGTGGACACCGGCGTGCCCGCGGATTTCCCCGCACCCGCCGCCACGCCCGACGCGACCATTTACCTGGGCACACCCATCAAGGATTATGTGGATGCATTGGCCGATCTGGGATATAAGCCGGAACAGGTCTCGAAGATCCTCATTACCCACAAGCACGCCGACCATACCGGCAGGCTCTCCGCTTTTCCGAGCGCAACGATCTACGCCGGTCGGGAGGAATGTGCCGCGGACGAACTGAAGGATCTCCCGAACGTCACGCCCGTCGACTTCACCGACGGCGCATATTATAACTTCCCCGAGAGTCAGAAAATTGCCGACGGCGTCACCTACATCAAGGCCAAGGGCCACACCATGGGCAACAGCATCGTCATCGTGGAAAGCGACGGTCTCTTCTACCTGATCCACGGCGATGTGACTTACACGGACGAGGCGCTCTACGAAAACAAGCTCTCGGTGGTGTTCGAGGACAAGGCCGCCGCGCGGGAGACGCTGGACCGCGTCCGCGACTTCATCGCGCACCATCCCACCGTGTATCTTTCCACCCATACGCCGCTGGGATACGAGAACCTTGAGGCGAAAAGGACGGTCGATCTCGCGCATCCCACGGAGACTCTTCCCGTCGGGGAGATCCATTTCAGGGAAGCATCGGGAAAATACATCTGCTCCGTCTGCGGGAAAGTCTATGACCCCGCCGAAGGCGACCCCGACCACGGCATTCCCGCAGGAACGCCCTTCGAGAAACTTCCCGCCGACTGGAAGTGTCCCCGCTGCCGCCAGCCCAAAGGCAAATTCAATCCGGCGTGACGGCAGTGGCTCCGGCAAAGGGAACATACAAAGTCTCGGAAGAGACCCGTTCACGGCTCATTCATGCGGCGGGCGAGCTTTTCGCTTTGCGGGGCGTGGATGCCGTGACTGTGCGGGAGATCGCCGACAAGGCGGACGCCGTTCCCAATGCCGTCCGCTACCATTTCGGCGACAAGGCGGGACTGGTGTCGGCGGTGGAGGATTTCGCCCTGACCCCCTGGCGTGACGGAAAACTTCAGAATTACTGCAGCCGCAACGACGGTCTGTATGCGACACGGGACGGATGCCGCCAGATGATCACCGACGCCATCGACATCTTCTACGCCCATCTGATGCCCGACGGACAGCCGATATGGGTGAGCATGTTCCTGCTCCGTGCGGTGCTTACCTCGCAGTGGCTCGGAAAGGAACACGAGGAGATCTCCCGGCAGAATATGGAGTGCTTCTGCCGGATCTTCCGGAAGGTCACGGGCAATGACGACCATCTGTCCGCCGTCTGCTGGTCAATGGCCATTATGAGTCCGGGGATGATTTTCTCGAACTCCACGTTGGATTACACGACCATGAAGAAGTCCGCCGGGGTCAATTATACTTTTCTCCGCCGTCTTCAGACAACGGTCACGCGCAACGCCCTCCTTGCACTGGGGCTGGAGGAAACACAACCTGTGCAAATACGAGGAGTATGAACCATGGAGGGGAAAGGAGCTTCTCCGATCACCATAACAAACAAGGAAATCATCAAGATGAACGAGAAAGAACAAACGGCCGCCTCCGCGCAGGAACAGGTTGAGGCGGAATTGAGCAAAACGTTCCACCTTTTGTGCGACGCATTCCCCGAACCCATGTCACTTTGCCACCGCACGCATCGTGTCGTCGCCGTCAATCCGGCGGCCGAGGCATACGGACGCATCGCGGGGATGAATTGCGCAAAGAACTGTCCCGGCTTCAAGGCCGGACTATGCCGTCATGTGCAGATGATGAAAAAGGGAAAGGCAACGTGGTACCATCGGCCCGCGGGCGAAGGCACACGCGAAATGACCTCCTACTGGATTCCTGTCTCCGGGCATCCGGACTACTACTGGCATTTCGGCACTGGCGTGACCATTGACTACGCTGAGCGCCGGACAGAAGAGTAGTCCCGCGAGATGAATCCAAAAAAAGTCTTTCCGCAGTTGCCGGTCTCGGCAAATTCAACTCTGCAAGGTGACTCGCAACGCCATCCTTGCACTGGAGCTGGAGAAACAACTCAAATAAACAGACAGGAGAATCGAACATGTCGAAAAAAAGTATTCATGGACTGACCAAAGGAACCGAACTGGAAAAAATGGCCTCGATGCTGGCGCAGGGCGAGGCAAAGGGAGCGATGATGTATTATGCGCTGGCGAACCTTGCCCGCGAACAGGGGATGGAAGACGCCGCCGCCGTATTCACGGAAGCCGCGAACCAGGAAGCGAACCACGCCGGTTTCTACGCCGCGCTGAACGGCATGTATCCCCGGGATTTCTGGGCGCTGGTCCGCGGTCTTCAAAAGGCCGAGAGCGCCGGGGAAAATTCACTGAAAAAACTGGCGGATCGTTTCCGGGCCGCCGGACTGGACGCGGCAGTTCCGGAACTGGAAATTTTCGCCGCGCAGGAAGGGCATCACGGCGTCATTCTGCAGCAGCTGCTGGACAAATATGGAAAGAATGTCGATACGGCGGGCAAGAAGGTCTATGTATGCGGATGCTGCGGCTACGAATACGTGGGCGATCTCGATGCCGAACCCGAGGACTACGTCTGCCCGGTCTGCGGGATGCCGAAGAAGGTTTTCCGTCGGAAGGACGACAAATGAAAAAGACGAGCACCGGTTTTCCCGCCATCATCGGCAAAGTCCCGCTCCGTGACTACGGGATCGACGGACTGGAAGTGCATGTTGACCATACTTCGACCGGAACCGTCTATTTTGTCAAAGCGGAAAAAGAGGTAGTGTTCCCGCTCCATTCCCACGCGGAACAATGGACGATCGTCGTCAGCGGCGAATGCCGTCTCTCAATGGCCGGAGAGGTGAGGACATACCGGGCCGGAGAAACCTATCTCATTCCGGCAGGCGTTCCGCATCAGATCACACTTGGAGCCGGATATTCGGAAGTGGACTACGTGGACGATCCCAACGATTGACCGCAAAAAATTTATGCAAGGAGATAACGCGGCAAAGAAAAATCAAAGAGCAGTGTTTTGCGCAGCGCTGCTCTCAACCTCGCTCTGCGCCGGATGCTGCGGAATAAAAAAGCTGTCGGCCCCGGCAAACTCAACCGAAAACCAAAACGCAAAAGGAGTCAAAAAATGATCTACGATTACACGATCACTACCGGAAAAGGCGAAAAATTGAATCTGGCGGACTATAAAGGCAAGGTCGTATTGATCATGAACACGGCGACCAGCTGCGGATTCACTCCGCAATACGCAGATATTGTGCAGATGTACAACGATTATCACGACAGTGGGCTGGAAGTTCTGGACATTCCGTGCAACCAGTTCGGGGAGCAGGCAAAGGGAACCGATGAAGAGATTCGCAACTTCTGCGCTATAAATTTCCACACCCCCTTTCCGCAGATGAGAAAGTCCGATGTAAATGGCGAAAATGAATTACCGCTGTTTACCTATTTGAAGTCCCAAAAGGGCTTTGGCGGTTTTGACGAGCATCCTTTTAAAGATCTTTGGGAGAAGCACATTGCGAAAAAAGATCCGAACTGGGCCAGCAGTCCGGACATCAAATGGAACTTCACGAAATTCGTCATCGACCGGAAAGGCAATGTCGTGGCCCGCTTCGAACCGACAGCGGACATGGCGAAGGTGGAAGAATGCATCAAGTCTCTTCTGTGAGAGCAAAAAAACGAATCCACTTTGCATGG
>SUWI01000148.1 GCA_015061565.1 Lentisphaerota bacterium
AAATTGAAAAACTTATGCTGTAATATACACCGTTTCGAGACGGAGGCAACCTCATTGGCTGAAAAAAATAATCAATTCCGCACGGAAAAAGTTTCCTTCTGCAGAAAAAATGATTCTTCAGAGCTGGCTATGCAGATCAGGCGATTTGTTTTTCGAGGAAAATATGCTATATTGTTTCCCCCTGAGAGTTGCATCTTAAAATGGAGACCATCAAAAATGCAGAATCACGCCGAAACCAACATCGTCCCGAAGGATGGATTTCATGCACGACCTGTCAGCACCGGGAGTGAATTGCCGAAAGAGGTCGAGGAAGGCATAGCCTCTCAGGGACGGGTTTCTTCCGGCAGTCCGAAGAACCGGATCTCCGTTGCCATCGCCACTTACAACCGGGCAAAATACCTTAAACAAACGCTTGAAAGTCTCCGCCGCCAGACGGTGCCGCCATTCGAGATCCTGATCCAGAATGACGGCGGGAAAGATGAAACCCCGGAAGTCATCAAAAGTTCCGGGATGGAAATTCGCTATTTTACTTGGGAAAATCACGGTCCGGCGGCTTCGAGAAACCATTTGCTGTCTCAGGCCTCCGGTAACTGGATCATGTTTCTGGACGATGATGATCTGCTGATGCCGCAGGCTTTGGAAAAATTTTCCGACGAACTTGCCGATCCGCGCGAACGGATCCTTTATTGCCGCTATCTGCGGATCGATTCCGAGGGGAATGAGTTGCCGACGAGGGACAAGTTCCGGACGCTGCCGCAGGGAGATGCTGCCGTCGAGCTTTTTTTCAAGAATTTTCTGCTCCCTTCGGGCACGCTGCTGCCGACCGGCGCTTTGCGTGCGATGGGAACGGCTTTCCCGGTCGGACAAACCGCGGAAGATTATGATTGCTTTCTGCGTCTGTCCCTGGAAATTCCAGTGCAGGGCATCGACAAGAGGCTGGTGATGCGCCGCCGTCATCTGGGCAACATTTCTTCCGGAGCCGGTGCCGCCGGAGTTGCGGATCAGATCCATACTTTGGAAAGATTTCTTGTCCTCGCCGGAAACCGGATCCCAAACCGGATCCGGCAAAATCGCATGGCTGAGATGTATGCAAGATATGCCCTGGCGCTGAAACGGGATCGGGCCGGAAAAGACGCCATCCGCGAGGCCTGGCGAAATTCGCTGGCTCAACGATTCGTATTGAAAAATTTTATCCGTATGCTCATGTCCTGATCCTGCGCAGGTCAGGCTGTTGTAAATGCGGGGGCAAGCGAAAACGGAGATGCCGCAGTCCGGTATTTCCCGAAAATATCGGTTAAATTGTCCTGGTCCTTTCCGTCCGGGCAGATTTCCCCACAAATGGCGGGATTAAGGATATCAACCGACGCAGATAAGACTCGTTTTACCTCATGGAAGGCATTATAGCTTCATAAGGGGGTTCTGCCCGTGGTTCCTCTCGCATAACTGCGAATTCAATCGGCATCATAATCCGCCGGGACATAGGTGCCGGGCTTTATACACTTGATACGGCATTTTTGTGAGTATTTATTGCATTCCTTCACATATGATAAAAGTTGAGTCCCGACAGTGTTCCAGGGAGTTTTTGCCCTCTCGCTGAACCTGTATACATTATCATTTATCATGGCGTGAACAATTTCCTTTGCATTCATTGGCTCGTTGTGTCTGATCAAAGTTTGAATAGCGGCTTCGAGACAGGTAATGTTATTCAGACGATGTTCTCCGGTTTCACGGCCCGGTTCACTGCCCGGTTCATTCATACTGCTCGTGGTTCCCATTTCAACAATCGAAGGGTTATTGATGATTTGAATGATTTCTGGTATGTTCTCTGCATTGACAATATTCGGAGGGAAACAGTTAAAAGTCAACAGCATTTTCAGATTTGAGGGAACTGCCACAAGCAAGCGGCATGCTTGCTGAATGGGTTCGGCAAGAACATTGAACTGTTTCAAAAAAAGCTTCTTTCCTGCGGGGTCATAAATGGAGTCCTTCCAAGGTTATTAAGTTTTCAGCATTCGAATAAATTTATGCCATAAAGCTTAAAAATCAATTAAAAAATAACAATATTAACGTTATTTTTATTTTGTTGCCGGACACCGGACCTGATTTTTCAAGGCATATAATAGTCGGTCAGGAAATAGGTCCTCTCCCAATCAACGATTTTAAGTTCGGACTCCTTCGCCGGATGGATGTTCTTCTCGTCCAGTACCATCACCTGCCTGTCCTTCAGGTCATAGAGCGGCCATTTCTTTGCCTTGCCGTCAGGCAGGTGAGACAGATGGAAGAAACCGAAGAAACTGACCCGGTAAGAGATGGTCACGGCGATGACCTCCGGACTCTCCCGGATGAAGCTGCTGCAATCATACTGCGGATCGGTCGCTCCGCCGACATCGAAAGCCCCGCCGTAGATCCACACCATGACCGGCTTCTTCCCGGCAGCCGCCTCATCAGCCTTCCAGATGTTCAGATACAGGCAGTCCTCGCCCGTGCCGTATTCCGCAGCGGGATCGCCCGGCGCCTGGACGGGGGCTTTCCCATAATTATATGCCTCGTAGACGCCGTCATCCGGAATAATCTCTGCGGGAGCCTTCCAGCGCAGGTCCCCGACGGGCTGCTTGCCGACGAACGGGATGCCCTTGTAGGAAACGATACCGTCCGTCTTCCTGCCGACAAAAGTGCCGTTTATGCACTTCACTGCCAGCGCCCGGTCATAATTGCCGTCGGTGATCCTCCGGTTTACGTCTTGCTGATGGTCCGGCTTTTTCCGGATCTCATCCGCGCGGTTCGTTTCCGTCTCACTCATGATTCTGCCGACCTTTCCGTCTTACTTTTTGCGGCTTCGGTACGCCGCGATGCGCTTTGCCACGTTGTCCCTGAGGTTGTTGTAATAGAAATTATAGTCGAATTCGTGGAAGCTCTGCGGTCCGAAGAATCCGGGGTCCGCATAGTGGCTGCATTTTGCATTCGTCACGATCACGCCGCGCGAAAGAACCACCTGTGCGTCCGCCCCGATGTCGGTGATTTCGTAACGGCGGGCATTGATGTTCGGCATGAGCGAACCGAGATTCCTGCTTGCCGGTGCGTAGGTCTCGTCACGTTTCCTGTTCAGCGGATTGATGCTGATCGCATTCGGCAGCACCACGGCATTCTTCGCGTTTTCCTTCACGTTCTTCGGTCCCTCGGTGTTCCAGCTGATGATGACGCCCGTGTCGCTCTCGCCGGAGGCGAACTTCAGGTAGGGGTATTTCTCCAGGTCATCCTTCGTGACGGAGAAACCGATGACGTATGCTGCCACCATGCGTTGGTAGTAATCGGGATGCTTCTTGAAGTAGTTCTTCAATACGTATTTGACCATGGACGCTCCCTGGCTGTGACCCGCGATGATGAACGGACGCCCCTGGTTGCAGTTCTTGAAGTAGTAGTCGAGCGCGGCGCTAATGTCGTCATAGGAAATGCCGGAAATTGCCGCGTCGATGTTTCCGGTCTTTTTCCTGATCTCCCCCGCGTACCGCATGCCGGCCTGACGGTAGTAGGGCACGAACACGTTGGTGGATTGCTCATATACGCTGGCATTGGTCACGTATTCGCCCTGCGCGCCCTCGATCATCTCCGGGTTGTCGAGCGACGCGTAATCGGGGGCGCCCTTTTTGAAACTCGACTCATAATATGTCGTCGAATAGATGTAGAACGTGTCGACGTCTTTGGTGATTTTCGGGAACTGCAGCCAACAAGCCTTTTGCGTATAGTCGGGAGCTTTCCCCACGCTCGCAACGGTGGTGCCGGTGCAGCCGGACAGTCCAAGCACTATAACAGCGATCATTGACAATGCCGAAACAATTTTCTTCATCTTTTTTCTCCGTTTTCAATACTTTATTTTATGACAAAAACCATCGATTCTGACAGGGCAAAAAGCAGAAACTGCCATACTCCGCTTTGAATCAAAAATTCCTAATATACACTTCGAGAAAGTTTTTTCAAGGTCCGGAATGCCAGCCGACGGCTGTTTCCAAGCGGCTTTCTTCCGATTTAAAAGATCATACAAGCACATTTCGCCGTAACCCGGCATTTTTCCGGCGGATCCGCTTTGCCTTTTTGCAAATAATTTTTCCTGGAATGGAAAAAATGTCAGAAGAATGTCCGTAATGTTAGTGAAGGGCAAAGAAAAAACGATCCGCAATCAATAAAACAACAGAAAGGAATTGCGTTATGAAAATCACTCTGGCTCAGGCATTGAAGGAAAAAAACCGTCTTGCAGGCGAAATTAACCATTTGTGGAGTCTGGTCCAGCGGGAGAACTCCTGCTGGGACAACCATACCCGGTGTATCGATATCCGGGAGACCCTGGAGACGATTGGGACCTACACGGAGAAACTGATTGAACTCAAAACCAAAATCGGCAAGGCCAACAAGGACAATCTTGAAAACATGTATTCTTTGGAAGAATTGAAAAGCAAGATTTCCAAATTGGACGGAATGGAAACGGAAGAAGATGTCAAGTATATGGGCGTGCAGGGAACCGTCAAAATGGTCCGTTCCCCCGATGTAACGGCGTCGGAGGTGCTGAAGATGAAGAAGGAACTGCAAATCCGGTGCAATCAGCTCCAGGATGCACTGGATACCTACAATGTCAGAAATACGATTGACTTCGATACACCGTTGAAGTAATCGAAGAACTGTCCCGTCAGCCGGACTTGTCCGGCGGGCAGGGCACCGGGTCTGCCAGACCCGGCAAGAGAAGCGGCTGCACTTCCCGCGATCTTGATATTGATAAAGCATTGCCGGACGGCATAAAAACTTAACGGTTAAGGGCTTAACCCTCAATCATCAATATTCAAGCCTTAAAACTTTTTTAAGTGCAGTTGCTTCTCCCCTGGGGGGCTGGTCTTCGGATCGGCTCCCCAGGCTCTTTTTTCTCTGCATGGATCGAGGGGCTCGGACTTTTGCGGGAACCATGTTGCTTCCGTGAATTTTATCGAAAGAAAAAGTCTTCTGCGGGAAAAAGACTTGAAAAACAGCTGTTCCAAGAGTATTTTACGTTTATGAATTGCCGGCCGGCGCGGCGGGGCAAGAAAGTCTGCATGGAAAAACGGCATGCTGGCGATCCTGAAACGTAAAAAAACAAACGATGAGGAAATTATGAAAATTACCTTCGGAATGTTTCTTGACGGTACGGAGTGGTCGTCACAGACTGCTTCGCTGGGTGAAATCAAGATGGGCCCTTTGCAATTTCTGGCCTGGCTGGAAAGCCGTCTGGGACTGGACGGGGTACCCGTTTCGACACCGGAACGGATCAATGAATATATGCAGAAAATCCGCCTCACAGCACCGTCGTGGTGTGAAGCGTCCTTCAAACTGGATTCCTGGTCCACCGCCAAACAGATGCTGGCGTGGCGGGATGAACTGTTTGAAAACGGCTGGGACGGCAAAAGCGGTTTTTCGGAACGGCTGAAAACGCTGGCGGCTCTGGAAGCGGATTCCGGGCCGCTTTCGCCGGGAGTACCCGACCGGATCAAGACCATTTTGGCCGAGCTGCGGAAATATAAGTTTTCCGATACACTGGTTTTGCAGGATCCCTGGGACCTGCTGCCGTATGAGTGGAAACAGGTGATCGGGCAGCTTCGGGAATCCGGCATGACACTCTGCGAACCGGAGCCGGCGGAACCGTGCATTCCCGAAAAGATCCAGGTCAATGGGGCGAATGAATTCGTCCTGGCCGGAGAATGTGTCCGATTCCTGGCTGCGGGCGAAAACAAGCGGACGGCGATCATCTGCGAAGGAGATTCTTCCATCCTGGACGGAGCGTTTCAGCGGAACGGCATCGGTCGGCTGAATGCCGTGGATCGATCCCGTTGGCGGGAGTCTCTGCAGATTCTGCCGCTGTGGCTGGAAACCCTGTGGAAACCGTTCAACCCCCAGCGTTTTCTGGAACTGCTCCTCCTGCCGAACACGCCGGTTCCCAAAAAACTGGCCTGGGAATTGGTTCAGGCACTTCAGAAAGAACCGGGATATGGCGGCGAAGCCTGGAACGAAGCCTGGGAAAAAGTGAAAAAAGACTTCGCGGATGGGGGAGATAGCAAAGATCTCCAAAAGATCGAAGCGACGTGGAACCTGCTCGACAAAAAGTGTTTTTACGCAGAAAAAGAGGTCTCGGCCGAAGCGATTTCCGGCCGTTGCGATTATCTGATCGAACAGCTTTCCGTCCGGGTCGGGAAACATCCGGAACTGGCTCTGGTGATCGGACACGCGAAAACTCTGAAAAATATCGTTAACGGACGCTCCTCGGTCAAGCGGATGGAATTGGCGAGGATCCTGGATTCCATCATCAGCACGGGTACTGCCGGCGATCATGAGGGACAGGAACGGACCGACTTTGCCGTATTTTCCCATCCCGGCATGATCGACCGAAATTTCGATACGATTCTCTGGTGGAATTTCATCGATACCGGCGCGGCGCACACCACCAACTGGACCGCCGAAGAAACTGCGGTGCTGTCGGGATACGACCGCGGCGCGGTGAGAAAACTGGAGAACCTTTCCTGGCACAATGCACTGAAGCATGCGGAAAAGAAGATCATTTTCTTCGTTCCGGAGATGGTCAACGGGAATGCCGCATTCCCGCATCCGCTGCTGGATGAACTGGGGATCCCGAAAGAAGAAATTCTCACGCCGGAAAAGCTGACCGGTCCGGATGGGAAATGGTCGCTTGCCGGACGGACCGCCGTTCTGGCGGAACAGCCGCTCTTCAAACCGAAATCGAAAGCCTGCATCAAGTCGAATTCCATCCGTCCGCTGCGCCGGCTCTCCTATTCCCAGCTCAATACCCTCATCTCCTGCCCGTTCCAGTGGTTCCTGCAGGAGTATCTCGGCTTGAATATGCCGCCGGCCATGACCGTCCCGACCGGCGTTTTGATGCTCGGGACGCTCGCGCATAAGGTCATCGAGAATATCTACAGGGGCAAAGAAACTTTGACCGTGGAAGAAGCGGTCCGGAACGCGGAAAAGGAATTCAGCCGCCTGCTTCCCTCCATGGCGGCGGAACTGCTGCTGGACGGCCGGTCGGTGGAACAGGAACGCATCCGCAAAACGCTGATGAGTGCCGTGGAAACGCTGGTGGAAGAGATCAACGCAAGAAAGCTTCTCGTGAAGGGCAACGAAATAGAACTGAACGGGACTTTCGAAGGAATGGATTTCATCGGCTACTCCGATATTTACCTGGAAAACGCTTCGGGCGACAAGTTCGTGATCGATATGAAATGGTCCACGTCTTCCTATTACGAAAAACACCTGGAGGAAGACAAGGCACTTCAGCTGGCGACCTATTCGTGGCTGCTGGATCCGGAAGGACTGGACGTCCGCTGCGCGTATTTCCTGCTTCCCCGCAGACAGCTCGTTTCCGACCCGAAAAAGACCTGGAATACGCTGTGGAACAATGCCAGGACTGCGTGGAAACAGCGGTTCGGCGAGATCAATTCCGGCAAACTTGCGCGCGGTATTGCGGACGAAAAAAAACTGGACACTTCGACATCCGCGCTGCCTCTGGCTGCCGGATGTGCATTCTGCAACTACGCCGCACTCTGCGAAATGATGGAGGACTGATATTATGAATACTGTGAAATTGATCAAAGCCAGCGCCGGATCCGGAAAAACGCATGACCTGATGGACCGGCTGAGCAAATCCATTGCCGCCGGGACCCGGCCGGAAGGGCTGCTCGCCACCACCTTCACCGTAAAGGCTGCGGCGGAACTGCAGTCCCGTATCCGCCAGGAACTCCTGAAAGGAACCAAGCCGGAAATGGCATCTCAAGTCTTTGACGGTCTGATCGGAACCGTGAACGGCGTCTGCGGAAAACTGCTGAACGAATATGCCATTGAAGCGGGACTCTCCCCCGCACTGGACGTTCTGCCGGAAGAGAATGCCGATGCCATTTTCAATGCGGCCGCCTCCGCCGTGATGGACAAATATACCAAGGAACTCGAGCCCGTCGCAGCAAGACTTTCCCTGAACCCGATCAAGGAAAATCCCCACGGCAAGACACTCGACTGGAAAAATGATGTCCGCGAAATTCTGAATCTCGCCCGGAGCAACCGGCTGAGCAAAGATGACCTGATCGCCTGCGGCGAACGGTCGGCTGCCGCGTTGAAAGAAGTATTTACCGCTACGGTCGATCTTTCGCTGAAGAACATCCGGGATCAAATCTCTCCGTATCAGCATTTCAAAGCAGTAGGGAAAAAAACTCAGGAAACCGTGAAATCCATCCAGTCGTTCCTGCGTTTCCCCACCTGGTCGGGAGCCTGTAAACTGGCAAAGGCCGAGTACGCGGTGAAAAAGGACCCGGATTTTCCGATCGACATCTTCCATGAACTCGCCGACCGGCTGCTGTGCAGCAGGGAACTCTATCAGGACATGTGCGACATGATCCACAGTGTTTTTACCTGTGCCGGGGAATCCCTTGAGGAATACGCCCGGTACAAAAAGGATTTCGGACTGGTGGACTTTGTCGATCAGGAGTGCGGCGTTCTCTCTCTGCTGGAAAACAATCCGAACTTCGTGCGGCTGATGAAGCAGCGTCTCTCGCAGATCATGGTGGACGAATTCCAGGATACCAGCCCCGTTCAGCTGGCTCTTTTCCTGAAACTGAATGAATGTTCCGCCAAAGGGTCCGTCTGGGTCGGCGACCCGAAGCAGGCGATCTACGGTTTCCGGGGGACGGACCCGGAACTGATGGAGGCCGTGGTCGATAAGATCCCGAATCCGGGAACTCTTCGCTTTTCGTGGCGCTCGAAAAAGAATCTCGTCAACCTTTCCAATGAGATTTTCACGCGCGCCTTCTCTCCCGCGATGAAAGCGGAAGATGTAAAGCTCGAAATCCCGCCGGAACGGGAAACGGAAGCCGCCGGCGGGATCATCGAGGCGTGGCATCTCCACGGCGGCAACAAATCGGACCGCATGAAATCGCTTGCCGCCGGGATCGCGGAACTGATCCGGGACAATGGTGTGACTCCGAATCAGATCTGCGTGCTTTTCTGGAGCAACCGCGACTGCGCGTCGCTGGCGGAGGCGCTGGCGGAATGGAACATTTCGGCATCCGCACCGTCCGGTTCCCTGCTGAGCACGGCTGAATGTCAGCTGGTCATGGCCGCGTTCCGCTATTGCATCGATCCGTCCGACACCGCGGCACTTGCCACTTTGCTGGCGCTCTCCGGCGAAACAGAGGACTGGCTGGACCAGATGCATCAGGCCAAGGCTGCGTGGCTGGCTTTGGGCGAAGAGGAACGGAAAAAGACCGATTTTCTCGCCGGGATCCGGAACCTCGATTTTCTCCGGGGACTCCGGAAGAAGGCCGATGCCACCCCGATGGAAATTCTGGAATATGTGATCACGGCGCTGAATCTCGACGGCAAAATCTCCGCCATGAGTTCGCCCGACCGCCGGATGAGCAATGTGGACGAGCTGCGCAAACTGTGCGGACAGTACATGGATCAGGCGCTGGTGGAACGCCGCGCCGCAACGCCTTCCGGATTTGTCGCGGCGCTCAACGAGGCCGATGCAAAACAGGCGGCCGGATTCGGTCTGAATACCGTCAACGTGATGACCTATCATAAATCCAAAGGACTGGAATGGCCGATCGTCATTCTGGCATCGCTGGATTCGGACGGCAAAAACGGCGCGTTCGGCATCCGCGTCAATCAGGCGGAAACCTTCGATATGCAGGATCCTTTGAAAGGCAGAACCATCCATTACTGGCCGCAGCCCTTTGGCGACAAACAGAAACTGGAAGCTCTGGAAAACGCCCTCGCCGAAAACCCGGTCCAGCTTCATGCGGAGGAGCGGGAACGGGAAGAAGGAAAACGGCTGCTTTATGTCGGGTTGACGCGGGCCCGGGATCAGGTGATTTTCGCGCTGAACAGCAAGTCGCCGACCCAAGAGGAATTGAAAAAGGATCCCGATATCGGAAACACTCTGCAGACGGCCTGGCTGGATTCCCTTGCCGATGACCCCGTGCTGACCTTCCCGATGGAAGCAGGCAACGGCGAACTGACTTTGGGAAAGGTCTCATTCCCGATCGAAACCAAGTTCTTTACTCCCGATAAAGAGATAGTCCCGCTGCCGTCTCCATTAGTCTTTGCGGACCCGAAACGCGACCTTTCCGGCGTTCGAACGGTTCCGGCCCGTCTTTCCCCCAGCGGTGAAAAGTGCGAGGACGGCACGGCAACGCTGATTTGCAGCTGGGATTACCGCAGCAGCATCCGCTGTGAAACGGGGAAATACGATCTTCTCGGCAATGCGTTCCACAATTTCATCGCGCTGAATCCGCAGCAGGACCGCCGCGAAATCGCCGAACGCCTCCTGAAAAACTGGACGGTGGAAAAAGGCGTTTCCCCGGAAACGCTGATCGCTTGCACGGACAATCTTTACCGCTGGATCGCCGAAACCTGGCCGGACGCCAAAATCAGCTGTGAAGTCCCGATGACGTATCACGATGAAAACGGCACGCTTTATCAGGGGTTTATCGACATGCTGCTGGAACTGCCGGACGGCTATGTGATCATCGACCACAAGACGCACCCGGTGGAATCGAATGCCCAAACGTATGCCGCCGGCTGCGCCGGACAGCTCAGCCTTTACCGCAAGGCGGTGGAAGCCGCAACCGGGAAGACGGTCAAACAGACCGTCATTCATCTTCCCGATCCGGGTAGGTGTTTCGAGGTGAAGTAATTTCGGAAAAAGTGGAGTCAAAGAGTTGTGGTAAGAAGGCGATCGAATTTGCTGTGACAATTCTGAATTTGGAAAAAATCTGAAAAACCGGCCGAATTCGAATTTTCGGGCGATCGGGCACAAGATGTCGAACTGGCGGTGAAATATTGTGCAGAACGAAAATATCCCCAGACATTGAAAACTTTTATGAGGGAATGGTGATATGGATTTGATTCCTCCAGGGCTTTTTTGGGTAAAATGGACCTTGATGTTCGACAAACCCGAATTGGTAAAGGATCTTGAACTTTCGCAGATGACCGAGCAGGACTGGAAACTGCTTTCCGAACGGTGCTACTCGGCATATCAATGGCATATTCTGCTTCAGCTCAGACCACAGTTGGCAGACCAGTGTCCGTGGGAACTGGACGGCGGCGATTGGTGTTCGATTTTGCGCAAATGGCCGGAGTTCGCCGATAAATGTCCCTGGGAACGGCTGGATGGCGAGGACTGGAGCAGCCTTTTGCAGACTCAGCCGCAGTTCGCCGATAAATGTCCCTGGGACAAGCTTTCCGGTCTTGATTGGAGCAGGCTGCTTCAGGATCAGCCGCAGTTCGCAGACCAGTGCAAATGGGAATTGCTGGACGACGCCTGGGACTGGCGCTGGTTGTTGGAAAAGCAGCCGCAGTTCGCCGAAAAATGCAATTGGAAACTGCTGGACAGCTGGGCCTGGAGTGAGCTTTTGCAGATACACCCTCAGTTCGCCGACAAGTGCAACTGGAAACTGCTCTCCGGAAGAGACTGGAGCAAGCTGTTGGAAAAGCAGCCGCAGTTCGCCGATCGATGCAATTGGAAAAAACTGCTCTCCCGCAAAGACTGGTTCAGCGAATACGAGCGCAAATCCGCGTGGAAAGACCTTCTGCTGTGCCAACCCCAGTTCGCCGACAAGTGCAACTGGAAACTGCTGGACGAAGGCAAAGACTGGAGCGAGCTTTTGCAGAAGCAGCCGCAGCTCGCCGATCAGTGCAACTGGGAAATGCTCTCCGGCAGTGACTGGAGAGACCTTCTGCTGTGCCAGCCGCAGCTCGCAAACAAGTGCAACTGGAAACTGCTCTCCGGCAGTGACTGGAGCGGCCTTTTGCAGACTCAGCCGCAGTTCGCCGACAAGTGCAGCTGGGAACTGCTCTCCGGCAGTGACTGGAGTGAGCTTCTGATCGAACAGCCGAAATTTGCGGATCGATGCGATTGGGAGAAAATCGGAGATGATTGCTGGGGGCTGCTTTTGAGCCAACAGCTGCAATTTGCCGATAAGTGCGATTGGGATAAGATGGTGGGATCATTTTGGAGAAACCTTCTGTGCGGACAGCCGCAGTTCGCGGACCGGTGTCCGTGGGAAAAACTGAACGGCAGAGACTGGGGCATTCTGCTGCAGAAACAGCCGCAGTTTGCGGACCGTTGTCCGTGGGAAAAGCTGCATAGTTTCGACTGGTGTGATCTTCTTCGGGACCAGCCGCAGTTCATCGATAAATGTCCGTTGAAAAAACTCGAACTTTCAGCCCGATATCCCGACATATTGGAGCTTTTGAAGAAACAGCCGCAGTTCGCCGTCAGGATCGATTGGGGCGCTCTTCACATTCGAGATATCGCGCGTCTGCTCGGGCGGGATTGGAAATCCACGTATGAAAACCATCCGTTCTTCAAATATTAGCGGGAAGTTCTCCCTCCTTACTCCCGCAGGGAGCGAACTTCACCAGTGAGCGGATGCGAACGTCCCTGCGGTTTCGACTTTTTTCTACGTAAAAATGCCGAGCTCCGCCGCGGGATACTGGTCGGGATAATGCTTTCGACAAGGCGGCGATAGAGGAATTCTGCTCAAGACGGCCGGAGAGTTTTTGCCGCTGCCGGATTTGGACCTCCGGTTGAGATATGAACCGGTTTTATGCCGTTTTTCGGGGACAGGGGGTTGTTTTTACGGACAGGACAGATTATATTATTCACAAACTCATACTGAAAGGAAGGAATCATGAAAAAGATCGACTGCGAATTTCACTACTACCTGCCGGAAATGATGGAACTTCTGGCCAAACAGATCACCGTGCCGAAATACGACCCGGCAACCAAAATCATGGAAATGCGCCAAAACGTGCCGGCAAATTTTTCCGGGATCACCAACGCCTATCCCATCATCGACGAACTGACGGACTTCGGAGAAAGACGCGTCGCCATGCTGGACCGCAACGGGATCGACACCGCCGTCATGGCGGCGTCTCCGCTTTCGGAAGAACTGCCGGAGAAGGAATCCGTTTATTTTGCGAAAAAGTCCAACGACGCCGTGGCGGAACTCATCCGCAAATACCCCGGGCGTTTTATCGGAACCGCGCTGCTGCCGACGCAGTATGTGGATGAGGCGGTCAAGGAACTGGAACGCTGCATCAAGGAGCTGGGGTTCTCTTACTGGCATACCCATTCCAACTATCTGCACAGCCATCTTTACGAAGAAAAATATCTGCCGCTTCTGGCCAAAGCGGAAGAACTCGGCTGCGCGTTCTATTTGCATCCGCAGGCCTCCGACGATGCCGATATGAGGGATTTCGGTTACGTGTATTCCTCGCCAGGACTGGGATTCGGCCTCGACACCATGAAGACGGCGCTCCGCATCATCCTCAACGGGACCTTCG
>SUWI01000149.1 GCA_015061565.1 Lentisphaerota bacterium
CACCCCGTGCTGACGGGAGAATTCCCGGCTCAGCTGGACCCGGTTCACATGCAGGATTTCCGAAAGACTCTGGATATTGAGTCCCGGATTGGCAAAATCATGGTCGATCAGGTTCCGCGCGTCCTCCAAATAATTATGCAGATGCCGTTTTCTACGGACTCCGGACGCCGCGCGGCAGAGGATCTCGAATCCCGTTGAGAGCTGTTTCAGACGCATGCTCTGGGTGCTTTGCCGGATCAGCAGTTCCAGTTCCCCGAACAATTCTTCCGGACACCGTCCGCCGAAACTGGTGCCCGGCGGGATGCCCGCGCTTTCGAACAGGGCAGGCGCCAGCGGCCCGGCGATCGTGAACCAGCGGTAATGGAAAAAATTGTCTTCCGCCGGATAAAAATACTGCATGGTGTTTTCCGGATAATACCACACCTCGCCCGGACGGACCAGATGCTTTTTCCCCTCGAATTCGAAACATCCTTTCCCCTCGATGCACCAGTAAAGTTCGCAGAACGATGCCATCTGGCAGCTGGTGAGGGCAATCTCAAACAACTTGAAATGTCCCACCGACCGGATATACGCCGGCAGATCCGAGTGGATGAAGGTCGAGTATTCGCAATCCTGAAAACCTTGTTTTTTCATAATTACATTATTCCAGTTAACAGTTACATTTTTATGATTGAATTCTTTTTTGATAACCGCTATATTATATCCGGAAAATCCGGAATTGTCAAGTTTTCTTATGATAAAATCACGGATTTTCCAGATGCGGATCATTTTTTGAAAAGATGAAATGAAAAGGCGTTTTATGATTACAAACTCACAGTTTCAAGATGGCTCTTCGGCAATGAATGCAAACGGCCGGCAGGATCTTTCCGGCTTGTGGGATTTCGCATTCCTTCCGGAAGGAACATCACTCGGCGACCACCTGGCAGGTCTCCGTTTTGAGACCTTGACCGTGGTTCCGGGCTGTTTCGATCTGATGCCGGAATATTACCTTCGGCGCGGAACCGGGGTTTACCGCCGTCAGGTGGAAGCCGGCGGCGAAATGGAATTGATTTCCGAGGGACTTGGCCTCCGCGGAGAAATTCACTGGGACCGCCAGCGGATCGCGGTCATTGACGCCCCGTTTTCCCGCCGGGTCATCCGGTTCGACGCAGGCAAATCCGGCATGCATGAGCTGATCATTGCGGTCAATAATGAATTCGACGACACTCCGTCCTCGCTGTTTCACCGCGATTACGATTTCTATGCGCACGGCGGACTTTTCCGCCCGGTCACGCTGGCCCCGGCATCGGCGATCCGGGCTGACGAACTCAAGATCATTCCGCTGGAACCGGCGGAAGGCACGGTTCGGATCACGGTCAGATTCAGCGGGAAAACCGCCGGTCTGACGCAGGCGGAAGTCCGGTTCGACCGTCAGGGCGAGCCGCTGATCCTGCCGCTGAAGGATGGGATCGGCGAACAGGTTTTTCAGGTACCTTCACCGCATCTATGGTCGCCCGATGATCCATTCCTGCATACGGCCGAGATCCAGGCCGGCGGGGAGGTTTTTGCCGTTGAATTCGGACTGCGGAAAATCGAATGCCGCGCCGGGAAACTTTATCTGAACGGACGGCCGCTGAAACTGATTGGATGCAACCGGCATGACGCCCATCCGGAATTCGGATATGCCGTGCCGCTGGATATCCGGCTGCGCGATCTGACGCGGCTCAAACAGGCCGGCATGAACTGCATCCGCGGTTGTCATTATCCCCAGAGCGAAGAAGTGCTGAGTCTGTGCGACCGTCTCGGCATCCTGGTGTGGGAGGAATCGCTCGGCTGGGGCAATAATGAAGCCGCACTGACCGATCCGGAATTCCGGGCCCGGCAGATCCGAGAAACCCGGAATATGGCCGTGAAAAGCGTCAATCATCCCAGCGTGATCATCTGGGGATTCCTGAACGAGGCCAGGACCGATCTCGAAGCGGCGCGTCCGCTGGTGAAATCGCTGGCGGAAACCCTGCGCGAGTTCGACCCGAGCCGTCCGGTCACTTACGGAACCTGCCGTCTGGCCAAAGATGTCTGCCTCGACCTCGTGGATGTGATCTCCTTCAATACCTATCCGTGCTGGTATGGATTTGACCAGAGCCAGTTCTGCAATAAGGATGATATCCGGAAAAATCTTTCGGAACTGGTCGATTTCTCCTCGAAACCGGAATTCAAAGAGAAACCGCTGCTGATCAGCGAGATCGGCGCCGAAGCTCTCCCCGGTATCTACGGCGGACAGCGTTGGAGCGAGGAATATCAGGCCGATCTGCTCGAAACCGTGGTGCGTTTCGTGCTGGATTCCGACCGCTGTTCCGGCACGTTCCTGTGGCAGTACTGTGACACCCGGACGTTTCTTTCCAATGCTTCGCAGTCGGCGGCCGGCGGTTTCAATTCCAAAGGACTGCTGGACCGTTACCGGAACCCGAAAATTTCCTGGCGGAGACTTTCTGATCTGCTTACAAATAAAAATTCACAAAAAAAGGAGGACTAAGTATGAGAAGGAAACACCAAACCCCGAAACATTCACCCGCGGCATTCACACTGATCGAGCTCCTGGTCGTAATCGGCATTATTGCGATTCTGGCGGGAATGCTGCTGCCGGCGTTGAATGCGGCCAAACTGAAAGCGCAGGCGATCAACTGCGCCAACACCTTGAAGCAGCTCGGTGCCGGCTGCCAGCAATATACTGTCGACAACAATGACTGGGTCATGCCCGACTCAATGCCGACTATATATTCCGATGCAAGCTGGATAGAATCCGATTTCTGGACCTACCATACCCGTCTGCCTGATCCTGTGACAAATAAACTCTACCTGAATCCCTATTTGCCCCCGACGACGGGCGAATTCTTCACGAGGGAAATCGGTACACGCCGATCCCGTTACACTTGTCCCGGAATTGAAAAAGAAACCAGCCGCACTTATTGCATGAACAATATGTTTAATGCACGCAGCGGTAAAAATCTCCTGCCGAACAGCATGTACAAAATCATCCGCATAAAACGGCCTTCCAAGCTGCTGCATATTACGGAAGGATATACATGGTTTCATATTTCCCGCTGGGACACTTACGTGCTGAATGGGGCAAAGAGTTATAACTCTTCCGATTACACCTACACAGCCATGGCATTCCGACACAGCAAAAGCTCCAATACTTTGTTTATAGACGGTCATGTATCACCCATAAATAGAGTGGGTTACAAATACACCGATGAGATGTGGCTGAATAATTGATCGTGTCAAAGGAGATATGGGAATAAAAATGAAAAAAATATTTGCATCTTGTTTTCTGCTCGGTGCAGCCGGGCTGCTCTGGTCTGCCGATGTTCATATGGACAAGGGAGCCGACCCGGCGGTTAAATTCGCGGCGAAAGATCTGGCCCGCTGCCTGACCAAGGTGTCCGAAAAGTCTTTCCAAACAAAGGAGTCCGTTGAGGCGGCGCAAGCTGGAGACATCATTCTCGTCAATGATCCGAAACTGGAAAAGCAGCAGTGGCAGTTTGCATTCCGGGATGGGAAACTTTTCATCTCCGGGCGCGGCGCGCCAGGGATCGTATACGGAATCTATACTTTTCTGGAAAAATACGCCGGCTGCGCCTGGCTGGCTCCGGATGTCGAGATCATTCCGAAAAATCCGGGCTGGAAACTGCCGGAAGTCAATGAAAAAGGCAAACCGGCGATCATGCGCCGGGAATTCTATGTCGCCACCCCGGCGCCCAATTGGATCTGGCGCATGCGCAACAAGGAAAATTTCCTGGCGGCGTTCGGTCTCAATATGCGGATCGGCAGTCCCAAAGACTGCCATACTTTCGATGTTTACGTCAAAGCGATCAAAGATCCGAAACTTTTCGGTCCCAAGATCAGCGGCGGTCAATGCCATACGCTCTGCATGACCAACCCTGAAGTCCGCCGGATCGTCCTTGCCGAACTTTTGAAATATATTGAAAAAGATCGTGAAAAAGCCAAGGGAAACCCAGCATACACCATCCCAAAAATCTATGATCTGAGTCAATCCGACGGCCCCAGCGGGCTGGAATGCTGGTGCAAAGACTGTAAGGAGCTGGCGGAAAGGGAAGGATCCTATGCCGGTCCCAACCTCGATTTCGTCAACTACATGGCGCGCGGCGTCCGGGAAAAATATCCGGACATCGTCCTCCAGACCTTTGCCTATTCTTTTACGCAGAAACCGCCCAAGACCATCAAGGCGGAACCAAATGTGATGATCCGCTATTGTGATGCCAGTCTTTTTCATCCGCTGATTCCGGGAACCGACAATGCGAAGGAATTGGAGACCTGGAGCAAATTCACCTCGAAGAAATCCATCTGGTCCTATTGGCGGATTTACCGTGGCTATCTTTATCCCCTGGTGAAACCCCGTCGGGAAATTGCCGAAGAAATCCGTTTCTGCGCGGGAAATGGCGTTTTCAGCTATTTCGGGGAAGACGAAGCCATGCTTTCCCGGAGTTTTGCTGTTCAGCAGCATTATCTCGGGCTCAAAATGCTGGACGATCCGGCGCAGGACATTGAAAAGCTCAATACTCGTTTCATGCAGGGCTATTACGGTGCCGCCGCCCCCTTCATGCAGCAGTATCTGGACTATCTGGAAAAGCGTCAGAAGAATGACCGCTCTTTCCTGGACCGGGAATTCTTCGATAAAGTCAACGGCTGGCTGGACGCCGCCGAAAATGCGGTCCGCGATGATGCCAGATCCCTGCTTCATGTCAAATGCGAACGGGTGATCGTGGACCGGACCATGTTCCTCCGTCTTTCGGAACTGCTTAAGCAAGGTTATAAAGTCGACGTCCCCGCCGTTTCTCAGCGCTTCCGTGAAAACGGTCTGGCTCAGATCAGGATGTGGACCGCCGACAAAAAACAGCGGACCCAACTGGAGGAAACGCATCTGAACGAGGCGGATCTTTATTCGCATTATCCGGTTCCCATTCCGGAGCAGTTCAAGGGCTGTGAGGTTATTGACATGCATTGGAATCAGGTTATGCGCACTACTTCCTATGCGGTCAAAGATTCCGATGCTGTATGCGGCATGGCCGTCCGGGATCCGAAAGCGGTTCAGACTTTGCCCTTCAAGATGGGTTTTTACAGTGTCCGGCTGAGAACCGGAAGCAGCCTGGAATTCCAGAAGGAAGATATCCCGCAGGATGAAAAGTTCCATCTGTATAAGATTGGCCGGGTTCTGGTTCTTGCTCCGCTGTATATTTACTTTGACAAAACTTGGCGTCTTCAGACCAATCTTCCTTCCATCGGCATTCTCGGTGAAGTGCGTGACATCTGGATTTCGATCAAATTCCAGGGAAAACCCTGGGTCGAAGGCTCGCAAAAGCCCGGAATGGTTCTCTTTGACCGTATTTTGCTGGTCAAGGACGACGATCCGCTGCGCAACTACAAACCCGTTGATGTCTCGAAGAATCTGTTGAAAAACGGCGGGTTCGAAAAATTCAGCGACAAACGGATCGACCAGTGGCAAATAACCTCCCGGTCCGGTGTACCGTCTGACTCCGGTCCGAAATGCCGGATCGACACGGAAGTGAAACATTCCGGCAAGGCCAGTCTCCGGGTCGGGAATGTGGAAAAAGGCAATGCTTCCGCGAAAGTGAACTTGGGAAAAATCGAGGACCTGAAGCACGATCTGCTGATTCGGGGCTGGTACAAGCATGAAAATATCAAAGCCGCGAAAGGCCTTTCATTTATCGGCTTGCAGCCGTTCGATGCCAGAGGCTACGATATAACCTCTTACCGGCTGAATGCGGCCGAGATTTTCGACGGTTCCAACGATTGGCGTTATTTTGAAAAAGTGGTCGAGGTCGATGAACTCAAAAAGAAGACTGCCCGGCTGAAACCGCGGCCCGGCTACAAGGTTGCCTTTGATGTTCACTTGTGGCATCAGCCCGGAACCGTCTGGGTCGACGACCTGGAGATCATTCCGCTGGAGAAAAAGTAAATGCTGCGGATGCCGGTTCTGAACTGGATCAAACCGGCATCCGTATTGAAAAACCGACTTTTCAGCCGGAATAACCGAAACATTTTGAGATCACGCAGGTTGATTCAATGATTACTCCAAACGGGAATGATTCAAATCCGGACATAAGAATTTCCATCACCAGCAGCGCCGGCGGCAATTCTCCGGAACAGGCGCTCAACCGACTGAAAGAGGCGGGATTCCATTACGCGGAACTTTCGATCGAGCATACCGAGACGATTTACCTGCGCGGGGAAGCCGCCTGGCGGAAATTCCGGGAACTCGCGGATCAGGCGGGAATCCGTTTTCTGCAGGCGCATCTGCCGCAGCGGAACAGTTTATGCACGGAAGACGAGGAACTCCGCAAGACTCGGCTGGAAAATCTCCGGAACTACTGTGTCATGTATCATGTGCTGGGCATTACCGCGGCAGTGGTTCACTGCGGCGGCGATTTCGCCCTTGCTCATGGAGAAGACCCGGCGACGGTGCGGAAACGGCGCGTCCGGTCTCTGCTGGAACTGTTGCGCGATCTTCCGGAGGGTATGACCCTCTGTCTGGAAAATCTGCCGGGGGATACGTTCGAAGACGTCGAAGCGAACCTGATCGAATGCGGCAATCCGGAAAATCTTGGCTATTGCCTCGACACCGGACATCTGCATATCACCCCGCCCGCCAATCAGGGCGATTACATCCGGAAAGCGGGAAAGAAATTGAAAGCCATCCATATTCATGACAATGTGGGCCCGCTTTTTTCCGGACCGGTCCGGCAGGCATACTGGGATACCTCGGATAAGCATCTGTTTCCGGGATTCTTTTATGGTTCGATCAACTGGAATACCGTTCTGACCGCGTTGCGGGAGGTCGGGTACAGCGGTTTATGGAATCTGGAAATCGCCGCCGATTACGGATCCGGGATTCCGCCGTATGGATACCGGGAACTGGTTCTCCGCCAGCACCGTGAACGGGCGGAATTTCTTTTCCATTACGATCCCGAAGCACCGGTTCCCGGCGATCCGGTCAATGATTTTTCCCGCTTTCAGCCGATCTCCCGCAAGGATCTGAAACTGACTTTCCGCCGCTGGAAAATCCACGCGGAATTTTCGCGTTATCAAGTCACTGCAGACCCGGTTCACGGAGGCCGGCTGGCGTCCTGGAAAATCGACGGCCGCGAAATCCTGTTTCCGAACTCCGCTTACGGCTGGTGCATCCCCGGAGTCTGGATGCCGCGGAATCTTGCCCGCCTGTGGCAGTTCGGCATGGCAGTGGACGAAATCGAAGAAACCGGCAGCAGCATCCGGATGAAACTTTCCGGGACCGTCAAAAAAGAGTTCGAATTTCTGGCGGACCTGCCGCTGGTGCTGATCCGGCAATTCTCCCCGGATACAGTCCGGACCGAATTGCAGCTCAAGAATATCCATCCGGAAAAAATGCCGTCTTTTGCCGTCCGCTTTCACTGCATGACCGCCCTTACCGGCGGAGGATCGCTGCCGCGCGGAGCCGTGACTTTCTCCGACGGGACAACGGTCCCCCGGGATGAAAAGGGATGGATTTTCCTGTTGCCCGACGCAGCGGAAAATCTGGCCGACTGCGTCTTGAACGAAGGACATAAGGTTCCGATCCCGGCGGCGGACTTCACGATCGGAATGCCCGGTTCGCCTGAACCGCTGCGGATCGTCTTTCCCGGAAAGCAGCCGGCTGCGGTTTATTTCGAAGATTCCAAATCCGGCGTTATGACGATGGAACCGATTTTCCAGGTCCCGCCGCTTGAGCCGGGGGAAGTTTTTACCGCGGTGATGCAGGCCGACATACCTGAGCGGAGGTAAATTCAAAAATAAAAAAAATGACTTGAAAATGGATGTGTCAAAAATGGTTTGACGTTGAAAAAACAAGCAATTTGAAAATTGTTCTAAGATTCAAGGAAAAGGAAAACATGAACCCGATCAGCTCAATTTACAACTGGCAGCGAATCACACCCGACGATGGCAATTATTTCTTCGGTTATTACGACCGGAATCCGTGGAATGCGGATCAGTCGCTGCATCTGGTGCTCAAAATCGACCAATGCGAACGGCTGCCGCTGCCCGGCGAAAAGGCCGAGATCGGCGCCGTCACCCCGAACGGGAATTGGACCAAATTCACCGAAACCCGCGCCTGGTGCCATCAGCAGGGCTGCATGGAACTGTTCCATCCGCAAAAGCCGGACTGCATCCTTTACAACGATTACGATGTGAACACCCGGCGGCTGGAAGCGAGAATATTTCAGATCGGAAAAGGGGAAATCGGACGATATTCCCGTTCGATTTATACGCTGGCGCCGAACGGTCAGTTCGGTGTTTCGCTGGATATCGGGCGGATTCCGCGCCGGGGCTACAGTTATGCCGACGTTCCGGTCGGGAATGACCTCCATCCCGCCGATCTGGATCACGACGGTCTGTTCCTCATCGACCTGAAGACCGGAAAGGAAAAGCTGCTGGTCAGTTACCGCACCATGCTCGAACAGCATTCCTACCGTTACTGCACGGAAGGGCGTTACATCTGGCTGAACCACGCGATCGTCAACTGCGATTCGACCCGGGTGCTGTGGCTCCTGCGGCAGGCTGCCGATCAACATCGGGTCCATAACTGGCAAACCTTCATGTATACTTGCGGAATCGACGGAAAGGATCCGGTCTGCGTGCTGCCGGATGTCTATTGGTCACATTGGATGATCACCCATCAGATCTGGGGCCGCACGCCGCATGAGATCCTGGTGGACGCCAACTGGGACGGCACCGGTTATCATGCCGTGGTATTCGATGAAAGCGAACATCCGTTCCGGGCCGTCAAACTGGCGGACAGCCATGGACGCGGGGCCCACATGATCTTCTCGCCGGACGGAACGAAACTGCTCGCGGACAGTTATTCGGGAACGGAGGGGATCCAGACCCTGGCGATGATCGATGTCAAAACGGGAAAAATGGAAATCCTCGGCAGATTCAATCACCGGCCGGAAAAAGTGGATGACGACGATACACGCTGCGATCTGCATCCGCGCTGGAGTCCGGACGGTCATTACATCACCGTGGACTCCATCCACGACAACAAGTTCCGTGGCGTCTACCTGCTGGAGATCTGATTCTTCCCCGATGGCGCTTTTCAAATTCTGTTTCCTATCCGGGCAGCCGAATTGAGAAGAAAGCCTGTCTGAAACCCGCGAACTTTTAATACGGAGAAAACGGAGAATACGGAGTTTCGCGGAAGTCCATGACCGGATCCGAAAAACAAGGAATTCCCTTCTGTATCTCTATTCAGATGCCGCGCCAGTTTTACGCGTCCTTCGTATTCTCCGTATTCTCCGTATTCTCCGTTTCCGTTCGCGAATAGAAACTTTTATCTGCCCAATACGAGTGACGCGATACTCTGTTTCAAAAGTTTCTTGAAGAAAACTCCCGCATGGCATTGATTTTCTTCTTTGCGCATGTAAATTTTCGGATAAAAACTGAAAACAGGAGCGTGTCATGAAGTATTTACCCGGAGCTGCCGATTTTCTGGTCGGCTGCAATTACTGGTCGAGCGAGGCGGGGATCCGCATGTGGCGGGATTGGTCGGAAGATGCGGTCGAAAAAGATTTCGCCGCGCTCAAGGCCTCAGGCATGAATACGGTGCGGCTGTTCCCGCTCTGGTCCGATTTCCAGCCCGTCAGCTGGGCCTGCGGCTGCGGCGGCGTCCATGCGGAACTGGTCATGCCGGACGGTTCGCCGCTGCCGGAATACGGCCTTGCCCATTGGGGATTGAGTGAAGTCATGATGGCGAGGTTCCGCAAAACCGCCGATCTGGCTCGGAAATATCAGCTGAAACTGGTCGTCGGACTGCTGACCGGCTGGATGAGCGGCGCGCTCTTTGTGTCGCCCGCGCTGGCCGACAAAAACCTTTTCACCCATCCCGAGGCGCTTTATCTGGAAACCCTGTTCCTGCGCGGCTTCGTTTCCGCCATGAAGGACCATGAAGCGATCATCGCGTGGGAACCGGGCAACGAATGCAACTGTCTTGCGCCGTGCTCCGATCCCATGGTCAGCTGGAACTGGCTCAATCTCATTGTTTCGACCATCCGTCTGGCCGATCCTTCGCGCCCGGTTTATTCGGGCATGCACGGTTCCTCGGCCGATCCGAATGCCTGCTGGAACCTGCGGGCCCTTGGCGAACTCACCGATGCGCTGACCACGCATCCGTATCCGGCCTTCACGCCATACTGCGGAAAAAGCGCGCTCAACACGATCCCGGCCGTTTATCATGCTGCGGCGGAGACTCTCTATTATCAGGCGTCCGGCAAGCCCGCGTTCATCGAAGAGATCGGCTCGTTCGGTCCCGAATACCTTTCCGACGAACGCACGGAAGCGTATTGCCGCACGGTGCTTTATTCCGCTTATGCGCACGGCCTGGGCGGAATGCTCTGGTGGTGTGCTTTCGCGTTCGACCAATGTGCCGATCAGCTGCCTTACCGCTGGGTGGCGATGGAACGCAACCTCGGCGCGCTGACTGCCGGCCGCGTCCCGTACGGCGCCGCGCGTGCCATGAAATCTTTCCGGCAGGAGATCGGCATTCTGCCTTACGGCAAACTTCCGCCCCGCCGCGTGGATTGCATCGTGCTGACTTCCGTGATGGAAAAAAGCGCCATGTGGCAGGCTGCATACGGCTGTTTCATCCTGAGTACCCAGGCGGGATTCGAAATCGAATTCTGCGATCTGCTTTCACGCGATGAACTTCCGCAGTCGAAATTCTACCTTGTTCCCAGTATTTCCGGCTACAGTGCGGTGCCGCTGGGCAAATACCGGCTGCTGCTCAAGGCCGCGTCCGAGGGGGCCTCGGTCTGTTTCACGGCGGGCAGCGGCATGCTCCAGCCGTTCGGTTCCGAATTCGGCTGCCGCGTGGATCATTGCGCCGAACTCCCCGAAATAATCCAATTCACGATCGACGGCTGCGAAGATGAATTCGAGGTCGGTTCACCGATCACCAGACGTCTGGCCGCCGACGGCTGCGAAGTTCACGGCAAAGATGCGGCGGGCAATCCGGTCCTGCTCCGCCGGCGTTACGGCAAAGGACAGCTGATCTATCTGAACGCCCCGATCGAACAGGCGGCAATCACTTCGGAATGCAAATTGTACCGGGTCTACCGGAAAATCGCGCAGCTGGCGGGTCTGGACTTGCCGGAAAAAGCGCCCGAGATCGGGATCACGCATCACGAACTCCCGGACGGCTCGGAGATCCGGATCGCGATCAATTATGCCGATCACGAAGCCGGCGGCATGAAGCCCAACGAAGTGAAAATCGAATTTTGAAGAGCGGAATAATAGTTTCCGTTCAGAACAGATTGTCGGAATGAGTCGGCGGATTCTGTGAGAGTTCGACCAGCGGCATATAGGCATTATGCCTGCAATCGAGGAACAGGAAATGCGAATTGCCGGACAGCCGCACCTGGAAAACATCGCCCAGATCTTTAAAATTCTTCCGCAGAAAGGCCTGGTAATCCGCAGCAGCCTGATCCGAATAGGGAATCCGCAGTTCCACACGGACCAGCCGGTTGAACATGAAGGTAAGCCGCGTTTCCACAGCATTGGGGGTTCTATGATTGCCTCTGAAGGTCAGGATATGTTCCAGCCGCCGGTTCTGGACGGAAATCAGTTTGCCGGAAGAATAATAGGAGAAACGCCCGCGCTCGTTTTTTTCCGTTCCGCCCAGAATGAATCCGTTAAAAGGATGTTCCGCTTTCAGGATGCATCTCCGGAAAGCCTTGACCGAAGACTCCGGCAGAACATATTCGACGGGGTTTGAAGAGGTCGAAGAGGTTGAAGCATTACTGATTTTTCTGCGGCCTGAACCGGAACAAATCGGGCAGGTGCGGCTCCTCTGATCGGAATCGAAAGCCTTGTTATGACGGATTTTGGTCAATCCGCCCCGGCCCGTGGAAGAGGAGCTGACACCCGAATAAATCCTTCCGGTGCCGGAACAGCGGGCACATTCCGCCGTCCGCACTGCCGGACGGGGTTGTTTTTTGACCGTGATGTCAGCGGTATTCCAGATTTTCCGGAGCCGGGAAACCAGAATAAGATCGCCTTCATTGAGGATTTGAAATACATTTCCCAGAAAACGCCGATTGGAAAGATATTCCCGTTTCAGATACGAGGAGGTCCAGCGGTGCTCATCGATTTTCACCAGATCTTCGCTGTAAGAATCCAGAAAAGTTTTTGTTCTGGTCAAGTTCCGCTCCCTGATCGATTTGATCAGCTCATCGGAGATTTTCTCGGACATCGCATAATATTTCCGTTCGTTTTCCAGCGCATCCGGTTCCAGCGCTTCCAGCATATTCGGAGTCAGATTGTCAATTCTCGTGGCAAATCTCCTGACATTGTAGAGTGAATACATGCTTTTGCCGCCATAACGGGTTCCCCGGCTTTGCGGATCGACTTTCCGAATGGTCAGATAGGTGGAAACTCCCATCACCAGCCCGGTTTCGCCGAGCATGACCGGTCCGCCGCTGTTCCCGCCGACGATCCCGCAGGAAATCTCCATCCGGTCATATCCCAGTCCCAGCAGTTTGCCGGGAAGAACCGAATGCGTCTGGGAACCCTGACTGTTTCCATAGGCCGTGACATTGGAATCGACCCGAACTTTGGAAACATCTTTGACCGGACGCAGTCGCGGCCCTTCATTTTTCTTCGGCCGGTAGGTCATGATCACCAGATCCCGTTCCCTGGCTCCGAAAACCGACAGGATTTTATACTTGCGTCCCTGAATATCCCGGATGACCGGATTTTGAAGACCGAGAAAAACATGTGCATTCGAGACAATGACAGGCAATTTCCCGAACTGCATTTTGAAGGCGGTTCCCGATCCGTTATCGCCATTGACAAACAGCAGATTCTGCATGATATCCGGCTTGGCCTTCGGGTCCGGTTCCGGAGCCTTTTCGAACAGCTGCTTGAAATGTATTTTACGCAGTTCCTCTTCATAGATCCGCTGACTGTAGGCCTTCAAATCTTCCGCCTGAATCGACAACCCGATCGACATCACAGCCAAACATATCCGGGACAAAAACTTTCGGGAACACATGATTTGATTTCTCCTCCGCTTTCGGAATACTTGCAGCTTATTATACATCAATTTGTTTAAAAATCAATTTTTATCTCAGATAAAAAAACGAAAATATTTCAATTCGCGTATCGCGTCAGAGGAGTTGGGTATGAAAAAATTTCTCTTCGCGAACTGAAACGGAGGATACAGAGAATACGGAGAATACGGAGGACGCGTAAGACAGGAGCGCACCTGAATAGAAAAGCAGAATG
>SUWI01000150.1 GCA_015061565.1 Lentisphaerota bacterium
GCCGGATCACATCCAGGTCGTGTTCGATCACCACCACCGTCGCCCCGCAGCGGATCAGCCGCCGAAAAACCTCCATCAGCACCTGCACGTCCAGCGGATGCAGGCCGATCGTCGGCTCGTCGAACACGAACACGGAATCCGTCTGGGAATGCCCCATCTCGCTGGAAAGTTTCAGCCGCTGCGCCTCGCCGCCGGACAGGCTCGGAGTCTCTTCCCCGAGTGTAAGATACCCCAGACCAAGATCGTATAAAGTCTGCAGCCGCTGCCGCACCAGTTTCAGTTCGGCGCAGAATTCCAGCGCGGAACCGATATCCATATCCATCAGTTCCGGCAGTGATTTCGCGATCCCCGCTTGGTTCACATAATGCACCGCGCCGCAGCTCCGGGCGTAGCGCGTGCCCCGGCATTGCGGACACGGGATATCCACATCCGGCAGAAACTGCACATCCAGGCTGATCTCGCCGGTCCCGTCGCAGACCGGACAGCGCAGCTTGCCCGTGTTGTAGGAAAAATCGCCCGCTTTGTAACCCAGCTTTTTCGCTTCCTCCGTCCGCGCATAGATCTTCCGCAGTTCATCGTGCACATTGGCATAGGTTGCCACCGTGGAACGGACATTGATCCCGATCGGCGTGGCGTCGATCAGCTTGACCTGATGGATGCCCGGCGCGTCGACCGCACGGATATGTTCCGGCAGTTTCTTACCCGCCGACACCGCTTCCAGCGCCGGGATCAGACTCTCCAGGATCAGGGTCGTCTTACCCGAACCGGAAACACCCGTCACGACCGTGAGACGCCCTTTCGGAATATCCACCTCCAGCGGTTTCACCGTATGGATCGCACCCGTCGAAAGATGGATCCGTCCCAGTTCGAAACAATCGGAAGCGGACTTCCCGGTCAAAACCTTTTTCTTCTCTTTCAAAAACGGACCGATCACGGAATGCGGATTCCCGCTGATCTGCTTGATTGTGCCTTCGGCGATCACCCGGCCGCCATCCGCGCCCGCTTTCGGACCCATTTCGATCAGCCAGTCGGCGGCGGACAGGATCTCCGTGTCATGATCTACCAGAATCACCGAATTGCCGTCCGCAATCAGGTCGCGCATCACACCTTTCAGTCCGACGATGTTCGCCGGATGGAGACCGATGGACGGTTCATCCAGCACATAGAGCACGCCCGTTGTGCGGTTGCGCACCGCCCTCGCCAGCTGCATCCGCTGCCGTTCCCCGGTCGACAGGGTCGAGGCAGCCCGGTCGAGCGCCAGATACCCCAGCCCGAGTTCTTTCAGCCGTTTCGTCACATCCAGGAACGATTCGCAGATGCTCCGCGCCATCGGACGCATTTCCGCGGGCAAGGATGCCGGTACGCCCTGCACCCACACCGTCACTTCGTCGAGGGTCATCGTGCAGACTTCCGCCAGCGATTTCCCGCGCAGCAGCGGCGCACGCGCCGCTTCGGACAGCCTCGAACCGCCGCAATCCGGACAAGTTTCCTGTTTCAGGAACTTTTCCACCCGTTTCATCCCGGTTTCGTCCTTGACTTTCGCCAGCGCGTTTTCGACCGTATAGACTGCGTTGTAATAGGTAAAATCAAGTTCGCCCGCCGTATCGGAATTCTTCGCTTTATAGAGGATATGTTTCTTGACCGCAGGACCGTGATAGACGATCTCTTTTTCCCGGTCGGTCAGTTCGGAAAACGGGATATCCGTGCGGACGCCCATCGCACGGCAGACATCGGTCATCAGCGACCACATCAGCGAATTCCACGGGGCGACCGCACCCTCGTCGATGGAAAGCGATTCATCCGGAACCAGGGTCGAAAGGTCGACCGTCCGGACCGTCCCCGTGCCGTCGCACTTGCGGCAGGCGCCCTGGCTGTTGAACGCCAGTTCCTCCGCTCCCGGCGCGTAGAATTTGACACCGCATTCCGGACAGACCAGTTCCTGTTCCGCGGCGACCGCCAGCGAAGGTTCGTGATAGTGTCCGTTGGGACAGCGGTGACAGGCCAGCCGGGAAAACATCAGCCGGAGACTGTTGAGCAGTTCGGTTCCGGTCCCGAACGTGCTGCGGATCCCCGGCACACCGGGCCGCTGATGCAAAGCCAGCGACGCGGGCACATAGAGAACTTCATCGACCTGCGCTCTCGCCGCCTGCGTCATGCGTCTGCGGGTATAAGTGGACAACGATTCCAGATACCGCCGCGACCCTTCCGCATACAGCACTCCCAGCGCAAGTGAAGATTTGCCCGAGCCCGACACCCCGGCGATCCCGACGATCTTATGCAGCGGGATATCCACATCGATATTTTTCAGGTTATGCACCCGCGCCCCGCGGACCAGTATCTTGTCGACCATTTCCGTTTTCCTTTCCATTCGAAATTCAAGGTAACGGTAGCACAAAAAACGGCTTTTTCAAGAAAAAAGCGGCAGGATAACGGGAAAAAGAACGCCTGGAGTAATTGCGTCAGTGGCTTTCGGTGAACCGGGGATCATTGGTCGAGCTCGGAAGCCACGTCCCAGGGATCTCGTGTCATGCCATCGTATTCCGCGGCGTCCGACCGGTCCGACTGGTCCGACAAAAGTTCGCGGAAAAAATCACGGCGCGACAGGGTACGGCAGTCCGACCCACACGGGTTCCTCCAGATCGCCGCCCAGCACATCCATTTTCATGAACAGACCGAAACGTCTGGCGGCTTTTTTGATCCCGATGCTTTTGATTTCGACTTCGGCAGTCCAGATTTTCTGCGTTTTATCCGCCGGTTTCAGCTGAATTTTCATTTTCCCGTTCACATTGACCGGGCGGGGATGTCCGGTCGTCATCAGGGTGATCGCAACATCTTCCGCTTCCTTTGCCAGTTCCGCCGTGAATTTCACCTTGCTGCCTGGCTTGATCTCCGGATCGGAACATTCGGCACGGACCGCGTAATCCGGTTTCTTCACCAGCTTCATATACTCGAAATCCAGACGGAGATGGTAAAGGTGGACAAACAGATTGGAGATTTTCCCCGCACGCTCCTTTTCCGGCAGATTCTGATACAGGTCATAGACATAGATCCCCTTCTCCGGAGCGGTGACCTGACTGGTGGAAAAACCGTTCTGCATGAACATAGTCCAGTTGCGGTAGCCGTTCAGCAGTTCGATACCGGTGATCCGGAAGGTAAAATACGGATATTCCGGGGAAAGATCGACCACGGCTGCAGTCTTGCCGTCCATGCCGCGGGCAAAGAAGCTGAATCCTCTGCCGTTCTCCCCGGATTTGATCTCAAGTTTATCCGATTTCAGCCAGTGTCCCCGGCCGGGACGCGCACCCGTTCCGATCTCTTTGCCGTCCTCCAGCCACAAAGTGTTTTCATCCGGTTTTTTCAGCTGTTTCGCCTGAAGCATTCCCGCCGTTGCCAGCAGAACGCCCGCTATGATCCACTTGTTCATTTGGTTTCCTCCGTTTATTTCAGCAGTTCGATTTCATAGAGTTCGACTTGTTTTTTGTCCGTCCGGTTCAGGAAATTGATCCGCACCTTGACCGATTTCAGCTCTTCGCCGAAATCCAGCAGGACGGAGTATTTGCCTTTTTCCGTCTTCTTCGGAGAGAGGTTTTTCCATTCGCCGAATTTCCAGATTTTCACCGCCGGATCGCCCATATTGCAGCCATAGATCCGGATTTTGGAGAACTTCGGCGGATTCTTCCGGAAATTGAGCTCATACCAATGATCCTTGCCGCGCAGGGCGGACTGCCAGCCGAGTATGTCGAGCGTGCCGTCGAAAAGCTTGTTACGCTGGAAGAGCGAGCTTACAGCACGGCTGGGATTGCTGGAATCGACCTCGAACGCTGCACCCTTTTCAAAAAGCAGACTGCCTCGCGACGAGCGCGCCTTTTCCGCTTCGGCGATATCCTTGACCACCTGAGCACGGGTTTTCAGTCCTTCGTCCATCTTTTTCGAGGTCAGGACTGCGCATTCGTATGGTTTGAGGGTAAGTTTCAATGTGCCGTTATCCAATTCCCTGGAACCATCGCCCCGGAATTCCAGCAGGGATTTGAACTGTTTCAGATGTTCGGAACTGATCTCCGTCTCCAGCGGGCCGTTTTTCAGGTTTACCACGATCAGCAGTGTCACTCCGTCGCCCTCGACCAGCAGCGTGTCGATCATATTTTCCGGATCGACCGTCTTCACCGGATATTTTTTATTGGAAAGCAGCTGTTTTTCCAAGGCCCGGATCGATTGATTGAAATAGCGGTAGCCCTCGTAGAGCTGCGGGCGGTCGCCAAGTTCATGGTAGGCATACGGATATTGGAAACGGGACCCCTGCGCAATGGCGCTCCAGCTCATGCTTTCCAGTTCTTCCCACGTCGGATAGTCGGCAAGCACGTAATTGAATTTGTAGCTGAAGAACTGTCCGGTGAAACCGACCACTTTATCCGGACGGAGGCTTTTCGTCACCTCCTGCAGATAGTTCCGGACCCGATGCACCGGCACCGCAAGGAACCGTTTCCCCTCGGATACGACCGGTGCGAGATAGGCATGGCAGGAAAAAATGTCCGCGCAGTCCAGATACTTCCCCGCTTCGCGGGTGCAGGTGAAAACCGGATGATACGGATCCAGTTCGCTGACGAAATCATAGATATGTTTCAGGTAAACGGGTGAAACGTGCCGGCACTCCGGTTCATCGGAAATATAGTAAAGACAGAAATCCGGATCTTCGCGGTGTTTTTCCACAATGGCGCGGACTTTCTCAAAAAGTTCCGGACAGGGTTTGACATCCTTTCGAGCTTCCTTGCTTTCCAGGCCTCTGATGAGCCGGAAAGGCTCCAGCGTTGCCGTCCGGACTGGCGTTGCGGCCAGGTCATCGGCATTGAAGCGCTCGGCAAATGCCGTGCCTCCCAGATAGCCCTGCGCATAAATGAAACGGGGATACCACGGTTCACCGTTTTTGATCAGTGCATTGTTTTCGATCCAGACCATGGATCCCTTGTTCTTTTTCAGACGGGTGACGGTGCAGGTTTCCGAAGCGGTTTCCCTGCCGTTTTCCAGCAGTTTCGCCGTAAGCAGCGCCTTGCCGCCTTCCGTCAACGCACTGCTTTCAAACGAGAATGTTACAGTGTCGCCGTCCGCTTTGAGACTCTGCGTTTTTTCTTCAAGTCCATCGCCGGAAATGGAAAGTTTGACCTCTGCGTTCTTCCGCTGTTCCTCGGAAAGGTTCAGCTTGAATTCGCCACGGATCATTGAGTAATCTTGTCCCGGATAGAAATTCCGCTTGTAGCCCGGTGAAGTCAAGGTGATCCCGATCGGCTGGTAAACGATGTCCACCGGATAACTCCGGCCGAAGACGGATCCGGTCTTCTTCGATTTCAGCGTAAGCGTGAGATCTGTTTTCCCCAGGGCCTTCTTCAGATATTCCACCTTGGGTACAACGACCTTGTGCAGACCGCCTTTCAGCGTGATTTCATGGACGGAACTTTTGCCGTCCGGCTCTTGCACGCTCAGTTCGTATTTTCCCGCCGCCGCGCGGTTGGCCTCCACGGTCAGTTTCAACGGTCCCGCATACACGCCATCAATAAACGTCCGGATGACGGGTTCTGCCTTGGCAATCAGCACATCCTGCGCCGGATTCCGTTTCGGGAAGCCCGTGAATTTCCGGAAATCCTGCGGCTGATGGAAACCGATCCTCAATGGACTCCAGGTGGAAAATTCCCTGACCGTCATCCGGGTGCGGGCGATGTTCAGCAGCCACTTGTCACTCCATCTTGAGTTGCGGGTCATGTAAAAGGCGCTGAACGGGATCCTGACCTGAACCTGCCAGTAATCCTTGCCGTAAAACACCTTCGATTCCCAGAACGGCGAATACGGATCCGGTCGAATCACGCCGGATTCCCCGTAAAACATGTTGTAACGCAGATTCCCGGCGGTTGCGGCAAACTGGTAATATTCATCCGGCTGTCCGGTGGGAGAAAGGAAAATCTCCACCAGGTCGGACCCCCACAGCCCGGCCGGATTTTCCGTTTTTTTCAGTTTCCCCATCAGTTTTTCACTGCAGCGGATGTTCAGATAAAGATTGTCGGCATCGGCCGCGACTTTGAATGCAGTCTGGGCATCCGGCTGTGTCTTGCCCATCCTTTTCAAAAGGATAAACGGGGTTTGTTCCGGGACATCCTTCCACACGCCTTCTGAATAGCCGCCATCCAGCGGAATCGGCCCGTTCACCAGTTTCACCTGCGCGGAAAGCGTCAGCCCCAGAATGGCCGAAAGCGCAATG
Source organism: Lentisphaerota bacterium (assembly GCA_015061565.1). GTDB lineage: Bacteria > Verrucomicrobiota > Lentisphaeria > Victivallales > UBA1829 > SIG94. The sequence goes on from SUWI01000150.1 coordinate 6,245, forward strand.
ACTGAGTTACAAAAAAAGTTTCTTTTTTTCATGAAAACCTCCTGGATTATGTGATTTGACAAGTTGAACAGTTTCCGAAATTCGTATCAGTATTGACTGGCCGTGACATCCCGGTCGATAAGAAACTGGGGCATCCAGCTGTTTGCCGCTTTATAGAACAATGATCTTTTTTCCGTTGCGGCATGGCCGTCCAGATATCCGCAGTTCGTGGCGTCGCCGCTGGGATTGCCGACACTGCCTTTGCCGGTCCGATCCGGTTTGTACCAGGTCCCGTGGCGGAAAGCGACATATGAGATAACCCCTTGAGGCTTCTGCTCATAGCTGTCCTTCCGTCCGTTGTCTAACGAAACCATGGTTATGGCGGGCTGCTTGCTGGCGTTGATTTTTCGGAACCGGTAGGAGCAACTTGAGGTGCTGCTGGGAGGCGTGGTTGCCGTATCGCTTGGATTGACACCTCCGACGGTGCCGTTCAAGCCGAGATGTCCGTATGTAAATTCACCTTTGTTGTAGTCCCCGTTCGGCTTGGAAATAAATTCCGAAGGACAGGTCCAAAGCTGCTGAATCTGTTTGGCGGAGGGTTTCGGATACAGCAGATTCGCCGCCAGGGTGTTCCACAATACATTGTAGACACGGGTCGGCATCAGATATTCATTGTAGGAGGAAACATAGTTCTGTTCAGCCAGCAGAATAGTTTTCTGGTTGTTGACGCAGCTGATCCGGTTGGCAGTACGCTTTGCCTGGTTCAGCGCCGGCAGCAGCATGCCCGCCAGGATCGCTATGATCGCGATCACCACGAGGAGCTCTATCAGTGTAAAACGGCAAACCATTTTAAGCTTCAATTTTGAATTGGAGTTGGCGGCGGTTTTCTTTTTCATTAAATCTTCCTTTCATTGATTGGTTATTTTTTCCGAGAAACCCAAAAGTTGTATAGCATCTTTTTAGGCGTCTGTCTTTGTTCCATATCAGTAATTATAATCAAAAAATGCGTTTTGTCAATAAAAATCATAAAAAAAACGGAAAAATACTTGCTATACCACTTTTTTCATGCTATAGTATCCGGCAGGAGGAATTCGGAGATGGGAAAAACGGAAGAAATACTGGAGATCCTGCGCGGGGAACTGCAGGACGGGAAATATAAACCGGGGAGCAAATTCCCCTCGGAACACCAGCTGACGGCGCGTTTCGACACGTCAAGGGTCACGGTCAACAAGATCACCATGCAGCTGGCGGCCGAAGGATTCCTCGAACGCCGGAAACAGGGTGCGGGGACTTATGTGAAAGAGACGATGCCGTTCCCGGCCGGGCATCTGGCCTATATCGGCGTGATCAGCCATCCGTATTTTGCCAGGATCATCAACGGCATTCAGAAAAGCGCCTTTCTGAAAAATTATGCCGTCAGCGTTTTTTCCCCCGAGCCGGAACTGGTCATTCCCTGTCTGGAAAAAATCCGTCATTCGCGTTTTCAGGGACTGCTGGCCTCCAATATCGGCATCATCCGGGAACCGCTGCCGATCCCCGTGGTTTATGTGGACAACGGTTACGAGCTCGGTCCGTCGGTCCGGGCTTCGGTGACCTGCACCAGTTACCGGGGCGCTGCGGACATTGCGGAAGCCGTGATCGCGCACGGACACCGGGAGATCCTGATCTGCACCGACTACCATGCCGTGGTGGAGGAACGGCGGGCTGACCGGATCCAGGGATTCAAGGACACGCTGGAAAAATACGGAGTCGGCAAAGTGCAGAAAAGGGTCTTTCATGAAACGGTCACCGATACGGCAGCGGCAAAATTCCTGCTTAAGCGGATGTTGAAACAATTCCCGGAAACCACCGTGATCATGACCGATTCCGACAGTCTGGCCTATCGTCTGCTGCAGGGCTTGAACGAATGGGAGACGGTCCGGCCGATCACGGTCACCGGATTCGGCAATCTGGGCGCCGGCAGCGGCAATGTGAGGATCCCCAGCGTGGAACAGCATCCCGAGGAGATCGGCGTCCAGAGCGTCAATGAACTGTTCCGGATGATCGAAGACCCCGAATATGTTTCCCCTGCCCGGATCGAGATAGAAACCGAGCTTGCCAACCTCGACAAGCTGCCGTATCTCAAGTAAAGCGGAACTCCGCGCGATCTTCCTGTAAGTCCTATAAATCCTATAAGTCCTATAAGACCTATAGGACATATTATATCCGCTTCCCGTCTGATCTTCCGTCAGGCGGTGCGGCTTGGGGCCGGCTTATTCCAGCACGGAACGCTTGCGGTCGGGCACGAGTTCGCCTTTGGAATTGCGGCGCATCACCGGCCCGCGCTTCTGTTCGTCTTCGGTGCCGTCCTTCACGATCACCATCAGATTGTATTCCTTCGCGGGCGGCTGCGTTTTCTCCCAGGGCCGCACGTAGATCAGCCGCAGACCGGTCCGACCCGATCCTTCCGCGAGGAAGGAGAGACTGCGTTTCCCCGGCGCTCCGCACAACTGTTCCTCCGGCCGGATATATTTGTCGCCGCGCAGGATCATCACGGTTTCATCATACGGCGGGGTGCCGAACTTCCATTGATAACCGGTGGTCGGATTGCTGACCAGCGTGACCGTGAACGTGTCGCCGCGGTCCAGATGCAGGGTCCGTCCGTTATCTTTGTCCGTCAGCTCATAATGCCGCGGTCCGGTAAGCCCGGCACAGGAGCACAATGCGAACATGGCAACAGCCATTGACAACGTTTTCAAGATTTTTTTCATCACACACCTCCAAACTGATAACTGATGTAATCGATCAGTGTTTTTCCGCGAACAGCGGGTATTCTGGGTTTCCTGGGTATTCTGGGTTTCCTGGGTCATACGCGGAAACCGGACTCGCGGCATGAAATCTCCAAGCCGCGAAAACCTGCGGTCTCCTGCCAAGCCATGTCTTCCGCGCTCTCCGTATTCTCCGTTTTCTCCGTTTTCTCCGTTTTCTCCGTTTGAGTTCGCGGAACCCCCGCGCTCTATCCAACTGATCACTTTTTTCCCGTGCTGCCGAAACCGCCGGCGCCGCGGCCGGTCTCGGAAAGATCGGCAGCTTCGGTCAGTTCGACCTCGGGCAGAGCCGCGATCACCATCTGGGAAATGCGGTCACCGCGCTTGATCTCGAACGGCGTTTCGCCGAAATTGAACAGGATCGAACAGACTTCGCCGCGGTATCCGGCATCGATCGTGCCGGGCGAATTCAGGACGCCGATCTGATGCTTGAGCGCGAGGCCGCTGCGGGGCCGGACCTGCGCCTCGTAACCGACCGGCAGTTCCAGATGCAGACCGGTCGGCACCAGCGCCACTTTCCCCGGCTGCGCAACCATGTCGACGCGAGAACGCAGATCGAACGCGGCATCGTCGAAATGGGCTTTGGCCGGCTTCAGGTCTTCACAGCCCGGCTCCATGTTGAATTTGACTTGGATCATAGACTCCCTCCTTTTTCCCTTAAATAACGTCTCCGTAAAGCGACATCGAGGTGGCGCGGACGATATGAACGTTAATGAAATCACCTTTTTTCAATCCGTCCGGCGCTTTGAAAAACACCTGTTTGAACGTGTCGGTCTTACCCATCCAGCTGGCACTGTTGCGTTTGCTGGGGCCCTCGGCCAGCAGTTCGAAATCCTGTCCGACCAGCGCATTATTGTTTTCCGCATTGATCTTTTCGAGTTCGGCGAGCAGGACCTGATTGCGCCGTTCCTTTTCGGTCTGCGGCACGTCGTCGGGGTAGAGTTTCGCGGAAACCGTGCCCTTGCGCGGGGAATATTTGAAGATGTAGGCGTTGTCGTAGCGGACCGCCTGCATCATCTGCCGCGTGGCCTCGAAATCGGCTTCGGTCTCGCCGGGGAATCCGACGATGATATCGGTCGAAAAAGTCATCTGCGGCGCCAGAGCGCGCAAATCGTTGACGATCTGCAGATATTTTTCCGCGGTATAAGGCCGGTTCATGCGTTTGAGCACGAGATCCGAGCCGGACTGCAGCGGCAAATGCATGCTTTTGCAGACCTTGGGCAGAGCGCCGACCGTTTCGATGAGTCTGCGGTTGAAATACGCCGGATGCGGCGAGGTGAAACGGATGCGCCGGATGCCGTCGATGTCATTGATCCGCGAGAGCAGTTCGGCGAAATGGGACACGTCGTCCGGCATTTCCGAAGGCGGTTTGCGGTCGAATCCGTAGGACGCCACATTCTGACCGAGCAGCATGATCTCTTTGACCCCCTGCCCCGCGAGCATCCGCACTTCCTCCACGATGGAATCCATCTCGCGGCTGCGTTCGGGTCCGCGCACGTATGGCACGATGCAGTAGGAACAGAAGCGGTTGCAGCCGCGGGAAATCGAAACAAAAGCGGAAAACGGCTGTTCGGATTCCTCGAGCCGGTGGGCGTCGATCCCGGGCGTATCGGCGCCCATGCGCAGATCGTGCCGCATTTTCCGCCGTCCCTTTTCCAGTTCGGCCACCGTTTCCGGCAGCAGATGGATATTGTCGGTCCCGATCACGAAATCAAGGTGCGGGATCTTTTCGAGCAGTTCCTCGCCGCGGCTCTGGGCCATGCAGCCCATGATGCCGAACAGCAGCCAGGGATGTTCCCGTTTGAGCCGGCTCAGGATGCCGAGCTTGCCGATCGCCTTGAGTTCCGCCTGCTCGCGCACGCTGCAGGTGTTCAGGATGATCAGGTCGGCCGCCTTTTCCGTATGCACGATGGTATGGCCGGCTTCGGCAAGCATCGCGGCGGCGGACTCGCTGTCCCGCTCGTTCATCTGGCAGCCGTAAGTCTTGATATAGACGTTCATTTCACCACCAGATTGTTGCGGTGGATCACTTCTTCGTCGGCGTCGTAATTGAGGATGATATGGTTTTCGGACGATTTATGACCCATGAGCTTGCGGCATTCGTCGGCGGAGAAATTGGTCAGTCCCTTGCCGACCAGGACCTGATCGGGCGACACGATCTCCAGCACATCGCCGCGGACGAAATCGCCCTCGACGCCGATGATGCCCGAGGGCAGCAGGCTGGAACCGCGTCTGCGCAAGGCGTTCACCGCGCCGTGGTCGATCACCAGCTTGCCGCTGGGTTTGGAAAACGAGGAAAGCCAGCGTTTGCGCGATTCCATTTTCTTCTTGGCAGAACTGCCGGGCAAAAACAGCGTGCCGACGTCTTCGCCGCGGAAGATGCGGTCCAGGATATCGGTCTCCTTGCCCGAGGCGAGCCAGAGCGCTTCCCCGGCGGAATTGAGCGTGTCGGCGGCTTTGAGCTTGGACGCCATGCCGCCGATGGACATGTTGCCGTCGTCCGTGCCTCTGGCCATGTCGCGCTGGGTGTCGGTGATGCCGCGCACCACGGAGATGCGGTCGCCGAGCGTGCCGTCCGGATTGGGTTTCTTCAGTCCGTCCACCGTGGTCAGGATAATGGTCATGTCGGCACGGGTCATCGACGCCAGCAGCGACGCCAGAATATCGTTGTCGCCGAATTTGAGTTCATCGACGGACACCGGGTCGTTTTCATTGATGATCGGCAGGACGTCGTCGGACAGCAGGGTCTCGATGCAGTTGAGCGCGTTCAGGTGACGTTCGCGGGAACGGAGGTCTTCGGCCGTGAGCAGGATCTGCGCTGCACGGAATCCGAGCTTTTCGCATTCGACTTCGTATTGGGACATCAGTTTGACCTGTCCGAGGGCGGCGAGGGCCTGGACCTGCGAAAGCTTGCGGGGACGTTTTTTCAGTCCGAGGCTTTTCATGCCGGTGCCGACGGCGCCGGAGGACACCAGGATGACCTGTTTCCCCGCATCGCGCAGTTCCTTGATCTGCTGCACGATATGCGGCAGCAGTTTCGGATCGGTCAGCAGGCGCGTTCCGGCCTTGACCACCACGCGGTGACAGGATTTCAACAGTTTTTTGCGCAGTTCGCAGTTTTCATTTCCGGTATTCATCATCAGCAGACATCCTCTCTCTTATTTTCCAGCGGCAAAGATCCGGATCAGCCGGTCGGCCAGTTCGGTCTTGAGTCCGGACCCCAGGTCGATCATGGAGCCGTCGGCGGCATATACTTTCACGATATTGGTATCGGACCCGAAGCCGCTGCCGGGGATCCCGACGCGGTTGGCGGCGATCCAGTCGAATTTTTTCTCCGTCAGTTTCTTCCGGGCATTCTGTTCCACATCGTCGGTCTCGGCGGCAAAACCCGCCAGCAGCTGTCCCGGCTTTTTCAGCTGCCCGAGCGTCAGGGCGATATCTTCGGTGCGTTCCAGTTCGAGCATCATGCCGCCGTCCTGTTTTTTCAGCTTGGAGGACGAATAGAATTTCGGCCGGTAGTCGGCCACAGCTGCGCACAGAATCGTCAAATCGGCTGCGGGAAATGCCTGTTTCATAGCCTCGGCCATTTCAGCCGCAGTGACGATCCGGATCAGCTTTTTCAACCCCGCGGGCGGCGTCAGCGCGACCGGCCCGGAAACCAGCGTCACTTCATGTCCGGCGCTGACCGCCGCGGCGGCGAGCGCATAGCCCATTTTCCCGGTGGAATGGTTGGTGATGAACCGCACCGGATCGATACTTTCCCGGGTGGGCCCGGCGTTAATCAGTACTTTCATAACGGCGAATCCTCATATCCGCTGGCCCGCTGTTCGCGGCGGATGCGGCGGCATTCCGGACACATGAACACATCCAGCCCCAGGAACTGCGCGCGGCGTTCGGATTTCCGGATCGTCACGATATCGCCTTCCCGGAGCGGCGTCACTTCCGGCGAATTGTCGAAAACCAGTTCGGCGGGTCCGCGCAGGATCCGGACCTTGATGACCGAATCCTCCTGCAGGACCAGATGGTTGAGCAGTTCGGTGCTGTTGCTGAAGGCGATCCCGATCCCGACCCGGAAACTGCCGTGCGTGATGCTCCGGTAATAGGCGGTGCTGCCGTGGACGGTGGATACCCCTACCCCGTCGCCCACCACTTCCCGGGCGTAAAGGTCGTCGTCGATCTT
>SUWI01000151.1 GCA_015061565.1 Lentisphaerota bacterium
CGGCACATTTTCGGCATGATCGAAATCGCGGCAGCCGATCACGACGGAATCGGGATCGCGCTCAATGGCGGCGGCGAACTGCGGCAGGTCGGCCGGATCGTGCTGGCCGTCCGCATCCATGATGATCATGTGAGTCACGCCGTCCGCGAGCAGAGCCGCGGCGGCTGTCCGGATCGCCGCTCCTTTGCCCCGATTGTGTTCATGACGGATCAGCTTGACCTGGAGTCTGGCCAGTTCATCCTCGAAATTGTCCGGCAGGACGGTGCTGCCGTCATCCGCCACCCGGACATCATCCAGATATTTCCGTGCGCCGGCCGCCACGCCCAGCACGGTGGAAGCATGATTGTAATGCGGTATGACGCAGGCGATTTTCACGCGATTTTCTCCAGCTCGTTTTTCCATTCCATACCGTTGTTTGCTCTGCTGCTAAATATACAGTGTCTTCCGCGTCCCTTCAAGCGGATTTTCCCGATTCGGCGGAAAAATCCTGCGGCCGTTCCAGCAGATGCGGCAGATCGCGGATCAGCAGAGTCAGCGCTTCGTGATACATGCGGATCTGTTCCCGCGTTCCGCTGATGCAGACCGAACCCGCCCGGCGGTTGTCCCTCGTTTCGATCAGCGCCGAACCGAGCGCCAGAAATCCGTTGATCTGGATGTCGGTCTGCGGACTGACGAAGACTTCGGCGCCGGAAATGATGGAGATCCCGACGGTCCCGAGCATTTCCTGCAGCGCATACGGATAAATTTTCGCGGTGAACTGATAGAAGAACGGATGCAGCATGCCGAACAGCGAAAGCATTTCGCTGGTTTCCGCCTGGCCGGTCCGGATCTCCAGGAGCAGACGGTTGACATACGCCTGGAAGGCGCAGAAATCATCCAGCGGCGAACTGCCCCGGTCGAACCGGTCGGGACGGGTGATCAGCAGTCCGAGCTGCCGCTTGCCGTCCGCCGTATGACAATCCACCGGCAGCAGCATTTTCCGGTCGCGGAAATAGGGGTGACGCGCCATTCCCCACATCAGCAGGGCCGCAAAAGACGCTTTGCCGTTCATCTGCTGGGCGCACATGCGGTTGAGCGAGGAACGCAGCCGGAGCAGGGGGGTGAAATCGGCAAAGAAACAGGCCCGGAAAAGACTGTTCCTGCCGTTCAGGAACACGGGCGGTGTGACCAGTCCGTTCAGGGCGGGAAAATAGAGCGGACCCGCGGCGCCCCAGGCTTTTTTCAGATCCCCGAGCAGTTCCTGCATCGGCGCGCCGTCGGCCATGGCATGATTGAACTGCCACCACAGATCCGCTTCCGTGCCGTCGGCGGCCAGCCGGCAGATGATGTTGGTCTGTCCCCAGCCCGGATGGCGGAATACGGTCAGATCGGGCGGCGTGAACCGGATGCGGTCCAGCTCATCCGCAGCGGACGGAAGCGAGGCATCGTAAAAAAGGAAAGTCGCGGACATGATCCGGTCGAAGATCCGGCGGATGAGCAGACGGCTGCGCGGCCGGAAGGGGGCCAGGCTTCTCAGCCGCCGGCGGCATTCGATCCGGATCTCCCGCGGCCGCCGGATGTCCGAAAGATTCCGTTTTTCATTATACACGGCAATGACGGTGCTGATGACTTCCGTGGTAAATTTGATCGGATGCGGATAGCGGGGATCGAAATGGGGTGTCAGATTCCGGATGGAACCGTCCGGAGCCGTTTCGGCGACTATCAGATCGCAGAAGAGTTTTCCATGGCGCCGCCGGAAGAAAAAGCTCTGTTCCGGAGTTTCATGAAGTTCGGGACGGTCGATCAGATACTGCATGAGCCGGGTTTCGAGCCGCTGTTCTGCCGGGCCGGAAGATTCTGCGGCTCCCGGACTGAGCTGCAGCCGGAACTGGCCGATCGCGAATTTGGAATATTCACGCTGCAGGAAAAACCGGCTGATCTTGCGCCAGGAATGCTGTTCGGCATGAACGCCCAGCCAGCGGAACAGGGACAGGATCTTCAGGATCGCGATCAGAGACAAGGTTCCGGGATGCCAGAAATCGAACAGCCGCCCGAGACGCATTTTGCGCGACGGCGGAACGGTCTGTTCCGGCAGCCGGGGCTCTTTGCCCGAGATGAACTGGTTCAGGATGGCCGCGGTCTCGGCCGGGCATTCTTCATGCGGGATGTGGCCGCAGCCGGAAAGGTAACTGAGCGTGGAGCCCGGAAAGGCGCGGTGGAGACGTTCCGCGGCTTCATAGGACAGAATGCGGTCTTCGTCGCCGGCGATGATGGTCAGCGGGATCTCCGGCGCGAAGGGCAGACGTCCCGGCCTCACATACGCACGGGCCGAGGCGATCAGGGTCTCGATCCGCCCCGGCTGGTCCAACGCTTCCGCATAACGGCTGCACAAGGCCGGATCGGGCGTGTGATGGACCGCATACGCGTATTTCAGGATCATGCGGATGAGAAATCCGGAATGGATCAGATTCAGGATCGGCTTGGTCATCGAGGAATGGCCGATGTTGGAAATGTAGGACGGGATGTCCTGTTCCAGCGCGCCGCAGGCGATCAGGGCAATGCCGCGGAGACGGCGGCGGATCGACGGCATCCGGAGCAGTCCGAGCGCGATTTCTCCGCCCATGCCGTGGCCGATCAGGAAGAACCGGTCCAGATCCAGCTTTTCGATGAATCTGGCGGTCAGCTTGATCAGCAGGGACGGAGTCGGAACCACATCCGCAGGACAATCGGAAAGTCCGGAACCGGGAAAATCCGGGGCGATGCACCGCAGCTGCGGATCCATCAGCGGCATCAGCTTTTCCCAGGACGCCGCCCCGCAACCGAACTCATGCAGCAGAAGGACCGGGATCCCCGTTCCGGATTCGCTGTAGGAAAGATCCAGCTGACCGACGCCGGACAGTTTCAGCCCGATCCTGCAGATTTTCAGGGGGAATTGATCCATGGACGGAATCCTTATTCAGACGGAATGCCGGCGAGGATATAGCTGAGATTCGAGGCGAAAACGGGGCTGTTCATGATCCCCATGTGTCCGCCCTGGAAAATGTAAACGGCCCGCCACGGGATCGGCGAATCCATCTGCCACTGCCAGGAATTTCCCGTGCGGCGGTCGAAGACTGCGCTCGAAGTGAGGATCTTGCCGTCGCCGGTCTCGGTCTTCACTACCTTGACCGCTCCGGTTTTGCGGTCCACCTGAACCGCCTGATTGGTCAGCACGGCATCGCCGGCGATCAGATAGAACTGCAGTCCACGCGGAGGCGGCGGCAGCTTGTCCGGGAGCATGGCTTTCCTGAACTGTCTGGCCCGGACCAGACATTTGTCCAGATGGTCCCGTGCGATTTTCCGTCTGGCCGCCGGATCGGTGACTTTCGGGAGCAGCCGCTGCAGCCAGATATCCTGTTCCGGATCCAGCAGTCCCCAGTTGTAGCGTTCCCAGGTCCGCAGGTCAAAATAGTCCACCGGTGAACCGTCTTCATACTGCACCGCACGGCAGGTGGGGTCGGGGAGCATCTGATAATAGGAAACGAACGTGCCGATCAGCGCTTTCGGATAAGCCGGCGCGGCGGAGACCAGCCGCAGCCCGTGATTGAGTTCCAGCAGCGTGTCCACGTAACCGGCATTCGGAGTGCCGATCATGATCAGTTTGCCGATATTTTTCGCGCCGGCCCAGGTGACCGGCCGCGGCCCGTGTTTTTCCCCAGGCAGGAGTTTTCCGCCGTACATCGCATAATAACGGGCCAGCAGACCGCCCATACTGTGGCCGATCAGGTCGAATTTGACCGGATAATTCCGGTGGTGGTAGATTGCTTCATACCGCTGCTCCAAATAGGTTTTCTTCTGCTGGATGAACGCGGCCAGACGGCACGCATTTTCCGAAATGTCCCTCCGCCAGTCGTAATAAAAAATGAACATCGAGGCGAAATGGCGGTTGGACGGCAGCGGGGTTACCTCCGGCTGATAGCCGCAGTTTTCCAGCAGGTCCAGCAGCATGTCGTAATTGTTGATGTAAAAATTGATTCCCATGACCCGGACCGCGGAATAATCCATCACTCCGGACGGCTCAACGGAATTGCGCAGTTCGTTCAACGGCCGGTCCAGCCCCATCGGATGCGCCAGCTTGGCAAAATGCTCCCCCTCGGAAATCGAGCGGTAGGAAAAACTGCCCCACACGTTTTCTCCGTCGGCACGGTCGGTCAGCCGGGCGCCGAGCAGTCCGTGGATGACGATCACCGGATTCCGCAGCGGACCTTCGTAAGTGAAGGATTTCCGCGCGATCTCGCTGTAGATCGGATTTTTGTAAGTGGCGGCATCATGATAAGAACCGCTTTCGGGCTCCACGCAGGCGCTGGCCGCCGCTGCGAAAACGACCAGCAGCAGATAAGGGAACATCTTGCCGTTTCCGAGGTAGGATCTCCAGATCATTTCCATTCTCCTTCTTCCGGCGCGGACGCCGCTTCGACCAGCGCGGCGAACCGGACATAACGCCGGTACAGTTGGTCACAGACCGCGATCCCCGCCGGATCGGGCGTATAGACGCGGTCGAAGCCGGATGCCATGGCGGCCATCGCCTCGGGCAGGCCGGGGAACAATCCCGCCGCGGCCGCCGCGCTCATCGCACCGCCCAGCGCGCAGACCTGTTCCGATTTCACGGTTTGGACCGGCATGTTCAGCAGGTTTGCGCACAGCTGCATGATATACGGCGATTTATGCGCGATCCCGCCGGTCGCCAGCACCTGATCCACCTGCTGTCCGTATTGCCTGAACTGTTCGATGATCCGGCGGAAGCCGCAGCAGGCGGAGAGCACCAGCGCCTGATAGACCATGACCGGAGTCGAGCCCAGATTCAGGCCGAAAATCGCTCCATGGAGTCCCGGATTGTCCACCGGGGAACGCCGCCCGTTGAACCAGTCGAGCGCAAATACGCTGTTTTCGTCCAGGGGCAGGGCGCCGGCCGCTTTTTCCAGTTCCGGCAGCGATACCGTGCCGCCGCAGGAGAGAAATTTTTTGAACCAGGCGAAAATGTCGCCGAATGCGGATTGGCCCGCCTCGTATCCGGTCAGACCCGGCACGATGGAGCCGTCCACCTGGCCGCAGATGCCCGGAATGCAGTCCGTTCCCCGGCCGACCAGCAGATCGCAGGTCGAAGTCCCAAATACGGAAACGAGCGTGTTTTCGCGGATATTGGCGCCGACCGCGCCGGAATGACAGTCGAGCTGTCCGCAGGCGATCACGACGTTTGCCGGCAAGCCCAGTTTTGCCGCCCATTCCGCCGAGATGGTTCCCGCTGGCTGCCCGGCGGTATACGTTTCGGTATACAGATTCTTCCGAAGTTCGGCCAGCCTCGGATCGACGGTCCGGAGAAATTCTGCCGGCGGCAGTCCGCCCCAGTCTGCATGCCAGAATGCCTTGTGTCCCGCGGAACAGCGGCCGCGCCGCATCGTCCGGGGATCGGTTTTCCCGGTCAGCACGGCCGGGATCCAGTCGCAGTGTTCGACCCAGCTGAATGCTTTGGCGGCGACCGCGGGCGAGACCGTGAGGACATGCAGGATCTTGCTCCAGAACCATTCGCAGGAACAGTTGCCGCCGGTAAACGTGCGGTAATCCGGTCCGTCCCATTCGGCCGCCGCCGCGCTGATTTTTTCCGCTTCGGCAATGGAGGTATGGTCTTTCCAGAGCAGGAACATCGCATCGGGATCTTCCGCAAATTCCGGCTTCAGCGCCAGCGGGAGGCCCGAGGCGTCCACCGGACACGGAGTCGAACCGGTAGTGTCGACTCCGATCCCCGCCACCTTGGAACGGTCGATATTCGCGAGCACGGATCTCAGGACCTTTTCCATGCTTTCCAGATAATCCGCCGGATGCTGGCGGAACTGCGACTTCGCCGCATCGGAATAAAGTCCCTTTTCCCAGCGCGGATATTCGCAGACCGCCGAGGCCAGTTCCGTTCCGGAAGTATCGATCACCAGCGCACGCACGCTGTCGGTCCCGAAATCCAGTCCGATCAGATATTTTTCCATTTTTTCGCTCCACTCCATATGAATACTTGAAGTAATATATTGTCATTCCCGGCGAAAGTCAAGCTGTCCTTGACAATCCTCGTTTCCATGCTATATTTTTTACGGAAACGGGAGATGGTGCGAATGAAAATCGGCATTTTATTAATGGCTTCAGCATTGGTGACTTTCCTGCAGAGCGGCTGTGCCGCATCAGGAAATGCGCTTCCGGCAGATGAGGAGCCCACGATCAGCGACCCTGAAAATAGGAGGATCACAAAGATGAATACAGAAATGATGCCGTCGTTACTGGTCAATGCGATTCCGATGCCGCAATGGCTGGCGGAAAGGGAGCAGGCCTGTCTGGATCAGTCCGTTCCCGGGGATGAGGCGAAGATCCGTCTGGTGGTCGATCTCGCGGTGGAGAATGTCCGCCGCGGAACGGGCGGTCCTTTTGCCGCTGCCATCTTCGATATCAAGACCGACCGGCTGGTCGCTTTCGGCGTCAATGTGGTGGTTCCGTCCAACCAGTCCTGGGCTCATGCCGAGATGACTGCGTTTGCCCGCGCCCAAAATCTGCGGAAAAGCCATTCGCTCAAAGGCTGTATGCTGGTGACCAGCTGCGAACCGTGTTCGATGTGCAGCGGCGCCACTCCCTGGAGCGGGGTGGAGAAAATGGTTTACGGCGCCCCGCGCCGCATGGCGGAAAAAGTCGGTTTCGATGAGGGATACAAGGGCTTGCTATGGTCGCCGGCATTCAAAAAACGCGGGATCCGGGTCGTCGGTCCGCTGCTCGGACGCGAGGCCAATGCTCCGTTCGAACTCTACAAGCAGAAAAACGGCGAGATCTACTGAAGCGGGGGAGCCGTTGACCCGGTTCCGGCAATGGCACCGCCGCAGGATGTTTCAGCTTTGAACCATTATGCGGAGCGCCTTCCCCACCAGCCCCCATTTTTTCCTGATAGGTCTGATAGGACTCATAGGATTCATAGGACTCATAGGATTCATTGGATTCATTGGACTCATAGGACTGACAGGTAAGCTTGCATAAACCTGCGGACGGCAGTGCGATTTTCATGTTTCACTCCCATATTTCCTTGACTTTTACTATTTTCAGGTTATATTACCATGATGCCGGTAATTGAGCACAAATTACCGGCATCATGAGAAAATTATCTCCTGACTTGATTGTCACTGGAAAACACGGCGGCGGGACCCTGTTGAGCAGAAATTGATCGGGGCAAATCGAATCGTCAACCGATATTGGGAACAGTGCCAATCAAAAAAGCGCAGTTCCCGGCGGACCGGAAACTGCGCTGGCTTTGAGTTCAGTTCAACTGCGTTTTATTTGAGTTTCACGAACTTCGGAAGCGGGTTCTGCCGATGGCATTCTTCGATCACGCGGATCTGCCGTTTGACCTGAGCCAAAGTGACCTCCAGGGGCGTCCCTTTGGTGAACGCATCATAGATGTTCTTGTAATATTTGGTGCCCCAGTCGTCGAAACCGAGTGCGGATTCCGGCGATTTCCAGTGTTCTTCATAGAAATTGAGTTTTTCGCTGCAGTAGACGGGCAGTCTGCCTTCTTTTTCCAGCGTTTCCTTGACCAGCTTCTGTTCCGGAGCTTCTTCCGGCTTGAAATAGCGCCAGGTGATCTCATCGCCGTTGGCCTTGAGTCCGCCGTTGGTGCCGTAGATGTTGAAGGTGTTGCCGGGATACATGCAGCAGCGGGAGACTTCCAGGTCGATCGTAGGATGACCTTTGCCTGCGAGCAGCAATTTGATATGGTCCTCGGCATCGCCGAACGTGTTGGCGCGGTCCATCTTGCAGAAAATCTGCTCGGGATCGGCCTCGCCGTCGCCGTAGAACTGCAGCGCCAGGTCCAGCGGATGCGGACCGGTGTTCAGCAGTTCGCCCGCGCACATGTCCTGAATGGTCTGCCAGTCCCAGCGGCGGCCGAATCCGTTGTATTCGATCTTGACCATGACGATGCGGCCGAGGATGCCGGATTTCATGATTTCGAACGATTTGCGGAACAGCGGACGGAAACGGGTCTGCTGGAACACGGCAAAGAATTTGCCGCTCTGCTTGATGGCTTTTTCCAGTTTTTCCACATCGGCGACATGGCGGGCCAGCGGTTTTTCGCTGATGACATTGCGGCCGGCCTTGAGCAGTTCGATGCTGATCGGAATATGGCCCGGACTGCGCGAAGCGTTGATGAAGAGTTCGATCTCCTCATTTTTGATCATTTTTTTGTAATCGTCGTATTCCTGGAATTTGGGAGACGGGGTGATGCCGTCCAGTTTCCGGCGTTCGGGAATGGGATCGGCGACCGCGATGACCTCGAAACGCTTCCGCAGTTCCGGCTGGTTTTCGAACAGATGGCGGTGGATATTGCGTCCGCTGCGTCCCTGTCCGATGATTCCGACTTTGATTCTTTTCATTTATTTCCTCCGTTAAAGGTTGGGATACTGATAAACCGGCATGGGGCGGCCGTACTGCAGCGAAAGCTCGGCGGCTTCCAGCATGGCCATGATCTCGAAGGATTCGGTCAGCTGAACACCCTCGGATTCTCCCCGGAAGAAACGTCCGATGTCTTCCACCAGATTATGATAGAGATGTTTGCCGCCGACAAAGGTGAACAGCCGGTTTTCGCCGCCTTTGCGGAGGACGCCGCCGTAGCTGTAATTGCCTTTGGTGAGCTGGATGGTTCCGCGGCGTCCGTCGGCATAGGCCACCGTGCAGACCACGCCCTGGCGGTCGGGGACCGAGGTCACCTGGATCGCTCCGGGACCCATGATCTTTTCCAGCATTTCGAAGGTATGGACGCCATACCAGACGATGGATGAACCGGCCGGCGCCATGCCGAGCGGTCCCCAGGTGATGCCCTGTTCGATCTCCGGCATTTCTTCGTGCGCTTTCACGATGTTGGCATCGAAACGCAGCGAGGACGCCGTGAAAAACCGGATGTGGTTCTCTTTGGCGATCTTCAGGATCTCCGTGGCATGTTCGAGCGTATCGGCGAACGGCTTGTCCAGAAAGATCGGCTTGCCCAGCGCCGCGCATTTGCGGAAATATTCCAGATGCAGGGCCGGATCGTTGATTTCGATGAAGATCGCATCGCAGTCTGCCACGGCTTCCTCAAAATTTTCCGTGACTTTGATCCCGATGCTTTCCAGATAAGCCTGACGCTTGTCCAGGCCTTCTTTCTTCTGGAACGGCGTTTCAAAACGCAGGTTTCGCGTCACCTGCATGGTTTTGACCTGAAATTCCGGCTCCATCGCAGGGTCCTGAATGAATTTCGGGAATTCCGTGGCGTGACTGGTGTCCAGTCCGACGATTGCACATTTGATCGTATTGCTCATTGCTGATCTGCCTCCTTTTTAGGGCTTTTTTCCGATCTTGCTGTAAATATACTCCGTAATCGCCGGAATAAAATGGTTTTTTTGATAAAAAAATGTTTTTTTTGATCTTTTTGCGGAAAATCTTGAATTTTCGGCCGCATCCCGCTATATTATTTCCGTCAAAACCAGCAGAGAAAGGAGCGTCACATGTCGGAAAACATTGTTTTGGAAGCCATGAAAAATCGTCGGAGCATCCGTAAATTCCAGAGTGCCCTGCCGCCCGAAGACCTGATCCGCCAGGTCATGGAGGCCGGGAGTTACGCCGCCAGCAGCATGGGCAGACAGTCTGCCGTGATCGTGGAAGTGAAGGACCGGGCGGTCCGGGACCGTCTTTCCGAGGTGAATCGTGCGATCGGCGGCTGGGATGCTTCATTCGATCCGTTTTACGGTGCGCCGGTCTGTCTGATCGTGCTGGCCCCGAAAGCGGAAGCGAACCGGGTTTACGACGGTTCGCTGGTGATGGGCAATCTGATGCTGGCTGCCTATGCGGTCGGGCTGGCCTCCTGCTGGATCCACCGGGCGAAGGAGACTTTCGAGAAACCCGAATGGAAAGAGTTCCTTAAGAAACGCGGTCTGAAAGGCGAATACGAGGGGATCGGCATCTGCATCCTGGGCTTTGCCGAGGGTGATCATCCGGCAGTTCCGCCGCGCAAACCGAACCGGATTTTTACCGACAAGGCGTGATAAGCTGAATTATTTCGCGCGCCACAAAGCCCGCAGAGCGACCGCATGGTTGCAGGTCATGGCATCCACGCCGATCTCGGCCATGTGCAGACCCAGCCGGTCGTTGGAAACGCCCCAGGCCACCACGCCCAGACCGCGCGCTTTCAATTCCCAGACGAACTCCGCGGTATAGGCGAGATTGGCGCGAATGCTGATACCCGTCGCGCGGTATTGTGCCAGGAGCGCGGCGGTTTCGTCGGCAGTCGGCAGATGTCCGAAATGTTTGATCGGATCGATCAGCAGCAGACGCGGCAGTTCGGGGAAGAGATCCGCTGCCGCTTTCAGCAGTTCCGCCTTGAATGAACTGATCCGCACGTCCAGTTTCCGGCAGAGTTCCGGGGTCAGCAGCGGACGCAGCTTCGGCAGCAAGGTCTCAGTTCCTTTCAGTTCGATCTGGATCATGCTGCCCGGACGCAGGATCGCCAGCACTTCATGCAGTTCCGGCACGGGATGGATCTTCCGCAGTTCCGCCAGCGTATGGTTCGCGACCTCCGCGGGGTTGCCGGCCACGCGTTCGAGATCGGCATCATGGACGCAGACCACCCGGCCGTCAGCGGTCAGGCGGATATCCAGTTCGATCCCATCGGAATCGCGGTCCATTGCCAGCTGATAAGCCTGCATCGTGTTTTCCGGCGCATCGTCCGATTCGCCCCGGTGGGATAAGAATATCGGATCCATTTTTCCTTTGTCCTTTGTTCGGAATGAATTCGTCATTTCACCGAAGTTTTTTTTCGGCCAGCCAGCCTTTGAGCACGCAGTAAAGCGTGTCGCCCATCTGATAATAACCCGGTTTCGCCGGATGCACTCCGTTGTTCTGACGCTGGACTTTCCGCGGATTCCCCTGGTTGATTTCCTGTTCCAGCAGCGGATAATTGTTTTCCGTATCGAGGTTGATATACATCGGCACGATATGGAAATTCAGTTCGCGGCTTTTCTTCAGCAGTGCGCGGTTGTAGTAATCCAGGTTTTTGCGGTACTGGAAACTGGTCCGTCCGCAGGAATAGTTTTTGCCGAACCCGTCCTGATTCGAGCCCGGAATGTGCTGGAAGACGAAGATCTCCGGCGCGGGCTTGAGCTGACGGAACCGCGCGATCAGCTCTTCCATGTTTTTGATCGATTTGGCCGTGACCTCGGCTATGCTGCTGTCGTCGGCAAGGAAGAAATCATTGAGTCCCAGCTGAAAACTGACTGCGTCCGGAACCTTGCCGCCGTTGTTGTTCCGGAAATACTGCTCCAGATCGAACACGCCTTTGCCGTCCGCACCGGGGAAGAGGAACGGACTGTTGAAACCGACCGGACGGTTCGGATGCATCCCGTCCATTTTATTTTTGCCGGTGTAACCCCAGCGGGTGAGGAAGGAACTCCAGCGCCAGCCGCCGTAGCCTTCATGCCGTCCGGGCCCGCGTCCGCGCGTGCCGATCGAGGTGAATTCCGGATTGCCGGGAAGTTTCATCAGCTCCGTGACGCGGTTGGCGTAATGGCCCGCCGCAGTCTGA
This sequence comes from Lentisphaerota bacterium, assembly GCA_015061565.1. GTDB lineage: Bacteria > Verrucomicrobiota > Lentisphaeria > Victivallales > UBA1829 > SIG94. The sequence goes on from SUWI01000151.1 coordinate 11,591, forward strand.
CTGGCTCCGACCATCAGCAGGGAAAGTTTGCGGCCATTGCCGGCAGCGGCAGGCACCACGATCAGTTCCGCTTCAGCTTCCGCAACCGTGCCGTTTTCATTGATGACCCGGATCTTCCACGGCCAGCGTCCCTCGTCTTTTTCAGTCGGGGTGAAACGCCACCGTTTCAGGTCGTTACGTCCCTTGGAACAATCTACGTCGAACACGTAATTGGCCGGATTGACCACCGTCACGACGTTCTGGAAATACACATTCATTTCCACGCCGGGAACCGCATAAATTCTGGCCGGGATCAGCAGTTTCACATCCTCCGCTCCAAGAATTTTTCCGCCCGGAAGCCAGACGCCGAACAGCAGAATTGCCAACCCGATCCCGATCGTCTTTTTCATTTTGATTCCTCCATATATCTTAAAACGTTTCGAATAATGGAGGTAATATAATACAGGATCGCCCGCATTGCAACCGGAAAAACGCTCTCACAGAGGAACGATCTCGACATGGTCGATCCAGACTTTGCCTTCCCCCTCTTTGGGCAGATAGAAGCCGATATAAGGCGACTTTTCTTCTCCGACGCCTTCCGGAACAGTGAATTCGAATTGGAAACGGCTCCAGTCCATGCTGCCGGACAGCGTGGGCGACAGCGGGAACAAGGCATTCCCGAGAGCGCTTTTCTTGCCGAACCGGATGTCCATGAACGCGCCATGCCGCGGATTTTTCCGGTTGACCACGTTTTCGGTTTTCAGGTAGAACGAAAGCCGATACTTCATTCCGGCTTTCAGCAGGCCCCTGGCAAAAAACTGTCTGATGATCCGCCCGCCGCCGGGCAGTTCCAGACATACGGACTGTCCTTTGGTCATGAAGAACTGCCGGTCCGCGGGGAAGGGGGCGTCGGAGTGCCATACCGCATTTCTTCCCTGATACATCCGGGTCTTGACGACACGTCCGTCGAAATCGCCGCAGAGGACGACGGATCTGGTTTTTCCGGGCTCTCCGAGGACCGCACTGCCGAAGTTTTCCGGAGTGTGTCCGCCGAGGCCGCGCGGGAACCAGCTGTAATAGATGTTCTTCACTTGGCATTCCGCTTTCAGGATCCGGCTTCTGGTGAAGTTCACGGAAAATTCATCCCCCGTGATCTCCGGCATGGATTTGCGAGGGATACGTATCTCCGCGACCCACATCTTGCCGGGAATGACCGAATATTTGTATTCCATTCCGCTGTCCCAGCCAAGATCCTCTTTCCGGTTTTCGGCGCGCAGATCGCAGGTGCCCCCGATGCTCGAGAGCATGATCTGATAACGGAACGAAGCCTGACGGCCGGAGGAGAAGAAGATTTCCGCCACATTGTCCCGCCACAGTTCGATATCGTCTTTTTTGCGTTTGACGCAGACCATCTTGTCAGTGAACGGTTCGTCGCATTCGATCCCGACGTAATAATTGTCGCGGTCGGCGAGCATCCGGACGCGGGTCTGGACCTCGGCGTGCTTGTCCTTCATGGGCAGCATCCAGACCGTTTCGGCTTTTTTCCAGCCGGCTTCATC
>SUWI01000152.1 GCA_015061565.1 Lentisphaerota bacterium
AATGTGTTCATATCGACGCGCATTTCAATGATTGGAGCCAATTTCAAAACGCTTTGGCTCATCTTGTTAAAAAGTTGATTTTTTCAGCGTCAAACCATTTTTGACGCATCGGCAGTTTTTTTTCTTGAAAAAAAACACGAAAAATCTTGTTTCATGGCATAGACCTCCTTACCAATCGCAATTGGCTTTGTTTTATGAACTGATTATGTTAAAACTCAAGCGAAATAATTGAATATCTGCTTGACAGTCAAGACAAGAACGCCGAACATCAGGTGGCATAAGACCTTCAAATGGCCTTTGACGCGAACGTGATTTGCGCCGTAGTTGTCTTTCATTTCCGAGTTGGCACGTTCGATTCCGCTGCAGACATGATAGCGAACCTGCGAAGCGGGTTCCAGTTCCTTTTCCACCCCACACCGTTTGTTGGGATTAATACTCGGGACATGCCCGAGCATCTCCGATACCATTTTGATTTCCGGAGCATCGTATGCCGCGTCAGCCAGGTCATACAGAACTTTTACCCGTTCGGCTGTCATCTGCATCAAGGGGATGGCCACTTGGCTGTCATGAACCGACGCCAAGGTCAAAATGGCGGACAACGGAATGCCGCCATCGGAAACATCAAAGTGTAATTTGTATCCGATTTCGCTTGCAGTGCGGCTTTTTCGGCTTTGCTCTTGCGACCTCGCTTCTTCTTCATTTTGCAGGTTCGCTTTTCCGGCGGCAGGGCTTTTCCCCGGCTTCTATTGCCGTTGAATCTTTTGAGGCATGACAGATCAATTCATCATGACAGTTTTCCACCACGATTTCCTCATGAACCGCGCCGGGCAGTTCGGCCTTCCCAAATTCGGCAAAGGCACGGAAAAAAGTCGCTTCTGACGGGATCCCGGTTGAATATTCCCAGCCGCACAGCAGACGCCAACTCGTATTTGTTTTCAGACTTTCAATGAGCACCTTGGCCGTGGGCAGGTTGAATTCCGCCTTTAGCAGAAACGACCTGAATAACTTCTCTCGATCCAATTTCTTCCGTCCGACACCACACCACACCATTTCATTTCCGAAGTCATGAAGCGGTCTGGACGGACAATTTCCACTGTCCTGAGGAAATTTGCCAATTTTCCAGTAATCAGTCAGTGTCTTTCCGAGAACAGCGGGTATTGGGGTATCCTGAGTCTTCCGGGTATCCTGGGGCGAACGCGGAAACCCGACTCTCGGCATGAAATCTCCAAGCCGCGAAAACTTGCGGTCTCTGTCAAGTCATGTCTGGCGCGATCTCCGCTTTCTCCGCTTTCTCCGTTTGAGTTCGTGGAAATCCTGCGTCCTAACCCACTGACCGATTACATTTTCCTGTAATTTTTACTCCAAATTCTCCTTCCAACTCTTGAAAAAAGTCCGGTTCGATGCTAATGTAATAACTTAGTTGACTGTTCATATTACTCCTTTTTTGTGTCGGTGTAAAATGAACTTTCAACTGACTTTTTTCAAGTAATTTTAATTTTTTATTTTGAAATTACCTCGATAGTTTTGAAATCACCTCAGTATCCATATCAGTCGACGACTGTACCACTCGGCTCAGGGCGCCAGAATTTGGAACCATAAGAAGCAACCAAATCGAGCGGAGCGGGCGGCACGCTCTTAGCTTGCCTGCTTGCGGCATGGCCATCGGCATAGCCGATAGTGGGCTGGGCGTTATGGCGGGGCTTAAATGTTAAGTAGTCACGGTACTTGATGTCATAGGGGTAAAAGTGCTCCAGGGTTTTGGCAACGTCTGCATGAAGCATGGTTTCGGAGGGATACTTGACTTTGGCACGCATGATGTGTTTGAGATTATCGTTTAGTCCATAACTCATATTGCCATTAAAATTTTTTGTCCAGATTGTATCATCTACATCCGCAGATGGGCAATTGAATGGCTCAAAAGCCTTAATGTATGGATAAAGCATAAAGTTCCAGTAAAAATTTCCACTTGTCACAGTCTCGCCATTAGGCAATTTTACTGAGGATGTGATGGGAAGGGCCAATGCTGTAAACGTCTCTTTGTTGTCGTCCGAATACATTGTCTGAGCGTGCATTATCTGCTTCATGTTGCTGACGCAGTTTATTTGCCTCGCCTTCTCGCGCGCCTTGGCAAGCGCGGGCAGAAGCATTGCGGCAAGAATTGCAATGATCGCTATCACCACGAGGAGTTCTATCAAGGTGAACGACCCGTGTCGGAAGTTGTTGATTTTGCTGGATTCCATAATTTTGCGCGTCCTTTCTGAAAAAAATTTGTTTTTTTCTATGTACATGATATATTATACCGGAAAAACATAATAAATGCAAGACGGTAAAATCGGCATAATTACAGAAATTATGCCAAAAAACGGAGTTTTTATGCCAGACCGGATTTTTTATCTGAATGAACTGCCGAGACTGCTGAATCGTCCTTTCCGGCTGCGGAGCATTTCATGGATGCCGGACCATCTTTCCCGGAACCGCAACAGCATACTCAATCTCCTGCATATCTGCTGCAGTTTCCATCCCGGACCGGGTGTCGGGCGATCCGTAATCAACGGGGTTCTCCGGGAATTTTCCGGCCCTCAGCCGGTCTTGAGCATCCTTCCCGCCGGCACCCGCATCGACACCATTGTCGCCAGGAAACACGATGAACTCATGTTTACCGTCGATCCCGAGTATTTTGAGCCTCTCATGAACATGATCCACCCGGGTCCCGGCCGTTTTCAGATGACCCGGCACATTGACGGCATCCTCCGCGAAATCTTTGCAGAAATGGAATTGATCTATCTGCCTGGAACGGCGGACCGCATGGACGGTCTGTTCCTCCGTCTGCTGGAGGAAATCACGCTGGCGATTGCCGGGAGAACCGGCATGAAAAAGAGCCGTTACCCGGAAATTTACGAAATCGCCTCGTATCTCGGTGCGCATTATATGGAAAACATCTCGCTGGAGGAGGTCTGCCGGAATTATTCGGTCAGCCCGCGGACTTTTTACCGGCGCTGGCGGGAATGCTTTCAGCAGAGCCCGGCGGAATTCCTGCTGGAAAAACGAATCGTCTGCGCGGAGCACCTGCTGTCTTCCACCGACCTCGGCATTCAGACCATCGCCGTGAAAAGCGGGTTCGGCAATCCCCTGTATTTTTCCCAATGCTTCCGCCGTCTGCGCGGGATGACACCGAGCAGATACCGCAGTTCATTAGTCGATATTTCCAGAATAAGTATTCTGCGGGCGACAGCAAGACCCGAAATAGCCATACCATGAGAATACAAAGCCAGTTGGAACGATCCCTTGCCAGCTTGTTGTCCCAGATTTTCAGGAGTAGTTGTTTTTATCTCAAAAATTACGAACTGATTGTCTTTCTGAAATGCTAAATCAATTGAGCTTGATTGCTGAGGTGTTATTCCAATACGCAGGAAATAACGACAAATATCCTGAAGAATCATCTGGTGCCTTTGTTCTGCATCTTCTGTCTTGGATATTGACGCCTCGATGTCGCAAAGTCTTTCTATCGCACTAAACTTCCTGGCGTAGATCCTTTCGGGATCAATGGGTTCAAAGTCGATATCAACCGGCGAAGCTGTATTTGTTCCTTCTGCGGAAAAATCGACAGATAAGATACCCGTCGAAAAGGCTCGCAACTGCAGGATGACAGCAGCATTATCGTTCCGATTGAAAAAAGGTAAGTGATGCAATGCAAAATTAACTGTAATTTTTACTCCAAATTCTCCTTCCAACTCTTGAAAAGAGTCCGGTTCGATGCTAATGTAATGACTCAGCTGATTGTTCATGTTACTCCTTTGGTCTGGCGTAAAATGAACTTTCAGCTGACTTTTTTCAAGTAATTTTAATGCGTTTCAGAAATCCACGTCCTCTGGGCGTGGTCAGAGACCATCAGGGTTTGCCTGAAGGTCCACCCATGCTATATTATCTCAACTGTCCCCACAGTGAGAAAGGATATAGCATGAGCAGATTTGGTAAGATAGCACATGTTTTGTGGCATTGCCAGTATCATTTGATCTGGGTGCCGAAATATCGTTATAAAATAATGGAAGGAGAGATGAAGACAGAACTGAATCGGTGCATACGGCAATTCTGTGAACAGAAACATTGTATAGTTCAAGAACTGAACATACAAAGCGACCATGTTCATATGATTGTGCTTGTGCCGCCGAAAGTATCAATATCCGATTTGATGGGAATCCTGAAAGGACGCAGTGCAATCCGGATGTTTAGTCATTGTCCGACATTGAAGACGAAACCCTATTGGGGAAATCATTTCTGGGCAGATGGCTATTGCGTTGATACCGTAGGTGTGAATGAGGAAATGATCCGCCAGTATGTGCGGTATCAGGAAAAGCAGGAACGCAAAATGGAGCAACAGCGCTTTAGATTCTAACTGAGAACACAAAAGGGGACAGTGTTGGCGGCATCCTCTGGGTGCCGCCGTTAGCACCCTTCAAGGGTGCATAGAGCAAAGCCACGTCCTCTGGGCGTGGATTTTTACTTTTTTATTTTGAAATTACCTCAAAGGATTGTTTTTATGTCGCAGTCAGCGGTTGGTCCGGGTCCGTCCGGGGATGTTCACTGGAAAAGATACCTCATATTGATCTGGCTGTCCCAGTGCCTGTTTCAGCTCAGTTTTTCGTTCGGGATCCCGTTTGTGCCGTTCTTCATGCAGGAGATCGGCGTGCCTCAGTCCGAGCTTCCGTTCTGGGTCGCATTGTTCGGCGGAACACCGTCGCTGGCGGTTCTCGTGTTTTCCCCGTTCTGGGGAATGATGGCGAACCGTTACGGCTGCAAAAAGATGCTCCTGCGCTGTTATATCGGCGGGGTCGTGGTGCTCTGCGGAATCGCATTGTGCTCGTCGCCCCAATGGATGATCGTCTTCCGTCTGCTCCAGGGGATCGTCTGCGGTTCGGTACCGGTCGCACTGGCCCTGGCCTCTTCTCTGGTCCCGAAGGAACGGGTCGGGTTCGCACTGGGCGTGGTCAACAGTTCCACTTTCAGCGGACTGCTGTTCGGTTCGTTTTTCGGCGGTATTGCCGCGGATATATTCGGTTACCGCATGACGTTTCTGCTGTCCGGGATCCCGACCGCGCTTTCCGTCCTGATCATGATTTTCGGCGTCAAGGAGTATTTTACCCCGCCGGCCAAGGAAAAGACCGTCGGCAATCCGCTGCGGGCGCAATGGAAGAAGATGACCCTGAGCCATTGGCAGACGATGCTGGTTCTCCCGATCCTGCTGATGGTGAGCATGACCATGTTCGGCCGGGTGTTCGACCATTCCTTCCTGCCCCTGTTCGTGCAGGAGATCCACGGCGGGATCAAAGGCGCCGCCACTTGGACGGGTATCATCCAGGCTCTGGCGGGGACTGCCGGCGTGCTCGCCGGTCTCGTCGCAGGTTATTTGTCCGACCGCTTCGATCCGGGCAAGACTGCCATGTCGATGGCCGGGATCGCCGCCCTGCTGCTGTTGAGTATCGCCTTCACTCCTTGCATGGGGTATCTGGTGCTGATGCGCACTTTGGCGAATTTCACGGTCGACTGCATCGAGCCTTCGCTGCAGGTCTGGCTCTGCCGCAAAGTAAGCCTGGCGGCGCGGAACATCGCCTTTGCGTGGGCACAGTCGATCCGTTCGATCGGCGGTTTCGTCGCCCCGCTGGCAGCGGGGCTGGTTGTCCGGTGTTTCGGACTGCGGCTCCTGTTCGTCGGTTCGGCATGCATCTTCCTGATCGTGATGATGCTCTGCGCCCTGCTTTACCGCCGGGAACGCAATCACTCGCGGCATCACCTTCATCCCGGCGGAAATCCGGTGTGACGCGCGTGATTTCCCGCCTCAGCGGGTTTTCTTTTCCTTCGGCGGCAGACGGATGAAAACACGGACGGGGCCGCCCCGTTCCAGCCGGTAATGTTCCATCCGGAGCAAACGCGTTTCCTCCGCCTGCGCCGGGGTTCTGCCGTCCAGCAGTTTTCCCCGCAGGCGAAGCAGGGCGATCTCCCGGTTGCGGATCTGCGACCGCTCTTCGGACGCCTGTCCGGTCAGGGAGGGCTGGAGAGAATCAGATTCGGAGAATTTGGGGCATTTTTCATTAACTATCTACCCCCGACCTCGCCCCCAGAGATTCTCCGCAGAGAATTTTCAGAGGGGTTCATGTTTTGCAAATCCCTTTGTTACAAGGGGTTTTACGTGGAAATAAAAAAGGCCCGAACCAGAGGGCTGGATGGGCGGAGAAACAAAAACTGGGGTGGCGGTTTTCGTTCCGAAATTCAGGCTTCACCGTAGATAGTTTAACTCTCCGGACATACCGGATTTCATTAACTGCGCTTACCTTGTTTTCGTGCCCTCCTGCCTCAAATCGCTGCAAAGTTAATGAAAACCGCACCCCAGTTTACATTAACTGGAAATTGATGCAAATCCCCTTTCCCGATCCAGATTTTATCTGCAACCACGGCCATAAATTATACCGCCATGTTTGAATAATATAATCCATCTTGTTTCTTTTTCAAATCCGCAATTGGTAATTTCAGGTAAAGCTGCAAATATGAGGCCGTCCGGTGAATGACGGCAGCACGGTCCGATCCGGAGGACTGTCTTAAACCGCAAACTCGTCGCCGTCTTCGGCGACAATGACGGGATAGCCGACCTGTTTGCAGAATTCCGGGATTTTGCCGGTCAGCGAAGCCGCCACATGATTGAATACCAGCAACTGCGGTTTGATCTGCTTGAAATACTGAATATGTTCGACCGGGTCGAAATGAGTCAATTCCGACACGCAGAGCGCCGCATTCTTTGCCGCCTCCACGGGAAAATCGGAACCATCCAGCGCCAGATCGCCGGTGCAGACGATCCTGGTGTTCTCCGCTTCCAGCTGCAGACAGTAAGACGGCAGAAAACCGTCCTGCCAAGGGATATGACGGTTGGGGATGGCGGTCACCCGCAGAAAACCGTCATCGAAAAACCGGCCGGGAGTTATCAGCTTGAACTGGATATGATCTTTATTGCGGCCGCGGTATTGGATCGCCATCAGGTCCTCGAACGGCCGGAAGGCATCCGCATCGGGGAACCAGATCTCCGGACGAATCCCCCGCCATCGGGGATTGGAGACCAGGCTGTCGCGCATCCGGTCCTTGAGGAAGCTGGTCAGGCCGCCGAAATGATCTTCGTGCATGTGGGTGATGAAAACCGCGCGGACATTGTTCGGATCGATGTCGCATTGTATCAGGGAACGTGTCAGCGGAGCCCCGGCGTCGATGACATAATCGCCATGGTCCGTATGGAGGACGGAAGCCGAATTATTGCGTTTTTTCGAGGGTGTCCCCGCCCCGGTTCCGAGGGTTATGAACTTCATTTTCTGCCGGGCTCCGGATTTTTCACCAGCACACCCATATCCACATAGATGGCATTTTCTTTCCGGGAACTGGGGACATAGGCCGGCCCGGTGAATTTGACCGAGATCCAGACTTCATCCCAGGTATTGTCTTCGGGACTGCCGTCGGTGAGCACATACAGCCGCGAAGTCTGCGCCTGGATAGACCATCCCTGGGCCCAGAAATAGGTGATCGGTTCCAGTTCCAGTTTGCCGGGGATACGGTACCAGTGATATTTTTCATCGGTATGGATTTTTTTCAGCCGCAGCGTGACATGTTTTTTACCCTTGTGATCCCCCCATTTGAAAGTCGTTGTCCGATATTTGGTAGCGGCGATCCGCTTGTCGATCCCGTGATAGTCGGGATTTTTATTGGCCGATTTCAGCGCTTTTCCGGTGATAGACTCCGGATCATCAACGATTTTTGCGCCCAGCCTCGGCTGGGATCGGAAATCCAGATAGGAGATCATGCGGAAACGTTCATTCGGAACCTCCTTGAATTTCTCCGGACGGGGCAGATTGAGCGCGGCGGTTTTGAATTTTTCCTCGAACAAAGCATCCTGTTTCTTATAATTCCCGAGGGGAATCTTCCGGATATACGCTTTCGCCAGCGTGCGGCATTCCGCCACCAGATCGTCGATGTCGATATTTTTTGCCTTGAAGGCTTTGCGGTAAAACTCACGCTGGGCGACGGCGTACCAGATGAAATTGATCCGTTCGGCATTCACCCGCTGGCGGTAAACGCTGTTTTCCGGCAGGGAACCGGCGAGTTTTTTCATTCTGACATACGTACTGCACATGAATTCCGGCGTCAGATATTCCCAATGCGACACCATGGCGGTATTCTGCCTGGTCCGCTGTTTTTTCATCCCGGCGCGGATCTGGTTGAAAAGGCCGAGCATTTCTTCAGCCGCCGGGCCGAAATAATATTTGCAGTAGACCTCTGCCAGGCGGTCGACGTCTTTTTCGGGGTCCATCATCAGCTGGGCGGCAGTGAAGTAAGTCAGATAAATGAAGCTCTGCGGCGCATAAAAACACTGTTCGCATTCCAGAAAAACGGACTTGATGTTCAAATCCCGGAAAAAGCGCAGATCACTCTGCAGGGCATTGTAAATCGTGTCCGGACGCGGGGGATTGTAATAACTCATGCCGAGATTGCCGTAATCCCAGACCGCAAGATGCGAGGCTTTGGCACTCCATTCTTTGAAATACGCGATCCGGTCGGCGTTAAGCGGATCGTTCAGGGGCCGGTAAGGGTCGCTGACGGTAAATTTATCCGCCAGCTGGATGATCACATTGTCCGCCGGCAGGGTTTTGACCGGAGGGGCGGCAGAAACTTTATATCCGAAGGTCCGGATGAAAATCTCAGGGTATTCCCGGTGGATCGCTCCGGCGATATAATTGATGAAATACAGCAGCAGACCGGTCTCCGAACCTTCTTCTGCCGTGATTGCAGTGCAGTTCGGGCATTTGCAGATGTATCCGGTAGCATCCAAGGTTGAAATATCATAGATGACCGGCCACTGTTCCTTCGGCAATTCCGCACGATGTCTCTTTATCATAGCCCGCAGGGAATCAAGGGCGTGTTTCGCCATTTCCCGATTGGACATGCAGAGGCTGCCGCGGCTGCTGAACGTCATCGGCTTGAACCGTTTCCCATACTCGTTCATCGAAAAATATTCCGGATGGGTTTCGAACAGTTTCGGATTGACATACAGGCTCAGCGAATGAAACTGCGGCGAGTGGGCGATATTGAAAGCACTGCCGCACCAGATTTTGTCGATATTGTATTGTTTGCCGTTGATACCGTTGCGCAATTTCCACATTTTGTAGGCCTCGACAATGGATTCTGCCGGCTTGTTTTTCAAGAAGAAACTGCCGAAACTGTCCCAGATCATCCGGCCGTCGAAAACCGGTTTTTTCTGTTCATCGGCAATGGCGGCTTTCAGATCCCGGCGATCGGGAACGGCATCCTGATCGAACGTCAGACAATAACATCCGAGCTGATTCAGCAGCCGCCAGACGGCGTAAAAACTGCCGACCGGTTTGCCGCCGGAAAGGATCAGGCTGTCCCCGGCATTTCGAATGACCCACTCTTCCGCCGCCAGCTTGCTGAAGTCGATTTTCGATTTACCGGCAAAAACGGTCTGTCCGACATAAAATGCCTTTTGCGCCGCAGAAACTTGTGATTCGGGGAGGATCTTGAAATCCGCTCCGGTCATCCTGCCGAGATAATACCTGAGATCTTCCGCCGCCCGGCGGTCGAATCCAGCCGGTTTTTCCGGAACGGCGATCACATATTGCGTTCTGCCGTTCCCTGCGAACTCGATTTCCGATCCGAACAGGGCGGCCGTCCAAACCAGCAGAGGCAGGATCATCTTTTTCATATTGTTTCCCTGTGCCTTCATATCAGTTTTTAATTCCGAGGTCGCGCCATTCTTTCGGAGAATAACCCGTGTAATAAGTGGAAAGTTCCTTGCAGGCGGCCCCCTTGTTCGGATATGTGAAATGGCGGGCTGCTCCATCCAGGAAAGCCATATTGAACCCCCGCATGTGCAGATCATCCATCGCGAAATCCGCCCCGGACTGGAAACTGGCATAACAATGCTGCAGCCGGGCATTGTCGTTCAAATATTTCAAGTCGGCGGCATACATTACGGACGACGGACTGCGGAGAAGAGTGATTTTTTTCATGGGGTAGTCTTTGGTGCTGTTGATTTTGATCCCCATCATCATTTCCCAGCCGATCGTCATATTTTTATACGTCTTTCCTTTCAGGGACGGCTGAAACAGGGTTTCATACGGACGCAGAGGGCATTCCCAGACGGCGAAACCGATATAGATCCGCATCAGATTCTGCGGACGGATCTTGGAATTTCCTCCGGATGTTCTGGCGCAGGGGATCCAGTCGTTGTAATCGGAAACATAAAGATTCACTCCCGTGCCGATATTTTTCAGGTTCGACATGCAGCCTTGGCTCTGGGCTTTTGCCCGTGCCTTGTTCAGTGCCGGCAGCAGCAAGGCCGCGAGAATTGCTATGATCGCAATGACGATCAGCAATTCGATCAATGTGAATTTCCTTCTCATTTTTTTCTCCTTATGGGGTTGGTTTGTCATTACAGTTCCAAGAGGCCCGGACGACCAGTTTCGGCTTGACCAGAATATCCTCCCGGTCTTCCGGTGCGGTTCCGGCCAGTTTCAAAAGGGACTCCGCAATGCCGGCCGCATTGAAATCGATCGAGGGAAACTGGACCGGTGCCTGCCCCTGGCTCCATGGCGTATTATACAAGCCGGCGAAACACATGTTTGCAGGGATATGTCCCTGATTTTCCATCAGCTGTCTGATAAAAAAAGCAATGTTGGCATCCGTGGCGAAAATGCCGTCGGGGAGATTTTTGTCCAGCAGCGACAGGCGGGCAAGGATCTGCCGGTGGGCTTTCGGCGTCGGCGAAAAACTGTTGATGACAGAGGTTTCCGGATCGATCCCGCCTTCGAGCATCGCCCGGCGGAAACCGTCGATCAGCTTTTTTTCCTTGTGAATGGCATAAAAATCCGGATTCAAATGGGTCAGCAGCGAGAAAAACTGAGGGAAATAAACAGGTCTCCGGCACCCATTTTCCAGCAAATACCGACCGCCGATATACCCGGCATGTTCATAATCCAGCCAGACCCCGTGAACGGAATGGATATTGGCGCGGACCGGATTTCCGAAGAGGATCGTGTTGTAACGGCACATTTTCTCAAAACAGGGGATCTCGCGGCAGCGGTAAGTATGCACGATGAACAGTGTGGGATCGGATCCCATCAGTTTTTCCAGAGATTTTTTCATCGATGCGGCCCGTTTAGGTGAAACCTGGTAAAGATTGCAGAAAAGCGGATCGGTACTCACGCTCCGGATGGAATAACCCGCATGGATGAACCGGTTCAGAATTTCACGGTAGACATCTTCATAGAAATGTCCGCCGGTCCGCATGACCAGAGCAATGGAACCGCTGTTTTTCTGCCGGAGGATGTCCCGGATGGTGGTCCCTCTTCTGCGGCAGCGGTCGATCCAGCCGTCCGCTTCGAGATGGGAAAGAGCCGCGCGAACGGTCCCCCGTCCGCAGTTGAATGCTGCCGCCAGCTCTCTTTCTCCCGGGATCTTGCCATTTTCAAATTCACGGTTCTGGATCATCTGCCGCAAATTTTCCAGAATTGTCTGAGTTTTACTCATTTGGGTCTCCGTTGTCCGCCAATAAATATACTGTAGAAAAATATCTTTGTCAATGAAACCAAAAGTCGGATTTCCGTCAAAAAGATTTTAAGGGATAGAACCATTTGCAGCACAAAACATTATCCCGGGTGGTCCGGAGGGATCCGGTCAGGGGAAAAATGCCGGAGAAAATGAAGTGCTTACCGCGGCGGAACTGTTTTTTTCCGGAAAAGAGCCGTCTTGTTCTGTCCGCGGATCAGAGACAGGGAATGCTTTGCGGCAAATGCTTCGGCTAAACGCTGCAGATCGGCCGGAGACAAGGCCTCGTCAAACGTGCCGAGCAGATATTGGTGGCTTCCTGAAGCTGAGAAACGGTCGATATCGCCCTGGTCGACCCGGCAGGAAAGGAATCGCAAAACCAGGAGAAGATCTTTCGGCACCGGAATATACTTCCCCGAAAAATCGACTGAATAAAAATGCAGCCCGGCATATTCCCGGCTGCCGGTCTGCCAAAGCAGAATATCCTGCTGTTTTTTCCTTTTCACATGGAAGCGGACCGCTTTTCCTTCCCCGATCCCGAGCCAGACCAGAAAAGAGAGCAGGGTCAGCAGGGAAATGACAGTCTGATACTTTTTCCCGCGGAACCCCGGCGTCAGACTTTCCCGCATCCAGTCAAGCGCAAGCTGGAAATGCAGTCCGGTAATGACAGCCAGAAAGGGAAGACTCGGCCAGATATACCATTCCAGCTTGACCTTGCAGCAGGAATAAAGGAAAATGATCCACAAGAAATATCCCAGGCTCCAGAGGTAAAGCTGTCTCTTTTGACCCGTCAGCCAGGCGTTCCCTTTGAGATACTGTCCGGCAAATACCGCGCCCGCCGAGAGAAACAGCGGAATGAAGAGCAGAAAATGGTTCAGCCGGGCAGTTTCCCCTGTCGCCGGAACAGGGGGTGTCCCGCCCCTCTTTTTCACCTCCCGCAGGAGGGCGAGGGTTCGGCGTTACAACCGGGCGGTTTCCGTTAAGTCATGCAAAACGACCTCACTTTTTGAGGGAGGAGGTCGTGGACAGGAGGGGCGAGAGGGGGGAGTTGGCGTTAACCGGAAAAAGAGCAGTTGGCGTCAAACTGTCTGATCAGCCCTCACCCCCGATGGATGTTTGAGTTCAAAACACACGTTTTCTGAGGGCGAGGGTTAAAGTTGACGAAACACGGTCGGTTTTCGTTAAGTCGAAAAAATGCAAAAACGTGAGGGCGACCAAGGGATTTTTAACGTAAACCGGACCCCGCGTTATCGTCGGTGCGAACCGATGCCCTGTTGACGAAAAATCATAAATCGCTATTTCAATGGATGTTATAAAAAGTCGCCCCCCGGATTTTTCTCTCGCACATGAGGTCGCCCCAGGAGGTCGTCAAACTGGGGGTGTGCTTTTCGTTAAGTCGATTCTCCGTGACCTCCTGGGTGAGGTCGCCTGTTCAAGTCTGCCGGAGAATTTG
>SUWI01000153.1 GCA_015061565.1 Lentisphaerota bacterium
GTGGAACGCTGGAAGGAATACACGGGCAATCCGGTTTCGGTGTGGTGTTATCATCTGGTCGGCTTCAACGAAGCGATGCCGGACATCGTGGAGACCTATCCCCGCAAGATCGCCGCCTATATCAAGGCCCTGCGAGGCAAGAGTCTGGGCATTTTCATGGAAATGGGCGGCGGCAGCTATACCCGCGATTCGGCGGACAGCTATATTGCCCTGCGGATGCTGAAAAATCCCGATCTGGAGGTCGAAAAAGAATTGCGGGATTATTACCGTTACACTTACGGTCCGGCTGCGGAAGATGCGCAGAAATTCTTTGACCGGCTGGAATATCTGTTCGGATATTTCTGGGAGAAGACCGTTCCGGACCGGGCCAAAGGGCTGGTCAATCCCTGGCCCCCGCGCAATGCGGAAATGCAGGAAAAACTCTGGCTGATCGCCTACACGGAAAAAGAATTGGAGAGTCTGGGAAAAATCGTTGATGCGATCATTGCCAAAACCAGAAACACCGGATACGCCAAAAATGCCGGACTGGTCCGGAAATATGTTTACGAACCATTGGTCAAGACCCGCGATCTGCGCATGGCCAGGGAAGCGGTCCGCTTGAAATCCGGTCTGACCGCGGTGAAAGTTTCCGGTTCGGAATTCCCGCCGGCGGAAGTCTGGGAAAAAGCACCGGTCTTCCAGCTGATCCCCGGCCGCCGTTTCCAGGTTTCGCTCCGGGCTCCGGCCTCCTTCCAGCTGGCATCCAGCAATACGCATTTCTTCATCCGCGCCGAACTGAAGGAAGCCGACATGAAGAAAACGGTCTGGGATCCCAAACGCAAAAATGTGGACGGAGCCATCTGGAACGACAACTGCGTGGAGATCTACATCGCGCCGATGAACAAAGAGGAAATGATCCATCAGATCCTGGTCAACGACCGCGGCGCCTGGTCGTCACGCCATTATGGCAAAGGGATCAACGTCTGGAAAAAGCTCGACAACTGCCAGATCGGGGCCGAACGGCTGAAAGACCGCTGGATCGTCAAGGCCGCCATCCCTTATGAGGCATTCGGCTCGAAAATCACCGAACTGCGCTTCAATCTCGTCCGGACGCACCGGGTCAAGGGGATGCCGGTGGAATATGCCACCACGTGCCCGCTGGCGCTCTACGGGGTCTGGCATATTCCCGACCATTTCGGAACGGTGACCGTCAAATAACTTTCGAGGATCATTATGGAGCTGTATTTTTCCGCCCTGTTCGAGGAAGCGGGACAGCCTGAGTTCAAGCCCTGGCGGCCCCTGCTGCGCCATCTGGCAGCAATGCATGAGGGGGCCATGTATGAAAACCCGACCTCGCCCGCGCCTTATCCGCTGGAGACTCTGGGCGGCGGATATTATTTCAATCCCGCGTTCGGACATTGGGACCTCATTTACACTCTGCTCGATTCCTGTCCGGTCATGCCGGAACACACGCTCCGTCAGCTGGAAAACCTGTTTTCATTCCAGCAGGAAGACGGGTTCATGGCCGGAGCCATTTTTTTCCGCGGGGCAGATTATCCCCGTCCGTCCTGGTATTCCACCTTCCCGCCGGTCTGGCCGCTCGCAGTCGATGAATACACGGAAACGACCGGCAGCCTCCAGGCGGTCAAGCTCGCCTATCAGCCGCTGCTCAAGCAGATCGGCTGGTTCGAAAACAACCGGAAAGCCATTGATTTCGGCTTTTTCTTCAAAGACATGATCGAACCGAAGAACTGGGAAAGCGGGGTGGACGAAAGCATCCGCTGCGAAACGGTGCAGGAACGGGACCGGTTCCCGAATATCGATGCCACCTCGCTGGTCCGTCTGCTCTACGATGCGGCGGCCCGGTGGTCCGAGGCGCTGGGACTGGACGGTTCCGAATTCGCCCGCAAACGCGATGAGCTGGATTCCGTGATCCAAACCCGTTTTTTCAGCGATGAAACCGGATTTTTCCATGATTCCTATCTGCTGGACCGCAATATCAGGTACCGGGCGCTGACGGCAGTCTGGGCGCTGACCTGCGGCGCGGCTTCCGAAGAACAGGCCAACCGGATGATCGACGGCAGTCTGCTCGATCCGGGACATTTCTTCACGGAGCATCCGCTGCCGTTCGTTGCGGTCGATGAACCGTATTTCCAGCTGAAGATGTGGCGCGGCGGCGCCTGGAACAGCATCACCTGGATGGCCGTCCTCGGCTGTCTCCGCTACGGCCGCAAAGACGCCGCACTCAAAATCGCGGAACGTGTCCTAAAATACAGTCAGCTGCAATACGACCGGACGGGTGCCGTCTGGGAATTCTATCATCCGTTCGGCCGCAGTCAGACGGAAATGCAGCGGAAGAAAGCTCCGTGGCTGCTGCCCTGCCGGGAATATCTGGGACATAATCCGCTCTTCGCCTTTGCGCGACTGCTGGTCCGCGGCGCATGACGGGGAGCCGATCAATAATTTACGATCCTGCCGGTTTTGTCCGTCTTTACGAATTATCTTCCGTTTTTTCGTGAAAACGGACAGGTCTTTCCGATTTTCCGCTTGATTTTGCCGAAATGGCGTTTATATTGAAATCCAAACCGATCCGATATATGCATTTGGAGATGAAAGATGAAACGATTTCTGATTTGTTTCGCCGTCCTGATGATCCTGCAGCTTCCGGCCGCCAGTCCTTTTATCGATAACACCCGGCAGGAGATCGAAGTTCCGCAGGAACTGGCCTGCATCACCTCAAAAATGAACCGGATTCAGGAAGACTGCCGGAAACATCTGGAGCTGCCTGAAATCGAGCGGGCCTCCGATCCGGTGTTTCTGCGCCGGACCTATCTGACCGCGGCCGGCCGGATCCCTACCCTGGCGGAAACCCAGAGTTTCCTGCGGGACAAATCGCAGGACAAGCGTGCGAAACTGATCGACAAACTGCTGGCATCCCGCGAACATGCCGATCTGATCGCCATGCGGTTCGCCGACATGCTCCGGGTCAAATCCGAATTCCCGGTCAACCTCTGGCCCAATGCGGTGCAGGCTTTCCATGAGAAACTCCGGACCGATATCCTGAACAACCGTCCCTATTCGGAAATGGCCTACGAAATGCTGACCGCCTCGGGCAGCAATTTCCGGGTCCCCTACGCCAATTTCTTCCGCGGCAGCGGCGACCGCACCCCGGCGGGACTCGCCAAGATCACCGCGCTGACTTTCATGGGCCTGCGCGTGGAAAAACTGCCAGAAGACAAACGCAAAGAGTTCGAGGCCTTCTTCTCCCGCATCCGGTTCAAGAGCACTTCGGAATGGAAAGAGGAACTGGTTTTCACCGCTCCGGAAGCCGTCCGCCTGAAAGCCTGGCTGCCCGGCTGCGGCACCTTCACGATCAACGCTCCGGACGAGGAACCCCGCCTGATCCTGGCCAAAGCACTGGTATCCGATGATAATCCGTATTTTGCCCGGGCGATGGTCAACCGGGTCTGGAGCTGGTTCTTCGGCAAAGGGCTGATCGATCCCGCCGACGACATCACGCCTGAACGCGGTTCATGGGATCGTTTTGCTGCGGGGATCGGCCTGGCCTCCGTTCCCGCTAATGAAAAAATGCTGGAACTGCTGACCGAAGAGTTCCGCCGTTCCGGATATGACATGCGCCGGCTTTTCCGGGTGATCATGAATTCCGGGGCATTCAATGCCGCCTCGGTCGCTCCTTCCGGCGAGGTCACCGTCACGGAAAAATATTTTCTGACCTATCCGGTCCGGCGGCTGGAAGCGGAAGTGATCTCCGATTCCATCGGCGTGCTGACCGGCAATTTCGGACGTTACTCCAGCGTCATTCCGGAACCGTTCACATTCCTGCCGCCCGGCACCCGGGCAGTCCAGATCGCGGACGGCAGCATTTCCAGCGTCCGGCTGGATCTGTTCGGCCGTCCTTCCCGCGATTCCGGCAAGATCTCCGACCGCAACAACAAGATCACCGGAGCCCAGCGGCTGTACCTGCTGAATTCCAATACTATCTACTGGCAGGTCACCAATCTGGGCAAACAGATCGGCAGAAGATGCAAATGGCAGCTGGAACGGCGGGGCATCGGGGAAATTTATCTGCGCATTCTCTCCCGCAATCCCACCCCGCTGGAAAAGAAGTGGGTCATGGACTATTCCAGGTCGCTGCCCAAAAAACTCCGCGGCAATGTCTGGCCCGATCTCTGCTGGGTCCTCGTCAATTCCAAAGAATTTCTTTATTATCATTAACAGAAAGATATTACCATGATGCGCCATATCTTGTTTTCCCTTGCCGTTTTTCTGCTGACTTCCTCCGTTTCCGCACAGCATATCGGCTACCTGATCCCCGCGGGGGGAAAAACCGGTGAAACGGTCGAAGTCCTGGTCGGAGGCCAGCAGGTATGGGCCCTTAAATCGGCCCGGATCTCCGGATCCGGCGTCACGGTCGAATCCGTCCAGACGGTTCCCGGCATGCCCAATATCTGGGGACAGCAGCACAAATTCGTCAGCACCTGGATGCGCAATATTGTCAAAGGAAGCAAGGAAGTCCCCAAGCGGCCGACCGATGAAGAGGAATTGAAGAACTGGCGGAAACACCGTTATTTCGATCACATCGACGAGCTCACGCCCCTGGAGTTCCATCTGCTGTCCGTACACATGTTCGTCCCGCGCAATTCCCTCCAGATGAGCCCGGCGATCAATTCCAATGTGATCGTCAAGCTGAAAATCGCCCCCGATGCCAAACCCGGCCGCCGCGAATTCCGGCTGGTCCGCAACAATGGCCAGGTCAGTAATCCCCTGCCGTTTTACGTGGATACCATATCCGGCACCCGCGAGCCTTATCTGCCCGTTCCGCCCAACAAAAAGCCGAAATATGAATTCCGTCTGCCGACCGTGATCAACGGACAGATCATGCCCGGCGAGACCGACCGCTGGTTTTTCACCGCCAAAAAAGGGGAAAAACTGGTATTCCGGACTTTCGCCCGGGCCATGGTCCCGTTCATGGGCGACTGCGTGCCCGGTTATTTCCAATGCATCCTGGAACTGAAGGACAGCAAAAACAACCGCATCGCCTTTGTCGACGACCGCGGTTTCGATCCCGATCCCCTGCTCTGCTGCACCATTCCGGCCGACGGCGAATACGTGCTGGAAGTCCGCGACGCGCTCTACCGCGGCCGGGCGGATTTCGTTTACCGCATCCGCGCCTGGAAAGGTGATCCGCCGAAATTTGGGATCCGCAAACCCGAACTGAAACTGCCGCTGATGAAGACTGCGGAACTCGCCAAAGACCGGACGGTCAGATTCCCCGTCCTCCTGCAGGGCTGCATCGCGAAACCGGCCCAGGTCGACAAGTTCGTCATCCAGGCTGAAAAAGGCGAAAAGATCGTCGGCGAAGTCTTCGCCCGCCAGCTCGGCTCCCAGCTGGATTCCCGGCTGACCGTCCTCGGACCCGACGGCAAGACCGTGGCCTTCAATGACGATTACAAACGCGTGTTGGCAGGTCCGCTCCTGCAGCATACCGATTCCTGGCTCTGCTTCACCGCTCCGGAATCCGGCAAATACACCTTCCTGCTGACCGACACTTCAAGCCTCGGCAGTCCCGATCATGCCTATTTCCTGCGGATCGACCATCCGAAACCTTCTTTCAAGCTATATGTCACAGCATCCTCCAAAGCGGTCTTCATCAACGGCGCCACTCCGCTGAAACTCCTGGTGGAGCCGCAAGACGGATTCAACCGGGACATCCGGCTGCGCGTCAAGGCCCCGAACGGGTTTTACATCATCGGTTCGAATATCATTCCCGCCGGATGCAAAGAGACCATGATCACCTTGTCCTGTCCAGACCGGCACCGCGTGCTGACCAAAGCGGAACTGATCGCGGAATATGATGAAGAACGGCCATGCTGCTGTAACTGCTGCCCCTGCCGGAAAAAGACTGCCCGGGGTCCAGTCTTTTACGGCGATGAGGATACCCAGGCCTTCGCTTACACCCATCTGGTTCTGTCCGCCGACTGGCTTTTGAGCAAGACCTGGCAGCCTTACGGTGTCTTTCTGCTCTCCCTGAACAATCCCAGGCAGAAAAAAGTGATCATCCCGGCGGGCAAAACCGCCGACCTGAAACTGCACCGGAGAAAACTGCCGCCCAAGACCTCTTTTGCGTTCAGTCTGCAGAATCCGCCCAAAGGGGTGACGCTCGAAAAGACCATCGTCAAGGAACTCAACAAAGGCGAAGCCGACATCACGCTGGTCTTCAAAGCGGCCAAAGACGTTCAGGTCCGGCGCTTCAACCAGCTGATCCGGGGAACTTTTTCCTATCAGACCAAACCCAACAAGGAAGGCAAGGTTTTCCAGCGCAAATCCGAATTTGTTCTACCGGCCATGCTTTTTGAAATAACCGGAGATTGATTTTATGTTTCTGCACAGTGTTTTTCCGTCGCAGCAGTTCAGCAGCGAACATTTTTTCACCGTGATCCCCGCACCGGGAAAAAACTTCCTTGAGGAGGCGGAAAACCTGCTGGCGGAATATGGCAGCGCCATTGCCGGGTCCGGCTGTTCCGAAGGATCCGAACTCCTGCTCCGGTTCCACTGCAGCGACATCGTCAACCAGGCGGCCCTGCTGAAAAAACTCCTCGCGGGCCGCCGATCCTTTGTTTCCATGGTCGGCCAGCCTCCGGCGGAAGGCAGCCGCATCGCGCTCGAAGCCTGGCATATCCTGCCCATGAAAAAACAATTCCTTTCCGAACATTCCGTCTGCTGTGAATTCCGGAATTACCGGATCATCTTTTTCGAAGGCAGCGATTCCCATGTGGCGGGAAGCCACGACCAGACCGCCCGCGAATTTGCCGAGCTCGAATCGGAACTGAAAAAGAACGGCGCCGATATTGCCGCCAATACCGTCCGTACCTGGCTCTACTGCCGCGACGTCGACAACAATTACGCCGGGCTGGTCCAGGCACGCAACCAGTATTTCGACGCGGTCGGCCTGACCACGAAGACCCATTTCATCGCCAGCACCGGGATCGAAGGCATTTCCGCCAAGCCCGACCGGCTCGTGACCATGGATTCGATCAGCATCCCGGAATTGAAACCCGATCAGTTCCAATATCTTTCCGCTCCCGAAATGCTTTCGCCCACCGCGATTTACAATGTCCGTTTCGAACGGGGCACCCGTGTGATCTTCGGTGACCGTTCCCAGTATTATATCTCCGGCACCGCCAGCATCGACAAATCCGGAAATGTGCTGTATCCGGACGATGTCCGGAAGCAGACCCGGCGGGCGCTGGACAATATCCAGGCGCTGCTCCAGGCCGGCGGCGCCGACCTTTCCGACCTGAAACAGGCCACCGTCTATATGCGCGATATCGCCGATGCGTCCATTATCCGCGAGGAGGTGGAAAAGCGTCTGCCCGCGGGCATTCCGATGGTCCTGCTGAAAGCGCCCGTCTGCCGGCCGGCCTGGCTCGTCGAGATCGAATCCATCGGCATCAATGCCCGAGGCGGCAACTTTCCGCCGCTGATATAACAGTTTTTTTCGATCCCGATTGGCGCCGTTCCTGTTGATTTTCACCTGTTCGAAGCTGGCAATTCCTTTTCCAACGGAATGACTTCCAGATCATCGAGCCAAACTATCCCCGGCTGTCGGCAAAGATTGATACGGAACTGGACTGAGGCCGGGGAATTCGGATGCCGGCGGCAGGCTTTCTTAAAATCTTCGATATGAACGACGGTTTCAAAATAATGCCAGTCGTAAGAACCGTCGAAGAATTCCATTATCGGCAGATAGTAACTGTTGCGTTCTTGTGCTGTGAGTGTCCACAGCCCCAGAACCGGTTTCATGAATGGGGGATTACCGGCGATATTCTGATATCTGACCCAGCCGCGGATCAGCAGATCGTGCTTCATCTCTTCGATCTTGCCCAAGTTCACCCGGGCGAATGTATAGCCTTTTTCCACCTCACCGACCCGGAGACTGGCCCTGCCGGAATGTTTCACTTCCGTGTCAACTCCGCATTTCGGAGAGATTTTTCCCCACTGGTCAATCCATTTCGCACTGTATTTTTCGAAGCCGCCGTTTTTCAGCAGATTTTTCGAGACGTCGACCGGTTTATAGCGACGCAGCGGGTTCGGATCTTTGACCAGCAGCACGCGGTCGAAAAGAACCATGTTTTTATTTTTGGATCCTTTGACATAGAGCGGGCCGGTGAATTTCATGGAAACCCAAATGTCGCGGACCTCTCCCAAAATACCAATTGCAGGCAGCCACTGGCGGAATGTCCATGTGCTGTCATACCGGATGTAGGCCGGCGGCAGGATCAGGGTTTTGCCCAGTCTGTAAAGATGAAATTTCTCGTCCTGCGGAAAATCTTCCCTGCCGAATTGAATGCCGTTGCCATTTCTCTGTCTGCTGTTGTAGAACCCGATATCATAAACCGGCCGTTCGTGCCGGTATGCCGGATTTATGCGGGCGGTGCCGCAGACCGCGTCCGGATCCTTGACCGCTTTTCCGCTCAGTTCGGTCCAGGGCATATCGATCACTTCGCAGCCGTCAAACTGTTCCGGAATTTTCACTGGGTAATGGGAATACAGTTCCGCCTCCTGCTCCGCATTTTCCAGCCGTTCTTTCAAATGCCGTTTCAGCGGCGTCCAGCTCAACAGCAGAGCTGTGAGATTTTTTCTGAACCGGGCAGCAGTTTTTTTCAGATCGGGCTGGTACCCCTGTTTCCGGAGACCGGTCAGATTCTGGTACATGGTCCGGTCCACGATCACCCTCTCCCAACCGATATGGACCAGCGACCGGGCATCGTCCCTGGCGAGGGCTTCGGCCTCATCCAGCCAGGAATTGACTTTTTCAAAGAACTCCCGGTCCAGATGGGTACGGTTTTTGTTCTGACGTTTTTCCAGATAGTCCAGATACTTCAGCATCGGGACCGCGCCTTTGCCATAATAAGCTGCAAAGAATTTTTCATTGAGTTTGAAAATGTCCTGTTCCGGATCATCGAGCATTTTCAGCATCAGCCAGTGCTGCTGCATGGCGAAACTGCGTGAAAGCGGCAGTTCGTTTTCCGCAAAATAATGGATGGTGCCTTCCTGGTTGCAGAAACGGAATTCATCGGAGATGTCTTTCCGGGGACGGACGCAGGGAAAAAGACTGCCGCTGTAAGTCCGCCAATAGGCCCAGACGGATTTGTTGACAGCGTGTTTGCCCCAGTTTTTGAAATCGTTTCCGTTCGGAGTACCGGGCACCAGCGGCCTGAAAAGATTCGAATCACAGAATCGAATCACCACATTGTCCGCAGCTTTGATCGTCCTGGGCGGCTTCCTGGTGTAGGAATAAGCGAACGTGCGGAGCAGGATTTCCGGGTATTTATCCTTGATGCCGTCGGCCATATAATTGATGAAGGCAACGTTCGGTCCGGCATAAGAACCTTCCGCTTCGGCCAGTTTGCGGCAGTTTTCGCACCAGCATTCAATACCGCTGCCGCCGTCCGGCTGACTGATGTCATAGATTTGCGGGAAGCTGCCGGCCGGCTGACCTTTTTTGGCTTTGCGGTCCGATTCGATATATTCGATCAGCTGCTTAAGCACGATTTCACGCACTTTCGGGTTGGTCATGCATAAAGTATAGCATTTCTGACCGCGCGGTGTGACCCCGAACAAACTGGGATCTTTGACCGCTTTGACGTATACATCATAAGTATGGCAGTCTTTGGGTTTTCCGGACAGGATATTGATTCCAAAGGCAGCCCGGTTGTTTTCCTTGTTACGCAGGCGCCAGGTGCTGTCCATGGCATCGGTTCCGACATACATTTCGCGGCACAGAAAAGCGGGCCGGCCCGTTTCGTTGATTTCGGGCAGTTTCCAGCCGGGCTGTTCCGGCAGGATTTCGGTGTCCGGCGCGGGCCAGAAGCACCCCGCGTATTTTTCCAGAAAAGTGTAGACACCGTAGATGATTCCCGGGCTGGAACTGCCGGAAATGGTCAGAATGCCGTTCTTGCTCCGGAAATTCCATTCCTGACTTTTCAGTGCGGCATCGGTGTTCAGGATGATGTCCCCGCGCACAGCCTTACCGCCAGGCTGCACACCATATTTTTCTCCGCTGACCGCGCTCAGACAGCGGGCCAGATCCTTCGCCGCGAACTGGACGGCTTTGTCAGCACCTCTTTCATACCGGATATCCGCCGCGTCCAGCAGAGAGACAACAGCCAGCAGGCACAGAATGATGGTTTGCTTCATGTTTTTTCCTTTCGTCGTCAATCGTTGGTTCCATTCCAGTATTTCGGATTCGGGTAAGGCATCCAGACTTTACCGTAGTAGTTGGTAGGAAATCCGATGCGTTTCCGATTGCCGACGTGTCCATCTACATACAGGATGTTCACGGAGGCATTGTGTCTGAAATGGATGACGGAAAACCCGTTCCCGGCGGAATATACCTTGGTCGCGTCAATGGCGCGTTCGGTCTTGGATTCGGAAATATAGAGCAGAGAACTGGGATAGGGCAGTCGGGCGAGTTTGCGGAACCCGCTGGCCCGGAGATCCTTGGCCACAAAGGTTGCATTCATGGCATAACCGAAAACGCCGCCGCGTTCGGTTGCAGACATACCGGAGAAAGTCGGGCAGCACAGCGTGGAATCCGGACTTCCGATATCGGTATGTTTTTTCAATTTCAGATACGGTCCGAGAAAACGGCCCGAATAATCCGGATTGTAATGACACCAGTATTCTTCGTAGACCCAGCCGGAAGATTTGGAATTTGGAGCGGGAAGAGACAGAGGCATGATATATCCGGTGTTGTCGGAGACATATTGCTGACAAGCGAATCCGACCTGTTTCAGGATGGACACACAAGAGACCGTCTGCGCTTTCTGTTTTGCCTTGTTCAGAGCCGGCAGCAGCATGGCAGCCAAAATCGCAATGATAGCTATAACAACCAAGAGTTCTATCAGAGTAAAACGGTAAACGGTTTTATGCATCAGACAAGAGGCATGAGAAAAAAGAGAGAAGGCTTTAAATTTGTCTTTACAGCTGAACATGATCATTGTCCTTTCTGTATTTGAGTTTTCGCAATGCCTGGTAAGACATCCTTCATGCGGTCCGGTTCTGCGCATGAAGACGTTTTCTGACACGTTTTGTTCATCATCCATTTTTCTTTCGCCTGACTGATGTGTCTGCATAATTTCAGCTCCATATTGATTTATTCTGCCGATCGAAGTATTATCCATGTCTGTTTCTTTCATCTTTCCTTCCACTCCGGATTGATGTGCCGGATGCTTTTGCGGATGATCAGTTTCGCCGGAACTTTAATGATGACTTTGCGTTCGTCGCCAGACTTCACCTGGTCATAGAGCAGCCTCGCGGCATCACGGAAAATCCGGCCCATACAGCGGTCGATCGCGGTCAGATACGGTTCCTCAAAGAAGGTGCTTTTTTCGTATCCGTCCAGATTGTCGATGCTCAATATATCCGGCAATTCGCCTCTATCCGCCAAGGCCCGGCAGATCCCGCGCGAAAAATAACCCGACGTCGAGATCAGCAAAGTATCGTTCCAGTCGATCCCATCAAGCTTTCGGAAATGACAAAACGCATACAGTTCCGCAGCGGCCGATGCGTTTTTGGGCATTGCCATCATTTCCAGTCGGTCGTCCGCATTGAGATCATGCAGAAAATGCTTCAAGGTTTTTGCCAGCCGGATACTGTTCCAGTATAAGGAGTAAACGATTACGATCCGCCGGTAGCTTTTCAGATCGCAGTATCGCGCGAACTCCTGCAATGCGGGATCAAAAAACTGCACTACCTCGCTGGAACTGAATTTGGAATATTTCGGCAAGGCCTGTCCCACCCGGACAATGGGAATGTTCAATTGACTCAGAGTCAAGCTGGTTTTTTCATCCAGAAAACTGTCATGAAAAATCAATCCGTTAATGTTTTTCAGTCTCGTCCTGACGATTTCAGGATCGCTCAATTCATGGTAACCGATAATCTCCGGCGGAACTCCAAGCCTGTCCAGTTCATTGAAACATTTCCGGACGGCATCCTGCATCAGGCATTCCATGGAACTGGAAGGCAGCAGCGGAACTCCGGCATAGCCCAGATGCGGCTTGGTCGGAGGATCGGTCAGAACCCGGCAGCTGCCTTTCTTATCACGGCACAGGATCCCAGTGTCCACCAGATCGTTCAGCATCCGTGATATGGTCAGCGGAGTCGTGTGATACCGCATGGCCAGACGCCGAATCGAACCGATGGAATCCCCTGCCCGCAGCTCTTTCGAATAAATATCCTGCTGCAATTTCCGAGCCAATTCGGTCCGTTTTTGTTTTTTTTCCGGCATGATGATGAAATTGTCCGTAGGTTCCTGTTTTTCCGGAATATAACAAATAATCCCGTTCATTTCAAGCATTAATCACGGACCAACTGCATCATATCAATGATTTTTTGTATTACCAAAGTGATACGCCATACCGGATAAATACGTAAACAGGCAATTGCGGAAATACGGCAATCCGCAAGGAAGTGGAAAAGCGTCTGCCACGGGCATTCCGATGGTCCTGCTGAAAGCGCCCGTCTGCCGGCCAGCCTGGCTTGTCGAGATCGAATCCATCGCGGTCAACAGCCCTGGCGGCGATTTCCCGCCCCTGACCTGAGCGGCGGAAATCCGCGGTTTTCGGACCAGCCGGACCTGACAGACCTTGTCGGATCTGTCGGATCTGTCGGAACAACCAGACCTATCGGGCTGATACCACTCTTTTTTTTCGGGCTGACTTCACGTTTTCCATTGATTATCACTTGATTTTTATAAGTTTTGAGATTATAATCGAGTAGGAGGCCGCGCCTTATTGGGGCGGCCGTCCTCTCACACCACCGTACGTGCCGTTCGGCATACGGCGGTTCAACACTTTGAGTGGAGTGTATTGTAACGCATCAGGATATCGTCATATCCCATTGCTTTCAGCTGTTCATTCGTAATGGAGCTTGTCATTACCCATGAACCGGCAATCCTCCAGATTCCCAGTCGGGTGTTTGCCCACTCCCATG
>SUWI01000154.1 GCA_015061565.1 Lentisphaerota bacterium
TTCGTGCTTCCGCTGGATGAAAAAGGCGCCGGTTCGCAGTTTGTCCCGCCCCCGCTTCCCAAAAAAAAAATGACCGGTAAGAACATCATCCGCAACACTGAATTCCAGCCCGACATGTTCGGGGAATTCGGCATCTGGTCCATCCGCCGGCCTCTGGTCGGCATCACCCGGCTGCCCGGCGAAGGCGTGGACGGCAGCACCGCCGTCCGGTTGGATTTTTCCCGTCAGGGCAGTATGATCCATGACGGCATCAAAGTGGTCAAGGGCTCCAAATACAAATTCGGCGCTTATGTCCGGACCAGAGGTTTCTCCGGCAAGGAGTATTACGGGATCATGTTCCATGATTCCGGCTGGACGAAACTTTTCAAGACCCGGACCTTCCCCGCGGACACCAATGGAAAATGGGTCAGAATCGAAAGCACCATGACCGCTCCTTCGGACGGACTCTACCAACTCAACATCTACGCTCCGGGCCCCAAAGGCGTGCTGGAGATCAGCAGACCTTTCGTCATTCCTCTGGATGAGGATGCTGTCAAAGCCGCAGGCATCTCCCACCCGGTGCTGGAAAAGTGGCGGCGCATCTATCCCGTCACGGTCGACCTTGCCTCGCTCGATCCCCGGCAGACCGAATTCACCGTCGCCGTCCACCTGAGTCTCCCCGATGCCGTGGATAATTATACCGTCTCCGCCGAACTGGCCGGGCAGAAACAAACCGTCGAACTGAATGCCCTTCAGCGGGTCAAGGTGCAGTTCAGGGATCTCCCCCTCGGCAAGACCGAGCTGAAACTCCAGCTGATCAGCAAGAAGGATTCCAAGGTCATCCTGGAAAACAGTTATCTTTGTGAAGTGAAGGCTCCTGTCGCCAAAGTGCCGGAAAAACCCCTCAACAATCTGGTTTCCGAGATCTGCCGCTTCGAAAAACTCAAAGATGGAGAATATGAATTCACGGTTTCCGATGAAGCCTGGTATTTCATCGGTCTGGCCCGGAATGAGAAAAACTTTGCCGTGAAACTGGACGGCGGTTCCGAACCGGTCATCCTGCCGCGGGAAAACGAGCCTGCCGACACCATGCGTTTCCTCCAGCCGGGAAAACACCAGCTCGCCGTTTCCGGCATCGCGTCCTCCGACAATGTGCTGGTGGTGCGCAAGGTCAAACAGCTGCTGCTTTTCCAGCTTCATGTGTCCAGCCCCAAGCCGGGCGGACCGTACCGCTTCACTTACGATCTGGCCTTCTACCGCCGCTGGCTGTGGCACAATTTCAATACCCAGATGCTTCAGTATGAATACCAGTCTCCGACCGGCTGCGACGTGGAGCTGGCGCGCGAACTCCACGCCCGCGGACTGAAGATCATCTCTTCCGGCGATGTGGGTCCCAAGATCAACTGGACCAAACCGGACGTCATCGAGAAAAATGTCCGCACCGCCAATGCCATCAGCCATACCGACGGCAGGGCGCTGGACGAGATCGGTTCACGCTATGCTTTCGAGATGCAGCTTGCCACCGGCGACGCTTTCTGGAACCTGCTCGACTTCAATAAGGATCTGTATCTCTGGATGGCGCAGATCCGCGGCTATCTCCATTATCCCATCGTCAATTCCCACCTGCTGGCCGCGGTGGGCAACTCCGCCCGCGGGCACGGACGGATGCTGATGGAAACCTACATGCTCACCACCCACGATCCCAAAACCTACGACGGTTATCTCAGTGCCCTCAACCATCACCTCGAATGGGCGGACCGCTGCGTTCCCGGCGGCAGAAGCCGCATCGGCTTCATGATCTCCGGCTACAACTGCTGCGGAGCCTTCAACACCTGGATCCATCCGCAGACCGATTACAAATGCATCGTTGACGGATTTTTCCGCAAGCTCGCCACCGATCCCGGACTCCGGGGATTCGCCGCGCTGGGTATGTACAACATCCTGCGTTGCGACGAGGAGAATGTGCGCTGGACCGCAGCAGTGATCCGTCACTACGCACTCGAGGGAAAAACCGAAAATCTCGCGGAAAAATACGGTTTCCGCTTCAATCCCGGCCACCTCCGGAACGGCGATTTCGATGACAAGACGGACGGCTGGACGGTGCGCCCCGCCAAAGAGGGGTCTCTCGTTCACCGCTATGAGAAAAGGTTCGGAGTCAAGACCCAGAGCCGCCAGCGTGACTACGGCACCTCCGGCGATAACGCCATGCTTTTCACCCGCTGCGCCGAGGCGCCCAACCGGCTCTCCCAGAAAGCGACCGGACTGATCCCCGGCAAAAAGTATGCGCTGAGATTCGTCCTTGCCGATCTGGATGATGTGAAGAAACCCGTCGGCAAACCGCTGGATTTCACCTTCCGTGCGGACATTTCCGATTCGAGAAAGGTGGACGCCGGCAGTTACTTCATAATCCAGCCTGGTCCGACGGCCATGCGCTACACCCGCGCGGCGGACGGTTCTTTCACCCGTGCCAGTTTTCCGGCCCGGCAGATCGCCACCCGCAAGATCGTCTTCATCCCGGACAAACCGGAAGTCACCCTCACATTCTCCGACTGGCGGGACGACCGGACTCCTGGCGGCCCGACCGGTCAGAAACTGGTGCTCAACTTTATCGGCATCTGTCCCTACTTCGAGGGGGAATGACGCCGCCGTTCAGTTTTTTTCTCAACAATGGGACAATCAATAAAATGATCGATAAATATCACGGCATCTGGATCAAATCCTACCGGGAATACTGCTATTTCAAAGAGTCTCCCGGCGCTTATTTCCGCAAGGCCTTCACCGTTCCGAAAGAGATGAAGGAGGCGAAGATCCAAATCTGCGGGCTGGGCTTCCACGAGATCTGGCTCAACGGAGAAAAGGTGGGCGACCGCTGGTTCGCCCCCGCGCTCTCCCAATACGACTACCGGTGCGGCAGCATCACCTACGACGTGACGGATCAGATGCTCAAGGGGGAGGAAAACGTCATCATCGTCATGCTGGGCAACGGATTTTTCAACTGCCGCAATTCATGGAAATATACGGTGAATTTCGCTTCGTGGCGCACCTCGCCCCGGCTGATCTGCGACATTCTGATCGACGGTAAAGCCGCCGTCGTTTCCGGCACGGATTGGAAAACGCACCCCGGCCCCGTCGTATTCGACTGTCATCACCTCGGAGAAGATTACGACGCGAGGCTGGTGCTGCCAGCCGCATTCCGGAGCGGCTTCGACGATTCGGATTGGACGGATGCTTTCCGAGCGTATCCTCCGGGCGGCATCCTGGAACGGGACGAGGATGAACCGTGCCGTGAGCTTTTTCGGCGTCCGGGCAGAAATATCGCGCCGGAAAAGGCCGGTTTCCGCTTGTTCGATTTCGACACTACCATCGCGGGGGTGATCGAGGTGAAAATGCGGGGCAGGGCCGGCTGCAAAGCGACCTTCCGCTATGCCGAAGTGCTCCGCGGCGACGGTCATATCGACACCTCCGGCATCGACCTCGGGGCACCCCGTTTCGAAACGGACTCCTACACCTTCCGGGGCGAGGGGATCGAAACTTGGCATCCGCACTTCGTCTGGCATGGTTTCCGCTATGTGGAAGTGACCGTCGACGACCCGGAAACGGAGATCCTGGACGTCACCGGGATCTTCATCAGTTCCGACCTGAAGGTCACCGGCCGGCTGGAAACCGATCATCCGGTGCTGAATCAGGTTCATGCCCTGACCCTGAACAGCTATCGCGGCAACTTCATGGGCATCCCCACCGACTGTCCGACCCGGGAGAAATTCGGCTGGACCGGCGACGCCAACGCCGCCATGGAAACCGGCTGGTGGAACTTCGACCCCCGCAACGGTCTGCGGCGTCTGGCAGATATCATCATGGATCTCCAGCGGCCGGACGGCAACTTCCCGACCCACGGCCCGACGACTTTGTGGGGGTTCGAACAATCCTGCCCGTCGTATTCCCTCTTCCTTTATGAATTCTGCCGCTATTGCCGTCTCTTCGGCGGGGATGACCGGATGATCGCCGAATATTATGACCGGCTGGTGAAAGGTGTGGCCTTCTTCGAGGTCATGACCGCAGACGACCATCTCTGCCACGTGGGATACGGTGACTGGTGCCACCCGCTGTACCGTCCCGCCAAACCGGACGGGGAGACAAAGGATCCGACCTCGGTGGAGAGTATCGCCTGGTATGCGATCCTTCAGGATATGGTGCTTTTCGCCGGACTGCTGGGAAAAAAGGAGGACGAGGCCCGTTTCCGCAAATTGGGTGAACTCGTGCGCACGGCTGTCCGTGAGCGTTTCTACGATCCTGCGACCCATTCCTGCGATCACGGTTTCTGGGCAGCCAGTGCCATGGCATTGGTTTATGGGATCGTTCATGAGGAAGAAAGGGCGGCGGTGACGGCCGCTCTGGCGGAATCCGTGAGACGCGAACGTCACCGGATGGTCGCCGGGATCCTCGGCGCGCGTTTCGTCCTTCGGGCGTTATCGGAGAACGGCTGCGCCGAAGATGCCTGCCGGATGATCGTCCAGCCTGAATATCCCGGCTGGGGCAATCTGGCCGCCCAAGGCGCCACGGCCCTGTGGGAAAGGTGGGACGGCAAGGCTTCCCGCAACCACATCATGTTCGGCGAGCCCCCCGCGTGGATGTACCGTTATCTGGCGGGCATCTCGCCGCTGGAACCGGGATTCCGGAGAGTGCGTTTTGCACCGAACTTCGTTTCCATGGTGAACCAGGTCCGGGCCGAACATCTCGCTCCGGCCGGCAGGATCGTTTCCGAATGGCGGCGCGAAAACGGAGTTGTCCGCTGCCGTTTTGAAATTCCATCCGGGGTGTCCGCCCTGGTCGAATTGCCGGGAATGAGCGGAGAAATCCACGAAACTTCCGAATTTACGGTCGCCTTTTGAGTCATCACCGGGCGGAGGCAATGCGAAATCGGCGGTTTCCCGCGAACTATGGGTATTTTGGGGGCTTTGGGTTTTCTGAGTATAACGCGGAAAAGAAGCACAGACACGAGATCTCATGATTATTTAGCTTATGCCCAAAACCCCTAAAACACCCAATACCCCCATTTTTTTATAACTTTTCACCGGAGTATGTCGTCTTATGCTGCGCCAGCTTCCCAAATTCACCGATGCATTACAAAAAAAAGCTAAAAAAATGTTTTTTTGATTTTCTTTCCGGTAAAAACGGATTATATTACACATAAAGTCCGAAAAACAATTTTATCAGGAAAGGTATAGGTCATGAAAAAAAGAGTATTACTGTTCTCCTCCCTCGCAGCCGCGGCGCTGGTGCTTTCCGCCTGCAACGATTATGTGGGAAAAGAGAAAAGCCATCCGCTGTATGTGAAGGCGGCTAAGGAAAAAAGCGCCGGTGAATACAAGGAAGCCGCCCGCTGCTATGAAGAATTCCTGCTGATCTGCCCGAAATCCTCGCGGACGCATCATGAACTGGGCAATCTCTACAGCGACAATCTGAACGATCCGCTGCGCGCAGTTTACCATTACCGCAAATGGATGGAAATGAATCCGGATGACAAGACCAACTACGAGGATGTGCGTCTGCTGGCGGAAACGGCCCAGAAAAACCTGTTCAAGAAACTGAAGGAAGAATACAAGGATTCCGCGGAAGCCAAGCAGGCGGAGGAAGAATTGCAGAAACTCAAAGATCAGCTGGCCCAGGCTCAGAACAGTCTGAAGCAGGTCGAAGAGCAGAACCAGAAAATGAAGGAGACCCTGCTGGCGGTCAAAGCCGAACGGGAAAAGATGAATGCCCAGACTGCAGCCCGGAACAAACAGAATCTGGCCGCTGCAGCTGCTGCCGAGAAAAATGCCGCTGCTCCGGCAGGTTCCGCCAAACCCGCTGCTTCCGGCGCCGCAGCCAAGGCTAAAACCGCCGCTCCGGCAGCCGCCAGAGGAAAAGCGCCTGCAGCTCCCGCCGGGCAAACGGTCACCAGCTACAAAGTCCAGCCCGGCGATACGCTTATCAAGATTTCGATGAAGTGCTACGGAACCAAGCGTTATTATCACCTGATCGTGAATGCCAACCGCGGACGGATCGGCAGGAACAACCAGATCCGGATCGGCCAGACCCTGGTCATCCCGCCGAAACCCCAGTAATGATCCGGTCCGAAAGCTGATTTGACAATGAAGAAGATTCAGATTTGTGCCGGATCCATTGCCGCACTGGCCGCGGTCGTGTTCATGACCGGGTGTTCGATCCTGCCGGAACCCCGCCAGAGCCGTATCGATTATTTCGATTTGAAGTATCCTGACCTGATCCAGACCCGGCCGGTCGATGTGGAACAATTTATCACCTCCACCGGCGAACGTCAGCGGATGCTCCGCCGGAAAGAGCATATCTACATGGAAAGCAGCGATTTCCATAAATGGATGCAGCCTGCCGGACCGCTCCTGACCCGTTATCTGCGGCTGGCTTTCCGGAATCCGCTTCAGAAGCAGCCGGTCAACCGCGATGACTGCGTGATCATCTCCGGTGAAGTGCTTGCTTTCGAGAGGAACGGCGACAATGCCGTGCTCGGGGTCCGTTATCTTCTGAAATTTGATCGTCAGACCTATACCAGAACGGTGCTGATCACGGAAAAAATCAACAGCTCCAAGCCTGCGGCTTTTGCCGAGGCCATGAGCCTTGCGGCAGACATTTTCGCCCGGACCGTTGCCGCGGAAATTGCCAAACTGCCGGGCAAAAGGAAGTAAGATATTATGGATTTGTTATGGAAAGCAGCAGTTCAGGGCATTGTGCAGGGGATCGCCGAATTCCTGCCGATAAGCAGTACGGCTCATCTGCTTTTCTTCGGCGATCTGCTGCATATCGGGCATGCGGAATTTACCAAGATTTTCAACGTCGTGATCCAGCTCGCCTCGATCCTGGCGGTGGTGATTTATTTCCGCAAAGTGCTGATCCCCGCCGAAATGGTCAGCAATGAGGCTGTCCGGAAGCGCACTTTCGAGCTGTGGGCAAAAATGATCGTCGGCGTCGTTCCGATCCTGTTTGTCGGTGCTGCGGCTGCCAAGCTCGGCTGGGTGGATGCCATGCATGAACGTCCGCTGATCATGGCTGCCGCGCTGTTCATCGGCGGCATTCTGCTGCTCCGGGTGGAAACCTGGTGCAGCCGGGAAAATCCGGTTGAGGATTTGAGCGGTCTTTCATATCGGACCGCCTTCCTGATCGGCCTGATCCAATGTCTGGCGATCATTCCCGGAACTTCGCGTTCCGCATCGACCATCATCGGCGCTCTGGCGCTTGGACTGGCCCGGCCGCTGGCGGCGGAATTTTCCTTCCTGCTGGCGATCCCGACCATGGCGGCGGCTTCCGCTTACAGCCTGCTCAAGCATCACGTGGGGATGACCAGTGAAGAATGGACCGCACTGGCCATCGGATTCTTGGTCACTTTCCTGGTTTCCCTGTTTGCGGTTTCCTGGCTGATGAAATTCATCAAGACCCATACCTTCGAACTGTTCGGCTGGTACCGCATGATATTGGCAGTGATCGTGGCCGGATTCCTGTTCCTGCAGTGAGATCGTCCGTATGAAAGAGGGGTTCGGACTGTATCTGCTGAAACGTCTGCTGCTGGGCCTGGTCACCCTGCTGGTGATCCTGTTTGCCAGTTACGCGCTGATGCGGCTGGCACCCGGCGACCCCACCAAAAGTTCGATGCTCGGCGAAGGCGCCGGCACCCAGCTGGCCAGTGACCGCGATACGCTGGTCCAGAACCAGTCCCTGCGTGAGAAACTTTATCTGGACAAGCCGCTGGCCTACGGTTTTTTCATGTGGCTTTCCGGAGTCGTTCGCGGCGATCTGGGCGAATCCGCCGCCGTGGACAAAGGTCAGCCCGTCCTGAATCTCATCCTGGAAAAACTCCCCGTCACCCTCCGGCTGAATATCTTTGCGATCCTGCTGACCTATCTGCTGGCGATCCCGCTGGGGATCTTTTCCGCCGTCCGGCCCGATACCCGGACCGATCAGACCATCACGTTCATCCTGTTTTTCCTGTATTCCCTGCCGGTGCTGTGGAGCGCACTGATGCTGCAGGCGCTGTTCTGCAAAGGCGGCTGGTGTCCGGTCTTCCCGCTGAAAGGGATCACGCCGGACATTCTGCCCGGCATGAGCACCTGGACGATCCTCGGCAAAACGGCCCTGCATTACATCCTGCCGGTGTTCTGTCTGAGCTATGCCGGTTTCGCGGGTCTGACGCGGTTCACCCGCGCCGGAATGCTCGAGGTGATCCATCAGGATTATATCCGCACCGCCCGGGCCAAAGGCGCTTCGGAAGCAAGCGTGATCTTCCATCATGCCTTCCGCAACGCGCTGATCATCATGATCACGCTGTTTGCCGGACTGCTCCCCTCGCTGGCCGGGGGAAGCATCCTCGTCGAATATGTTTTCAACATTCCGGGCATGGGGTCGCTTTCGATGCTGGCGCTGAGCAGCCGTGACATCCCCCTGCTGATGGCGCTGTTCGCGTTCGGCGGTGTGCTGACCCTGCTGGGGATCCTGCTGGCCGATATTTTATATGTCATTGCCGATCCCCGGATCAATTTCGAATCCCGGATCTGATTTTAAGGGAGGTAACCTATGCCTTGCAACACTGTGATCGAAACCTGGATGACTGCCAGGGACGGAGTGAAACTCTATACGCGTCTGCAGCTGCCGGAAGCCGAAGGCCGTTTCCCCGTCATTATCATCCGGCATCCTTATGTCCGCAAAGATGACCCGACTGATTTTGACTTGCTGAAAAATGAAGATACGCACGGTTATGCCGTCGTGCTCCAGCATTGCCGCGGGACCGGCCGCAGCGAGGGGATCTGCATTCCCTACATCTCCGAACGCAATGACGGGCTCGATCTGCTGGAATGGATCCGGAAACAGCCGTTTTATCAGGGCGAACTGTTCCTTTCCGGAAGCAGTTATCTGACCTCGGTCCATTACTCTTATTTGAACACCGATCCGCCGGACATCAAGGCCGCTTTCCTGCCCGTGCAGGATTCCGAACGCTACAATATCCTTTACCGCAACGGCTTCTTCAAATCCGGCCTGCACGGACGCTGGGCGCTCGGCATGTACAAACGCAATCTGCCGATCGAACGCAATTACTGCCATGACACTTTCCGGACCCTGCCGCTGAAAGGCATCACCAGGTCGGTCTTCGGTAAGGAGGTTCCCGAGATCGAAGAGGAATACCGCCATCCGGATCCCGCCGATCCCTTCTGGCAGACGCCCGCCGGCGGTTCGGATTACCATGACGCCTGCCGGAAATGCCGTATCCCGATCCTCTTTACGACCGCTTTCTATGACATCTACACGGGCGGCGTCCTGGATATCTGGAACGGTCTGCCCGAATCCAGAAAACGGCAGTGTGCCTGTATCGTGACGCCGTTCAGCCATAATTGGAATCCTATGCCGCGTACGCAGCCTTCCGATTTGCCCGATTTCGAAAACGCGCGGGTCCGCGAAATTTGTCCCGACCTGCAATATCTCTGGTTCGACCATTTCCGAATCGGTACGCCGCTGCATTTCATTGAGCAGGGCAAGCTCGTTTACTACACGCTGTTCGAAAACCAGTGGCATTGCGAAAAAAGCGTGGAAAACGGTCCGGAAAAACGGGAATTCTTCCTGCATGCCGACCGCACGCTCAAGACCGGAAAACCCGCGGAGTCCGGCGCGATCACTTACCTCTACAATCCCTATGCACCAGCCCCGTTTGCCGGCGGCTGCTGCCTCAATTTCGGCGGCATGGAGTTCCAGGATCCCCCGAATTCACGCTATGACATCATTTCCTTCCTGTCCGATCCGATCGAAGATGAATCGGTGGTCTGCCAGGGAAAATCCGAGGTCGAACTCCATTGCCGGTCCACGGCTCCGGACACCTGTTTTTATGTGCGGTTGGATCTGGTCCGCAACGGCAAGGCGATCTGTCTGCGCGACGATATCGATTCACTCTGCCGGGTGGAAAAAGATTACACGCCGGGCGCGGAACGGGTCTTGAAATTCTCCCTGATCGAACATTCCTTCCAGCTTCGGAAAGGCGATCAGCTGAGGCTGGATGTGTCGTCCTCCTGCGTGCCGCATTTCCAGGTGCATACCAACCGGAAAGGGCTGCAGGCCGATCAGACCGGCGCGGACATCTGCCGCAATACCATTATCACCGGCAAGTCCATGCTGCGCATTTTCTGCCGGTGATCCGCAAGTCGGAAATTCTCAGAAATCCACGGACTCGATCAGCTTTTTCCAGGCGGCTTCGGGAAGCGCCTGGTCGAAGTCGGTGCTCCGGGCGCGGACAGTGATCACTTTCACCTCGGATTTGACCACTGCGACCGCGATCCGCAGCGTGTAGGAGATCCCGCCGATCACCGGCTTGACCGTGTAGATTGCAGCATCATAACCGTCGATCCTGCAGCGGGTCATGGCGACTGGCACTTTGAACCGTTCCGCCAGTGCTTTTTGGATCATCGGCACGTAGAAATCGATCCCTGCGTAATCATCGCCGTACCAGTGGGTGGCGGTGACCGCATTGTTGTAACTTTCCAGTTCGATGATGCAGTGATTGCCGGAAACCGCGCCGGTGCTGCCGTTCTTGACGAATCCCGCCGGGAGTTTCAGATCGATGATCAGGGAATCGCCGTTGTTGGTGATCTGCTGGTTGAATTCCAGCAGATTCGATCCGAGCGAATTCACCCAGGCAACCGGTGAAGTCGGCTGGATGACCCGGTGCGCGACGGCCGCCTTGAAATTGACATACATGGTCACATAAGCGATCCGCAGATTCAGATTGTTCTGCTGCGCCTGCAGCCGTTCCAGTTCGGTCGTCACTCTCGCGATGGCGGTTTCGACCTTGACCATTTCATCGACTTTGCCGGCTTTTTCCAGCAGGGCGAGCAGACGTTTGCGGGATTTTTCCAGATTTTCGAGGCGGATCTTCAGATCGGTGACCTGCTGCGTGACATCATCGCCGGTGATGGTGAGCGAGTTCAGAACGCCCAGCTTGGAAAGTTCCGTCAGCGCCGCGTCGGCATTTTTCACCGGGATCGCCAGCACGGTCGAACTGTTGTCCATGCGTTTGACATAACCGCCGAATTTCATTGCCAGACGGCGGGACTGGTCCACGGCGGTACGGACATTGCCGACGTTGAGTCCGAGCCGGGCGGTAAAGGTCATCTGATGTCCGGCTGGGACCTGGAAATTCTGTTTGCCGACTGAACGTCCGGCTTCTTTCCCGCGGGCGTAAGCCGGTCTGGCGGATTCGCGCAGCAGGGGTGCCGTATCCGCTGCAGAGCCTTCACTTCGGGCATACGATCTTGAATTATCGGCTGCACATCCGAAAACCAGCAGCAGTCCGGCGGAAATCATGCAAGCATGGAATTTGTTCATAGTCTGATCCTTTCGATAAATTTAATTTTCGAGTTTCCCAAACAAGATACCATGGTGAAGATGTTTTGTCAAGCGGGCAACCTGGATATTTGTCAGAAAAACGGAGGATAGGGACAAAGCTTTCCGCGAACAGAAATAGGACCTACAGGACTGAAAGGACCCATAGGACGGCCGCGGAATACAAACCATGACACGAGATCTCAAGCTCCTTGGCAATCCGCTGTCCCGTGTGCTGCGCGGAGCATAGTCTTCCCAGTATTCTCAGTATTCCCAGTAAGTTCACGCAGCCGGCAGTCCGCCGCTCCCGGGTCAGGGCTCCGAACGGTATTTTTTGCGGTAGGCGGCAGGCGGGATCGCGTAAAAGCGCCGGAAGGCTTTGGAAAATTGAAAACGGTCGGCAAAACCGGTCTGTTCGGCAATCTCTTCCAGCGCGGCATCAGAATGCAGCAGCTGTTCCCGCGCAAAATCCATGCGCAGCGACAGCTGATATTGTTTTGGAGTGATCCCGAGTTCTTCCCGGAATTTCCGGTAGAAATCATTCAGGTTCAGCCCGGATCTCCGGCAGAGTTCCCGGTTGGACCGCGGCTGTTTCAGCTGTTCGTTCATCAGTTCCACCGCCAGCTCGATCCGAGGCTCCAGAATGCTTTTGCCGGGTTCCAGAAAACGTGCGGCGGGAATTTCGCCCAGATAATGATACAGCATTTCCCGGAGCAGCAGCGGACGGAGGTCGGGCCCGGCCGTCCGGAATTTCCGGAATCGCTGCCGGATCCCCGCCGCCGGAAAAGTCAGGATCCCGCGGCTGACCCGGTCGAAGGGCGCCGGCGCCTCGAAATGAACGTAAAAATGGCGGAATTTTTTCCGGTTCCCGGATGAATACCGGGTGTAAGGCGGGATCAGGACCGTCTGTTCCGGACTCAGCTCGATCCGGGTTCCCTGATATTCCAGAAACGCGCCGGGATCGGCATTCCAGTAAAAGACCCAGCAGCGGTGGATGGAATCAGTGTAACTCCAGTCTTCCACTTCGGCGCCCGTGCAGAGCCGGATCCGGATGTCAAAACCCTTGCCCGATCCCTCCGCAGACAGAAATAAAGTATCTTTTGACATATTTTTTTTATTTTATGACATGTTTTTTCAACGAAAACGGAGTATAATATATCCATAAAATGACAATAATCAACTCTCGAACCCCAAAAAAGGAGAAAGAATCATGCTGACGGTGAAACAGCAGGAACGGCTGGAATATGCCGCCGAACGTCTGTACGGAAAGAAATTCAAAATGAATCAAGC
Organism: Lentisphaerota bacterium; assembly: GCA_015061565.1. Taxonomy (GTDB): domain Bacteria; phylum Verrucomicrobiota; class Lentisphaeria; order Victivallales; family UBA1829; genus SIG94. The sequence goes on from SUWI01000154.1 coordinate 12,640, forward strand.
CCACAAGGAGATCAATCTAGGCGAAACGGCGGCTCCGACGCCCAGCGGCAAAGTCGACGACGATCCGCTGCGCGGCCCGGTCAACATGGAATGGATCAAATATATCGAGCCCGAACGTTCCGAATTTGCCGCGGTCGTGGATGAGATCCTGGCCGACCTGCCGAAAATGGACACTTCCAAATTCACCAGACTGGGTGACGACAATCT
>SUWI01000155.1 GCA_015061565.1 Lentisphaerota bacterium
CGTTTTCAGGCGGGGGCAGATCGGGATCGCCCAGCGTCAGATCGATCACGCCGGTGTATTTCTGCGCTTCATCGTAAATCCGCCGCGGTTCCGACGGCGTCAGGTTTCGGGCTTGTTCAGAGAGTCTCATGTCAATCATCCTTTCTTATAAAAAATCAGAAGTTGCATTGGAGTTGTCTCAAAAGTCGTTAGCACTGCAATCAAAGTTCATTACGGAATGGGATAGACACTGCCGCACCGGGACGCGATACGCATATTGCGGATGCTTTTGCCGCAGTTTTCATAGCTTCTTCTGCTGATTTTCCGAGTGCGGTTTCCGCAAGAAAATATCCGATGAATGTGTCGCCCGCTGCCGTGGTGTCTTCGACCTTCTCCACTCGGCTTGCCGGAACGAAGACAAAATTACCTCCGTTCTTATCCAGATACATCGCGCCTGCTGCACCCAAAGTCATCAGGACATTTGAGGAAGGATATTTCCTGCCAAGGGATTTCAGAATCAATTCCGGTTCCGAGTTCTCAGGGGTCCCGGCAAGTCCGGAGGCCTCGGTCTCATTGACGATGAAGGTGTCGATCAGATCAAGGGGCAGCTCATATACTGATTCGTTCATTGGAGCCGGATTCAGGAAAATCCGCATTTTCTTCGCAGCGGCGCAACGGATGATTTCGGACATTCCGCTGATCTCGTTTTGAAGAAGCAGAAAATCACCCGGTTCCGAGGAATGGAAGGTGGAGCTGATCTGTTCCGAAGTGATTGTGCGGTTGGCACCTCCGAACAGGACGATGCAGTTTTCCCCTTCGGCGGAAACCTGAATCACCGCATGACCGGTCGGCTCATTTTCTGCAAAAAGAAGCAACGAGCAGTTAACGCCGGCCTGAATCAGAATATCCCGCAAGAAAACTCCATCTGCACCGATTTTCCCGGCATGGGAAACGGGAGCTCCAGCTCTGGCAAGAGCAATGGACTGGTTGAGTCCTTTCCCTCCGGGGAAACGGGAATAGTTCAAAGCCGCAATGGTTTCCCCCGGCTTGACGAAAGTTTTGACATTGTAAACATGGTCTATGTTCAAAGATCCGAAATTCAGGATTTTCATAATCTGCCTCACTTCCTTTCTGTAAATAATAAGGAATCCTTCGACTTTACGATTTCCCCATTCGTTTCAGATTTCAGGAGCACGCTTCAACAGATCAAACAGACGGGAAAAAATCGGATCGCGGGAAATATGCTGCACCAAAACCATCTCATATCGCTCCGTTTTCGGCTTCCATGCCGAGGTATCATCGACAGACGGGGTTGGAACAAATTCATATCGAAACGCATCTGGAACAAGAAAATATCCCGGAGCCGAAATATCCCAAATGGAACGACTGTATCCGCCATATTCGGCAAGAGCTTCAAATACACGACCTGCCAGAAATGAGCCCAGGGGACCGACCGGTTCACAGCGGGCTTTCAGTTCATCGATTCCGGTCAGCAGCATTTCGGCAACGCTCATGCAAGGTATTTGCACCAGCGGAACTCCGGAATCGAAAATAACTTGAGCGGCAGGAACATCCTGATACAGATTGAATTCATGATTGTCCGGCCAATAAAGAGGATGACCGCCAAGCCAGACGACCGTCACCATGCGGATAATTTCCGGATCCGTCAAAAGAGCGGAAGCCACATTGGTAATGGCTCCAATTGCCATGATCCAAAGATTTTCACCGGCACCATCGGCTTCATGAGCGAGTTCCACGATCCGTCCGGCAGCGGGAGAATCGACCGGTGTGTTCCGATTCGGAAGATAGGATTCCGATCCTTTGAAAATAAAATTTTCAACGGGATGATGAAGCAGTTTCATGAGACGGTTCAGTTCGTCATAGCTTTTTCTCATCCCGTCTGCGGGATTTTCGGATTTCGAGTTGAAAAAAGGAGCGGCGGTAATCGCTCTCATATCAAATCTTTCGGGAGCCAGCATTGCCATGGATACAGCAAACTGATCATCCACCTCGTTAAAGGTATCGGTGTCCAGTACGGCGCGGATCCTGCCTTCGGGGATAAGAAGTTTTTTCCGGCGGAATTCCGGATCCATATCAGGAAAAGTAACTTTATCAGAAATCATGATGTTTTTTCAGCTTATTTGTGAATGATATATTCCTCAAAAAACGCTGAACCTTTCTTTGTTTTGTTTTTCATCCCCAATCCGTGAAGATCGATATTGGCATCCGTTTTTAGAACTCTTAAATTCTCCTATGCAGTCATTTCCTGTGTTACGGCATATTGCACTTCCAATATGGTTTTTCCGGCAGGGACGCATCAAACTCCGCCAGAAGTTTTTCCTGATATTCACCCGCGTAACATTTGCCGAAAAAGCGTTCCAGACCTTCGGCGTTAAGTTCTGCCCAGCTTTCCTCCTCTTGGCCAGGGATGATCGGGAAAAACAGTACGCCGTTGCTGCATGCCGCCTTGTAATCGCCGGGGGCGTCCCCCACCATCAGTATCTGATCCGCAGGATATTTGCCGGATGCTGAAAATTTCAAATGTTCGGCTTTGGTCCCATGTTCCTGCCCGCAGATCATATTGACATAGCCCGCCATTTTCTGCTCGGACCATTCCCGTTCCAGCGCTTCCAGCGGCGTTTGGGAAACAACGATCATATCCGCTTTTTGAGATGCCCGCTGCAATACCGAGAGCACGCCCGGCAGCGGCGGCACGCCTTTTTGCATCATTTCCTTCACTCGCCTGTTGACGTCATAACTCCACTCCAGAGTCTGCCGCAAGGTCGGACTCTCCACCTTTTGGAGATAGGCTTCCAGAGCAGGATTCCCGAGTTTGCTTTCATTGGCGAGCCACGTTTCCAGATCGGTCGTATCCATCGGATGACAGCCGCGTTTCAGGATCTCCGGTCTTTCCGCGATCATTTTCATCGCGTAGTCGATCGCGTAAAAGCGATTGCAGCCGCGGGTCTTGCTGTACAAGTTCACGAATTCCCAGATTTCACGGGCATACTTGCTCGCGCTCTGAAGATCGTAGGCTTTTATGAATGCCGGACAGAAACACTCTTTCTGCTTGACTTCCATGCTGTCGAACACACAGCCGTCACTGTCGAAGCCGATGAAGAATTCATGTTTCTTCGGCAGTTCCCGCATTTCCCGGACAAAGTCTCTCATAAGATCCTGATTCCTTTTTTCACTTGCCATCGAGTTAAGTCAAGGGACTCAGTGCGACGCATCACCGAAGAGTGTTTTGGCGATGCGCTCGACGTGCGCGGGTCCGTTGCCGTAGGTGAGAACGACGGTCGGAAACTCCTGCGTCGCCAAATACGGCGAGTTGGTGACAACGACGAGCTTCTTGCCGCGTTTTGCCAGTTCCCGGATGAACTCGCTGCCGCCGGAACCCCGGCGATAGTAGTAATTGGTAGCCACGATGAGATCGGCCTCGTCCAGACGCGCGAGCACGCGCTCCTTGTCCTTCTCCGTGAAGGACATCTCCGTCTCCACCATTCCCATCTGGGGGTTATAGGCGAAGCAATGCTCCCACAGGATCCCGGGATGGCACTGCTGCGAGTTGACCAGCCGGTACAGCGGCGGGATCTGTTCGATCAGGAGAACCTTCTTGTCGCGCGGCAGCGGGAGCAGTCCCGCGTCGTCACGCAGTATGGAGACGGTCTTGTCCGCGGCTTCGGCTTCGATCGCCGCCACGCGCGGATCGTTGATACCGTCCGAACAATGCGCAAGATCCTTGACGCCGCTGTTGTCCAGGAGACCGTATTCCTGCTTGACGGTGAGGGTGCGGCGGATCGCGTCCTCAATGCGCTCCAGCGGGAGGCGGCCCGACTTCACGGCGTCCACCAGTTTGGGGAATACCTCGTCCAGAAGGTTGCTTTCGTCGCGGAAGAGCACGAGGTCAGCGCCCGCATTGATCGCCTCGATGCAGGCGTCCGCGACCTCGAACATCGCGACGATGCCGCCCATCGTGATGTCGTCCGTGGTGACGGTCCCTTTGAAACCGAGTTCGCCCTTGAGCAGATCGGTGAGGATGGGCTTGGAGAGGGTGGCGGGGCGGCCCGACGGATCGAACGCGGGATATGCGGTGTGCGCGGTCATCACGCAGGGAAGCCCGTTGTCGATGAGACGCTTGAACGTGATGAGATGCTTGCGGAGCTCCGCCTCGGGCAGATCGATCACCGGCAGTTCGCCGTGCGCGTCCTGCGTGGAGGCTCCGCGTCCGGGGAAGTGCTTGCCGGTGGTGATGATGCCCGCTTCCCGGAATCCCTTGAGCGCCTCCAATGCATAGGTCGCGGCGGTCTCATAGTCCTCGCTGTAGGAACGCGTGCCGATCTCGGGATTCTTCGGGTTGGTGTTGACGTCCAGCACGGGACTGTGGATCCAGCTCACGCCCAGCGCCGTCAGCTGGCGGCCGACCGCCCACGCGACACGACGCGCCAAACCGGGATCGCCCGAGTTACCGATGCCCATGTTCATCGGGAAGAAATGGATGCCGCCATACGGATAATCGGCGCTGTTCTCGCCCTCCATGTCGACCGTGATGTGGATCGGGACCGGATGCGGATTCCGCATCGAGGCCTCCTTGAGGCTGTTCAGGTATGCGGTCCATTCCTCGTTCGTGCAGTGGCAGGCGGGGATTCCCGGAATGAAGTCCTTGACCATGTCCTTCGGCGCGCGGATCACGCGGTGCGCACAGCTCGCGCTCGTCGCATACGGATCGTGGATAGCGGTCTTGGAACGCATCGTCATTCCGACACGGATCCCCGCGGGGTGATACTGTCTGATCCGGCGGAAGATGTCTGGCGTCGCCACCGATCCCACAAAGCCGATCACCAGGCATTGCCCGATTTTTTCTTCCAGCGTCATTGATGAAATCAACTGTTCGATGTTTTGACTCATTTGTGTTTCCTCCTGTTTCTTTGCGTCTGGTTTGATTGCCTTCGGATCAATGCTGAAATTCAAAATCAGTTTCACTGTGTATCCTTGTCGAGAAGCTGTCCGTTGTCCTCCGTATCGGCTTTGCGTTTCTCCAAGTCGATAAACAATTGCCGGGAATCGCGGATGCCGCCCCACATGAACCATACGGTCGATATACTGGCGACGCCCCCCGGCACGATCAGGCTCGTAATGAAAAATTTTATGGACCACCACTGTTCCGGCCATTGGTAGAAAACATTCCAGATCACGATGCCGACGAATACGATAACGACACCGTAGACAAAGGAATAGCCGAAGACGGAGTATGCGATGATCCTGTCGCCGAGGGTATATTCCGAGGAAATGCCGATCAGTTTCGCAAAGACATTGCGCAGAGTCCACTTCATGCGCGGAGGCGCGGGCTTATCCGCATATTTCCCGCGATGGAGCAGTTTATCCAGATCATACGGTTTGTAAGTGAGCAGCGAACCGACAATATAACTGCCGACAGCAAGAATCATGGAAATGAAATAAATTTCGTAGGAATTGATTGGGAATTTTACGGAACTCATCGACCATTTGATCCACGGATTAAACGGTCCGGAAACCGTTTTCAGAAAAGTATCGCAGCTTTCCGCCCATCCCTGCGATTCGATAAAAGGATAAATGGTCTGAGCCCAATTCCGTTGAAGGATCAGTCCCAGCAGACTGGTCCCGGAACCGAAGATGATCGAACACCACGCCCCGGTCAGGTTCCCGAAGCGGGAATAGAGTCCGAAAATCATGATCGGTCCCGCGCCGCCGAGCCACAATGCAGTCATGATCGTCGTGAACATGTTGATGTAATCCAGCTGGGCAAAGAAGAGCGAGACCAGCAGGAAGAATACGGCAACCGACAAAGTCGTGCCCCGGAGCAGTGCCAGATGAAGTTTCGGCGTGATTTTTTTCTTGAACATCGGCAGAATGACATCCTGCGTCAATGTCGCGGATGCATTGAAAATACGGCTGTCATCCGTCGAGATCAGCAGCATGACCATCAGCAGGCAGAACAAACCGATCATGCCGATCGGGAAGATCCGGCGCAGCACCGACGGCATCATCATTTGCTGGTAGACCGAACGGAATTTCTGAAACTCGAATCGTCCCTGCGGGCTGTCGCCGAGTTCCTGCCGGACGATATTCAGATACGGAGTATCCAGGTTGCGCTGCTGAGAAAGTCTGCGGGTATAATGATCGGCCGGAAGCGAGGCGGGAATCGCCTCGATCTTCCGCATGATCCGCGCTTCTTTTGCCGGATCTTGAATTACTTCATGCAGAACCCGTTCACTTAACTCATTGCGGATCTCCGCGTTGGTGACTTTGAATTTATTCGATTCAGTAAAGCGCGGACTGGTCATGAAAACGATTACGATGATCGCGATAAGCAGAGTCATCAGCCCGGAAAAACCGTTTCGCCACGCGCCCAATACACCTGACATTTTCTGTTCATGCGCATTTCTGGCCGCGCCGTTGGCATCGTTGCCGAACCAGCTGGCCCGGTTTAAGATCCTGCCGCAGAGCGAAACCGTCAGCGCGAACAAATTGAAGTCCCGGAACTGTGAAACATCATACGGATTCATGAAACTCTGCCCCTCGACCCGGTTCCACATGACCGGCGTAATGTCGTCCCACCAGGAAAAATGAAGAAGAATGTAACCGACGATGATGACGAAGATCGGATAGCTGATCAGTCCCTGAAAACAGTCCGTGATCAGTAATGAGATCCGTCCGCTCGGCCAGATGAAGAGCACCGCCAGACACAGGCAGAGTGTGACGATGATCGCATAGCACGGAAGATTGATCCCGAAGAATGTGATGCGGTGGGGGAGTCCGAGATAATAGATGAAAAAGTTCGTTGCGATGGCCGGTCCGATGGCATTGGTAACCATTTCAGCAACCGTCCGGAGCACAGCGCAAAAGACCCGGAAAAATTTGCTGCCGTAACGCAATTCCAGAAACTGCCCGACGGAGAGACAGCGGGTTTCCCGCCAGCGGTAAACGCAATATCCCGAGAGGGCGATGAACATGCCTATCGGCGCGATGATCGCATTCCAGAATCCGATTGAGAATCCGACCTGATAATTACGCTCGCATCCGGCGACCAGGGTTATGACGGAAAGGGCTCCTTCCAAAGCTCCGACCGCCAGTACATAACGTCCTGCAATGCGCCCGGCGGCAAGGAAATCCACTACATCGCGGGCATATTTCCGCGAGTAAAAAGCCACTCCCAACAGAACTGTCATCGGAATGATGACGATACACCAGTCAATCCAGCTCATCTTTGTCTCTCGGTCCTTTCATTAAAGTTATTTCCTAAATAGTTGAAGACGAAACGTAAACGGGATAATGGAGAAAAATCATGATGAAAACAAATCATCTCCAGAATGTTTTGAACCATCAGCGGCGAGAACGAGCTTCCTCCCTGAGCAGTGAAAAGAAGCCGGGACCGATGTCGTCCATCCGTTCGGGATGGAACTGCACGCCGAGCACCATCCGCGGACCGGGCAGCTCGATCGCCTCGACCGTTCCATCGAAGGCCCGTCCGGTAATCCTCACCCCCGTGCCCAGCCGGTCCGCATCGATCGCCTGATGATGGAAACTGTTGACCGTCAGCACCGAGCCTGGTGCCAGTCCAAGGGCGCGGGAAAAGAATCCCGAATCCGTCACCGTCGCGCCGTGGGTGGTAAAGCGGTGTTCCGGCGTGTTGTCGAGATGCTGGATCAGATTTCCGCCGGTGATGATATTGAGCAACTGGCACCCGGCACAGATCCCGAGGATCGGTACGTCGCGCCGAAGCGCGGCGGTCGCAAATGCGAAATCGAAGTGCGGTCTCTTCCGGCTCAGGTTCGTTTCGGGGTGCGGCTTTTCGCCGAATAAGCGCGGGTCGTAGTCTTTGCCGCCGATCAGGATCACTCCATCGGCGATGTCGAGCAACGATTCGATCAGCTCCTTTTTTTCAATCGACGGCATCAGCACCGGAATCGCGCCGGAATCGCTCACGCGGTCGGCATACTGGCTGATCAGCACCTCGCATTCGCGGTTGTTGACCACATCGACCGCCATATTGAGGAGGATCCGCGGAAGTCTGGAGTTACCGTTTGCCATACGCCCGCTCCAACGCACAGTTGACAACGGTGCCAATCAGCCCGCGGTAGGGATCCTTGTCCTCAGGATGATAGAGTGCGTAGATTTGTGGACTCCAACTCTTGCCCGGTTTCAGACCGGGGATGCCGTTGACCTCCATGATACGCAGTTTACCGTCCGTTCCCTCGCGCATGTCGATTCTCACATGGTCGTCGCATCCCAAGGCGTCGCAGGCGGCCGCTGCAAGTTCCGCAGCGTCCTCCCGATGCTCCTGGGGAAGCGAGACTTTGGTCAGACCGACCCCTCGCAGATCGCTGCGGAGGATCGGGTATTTGCCGTAATGTTCCGGGGGAACCGTGACCCGCCCCGGCAGAATCTCGCGGTGCGCGCCGTTGCCGATCACCATCACCGTGTATTCCCGTCCGGGGAGATACTCCTCGACCAAGGCCGCCTGTCCGAGTTCGCGCCGGATGAACTCCACCTGAGACGCGAGTGCTTCCGGGGTTTCTGCAACGCTCTTTTCGCTGATCCCGACCGATCGCGATTCTCCGTTGGGCTTGACGAAGGCGGGGAAGAAATCGACCGCCGATGCCGGTGCTGGCGGACAGAGCACATGGCGCGGCACCCGCACCCCATGCGCCGCGAGAATCTCATGCGTGTCAAATTTTCCAATCAGATTCTTCATCGTCTGTGCGGACGGCCCGATATACGGGATCTTCAGCTCATCGAGCACATCAGCGACCCAGACCGCGTCCGGCGGAATCCCGATGATGTCCTCACGGTCCGAGAAGAAGTAGAGCGCACTCCATACCAAGTCGCACGGCCCTTCCTTCAACCGCGTTTCGAGTTCGGAGCGGTTTTCCGCAAGGACGATGCGGCAGGCGTATCCGTTGTCCGCGACCGCGTCGCGGACCGCTTCGGTGACATGCATATTTCCCCAGCCCTGGGCGTCGCCGCCCGCGCCGGTCAGAAGAACGATCATCGGTTGTGCTTTCATGATATTGAATTCCTTTCAACGTAATCTCCCCCGCCGTAATTGATGACGGGTATTATTTTCCCCTTCGCGGGATGTGATCGGTGCATGCCTTGAAGACCCGAAGGAAATTGCCGAAATGGATCTTGCGGATCTCATCATCGGTATAGCCTCGCTGCACGAGGCCGACCGTGAACAACGGCCAGTTGGTCCAGGCAAGCGTATCGGCCATAGCCGGGGTTTCCTTGAAACTGTTCGGGAACGGCTGCTTGTAGCGTTCGAACCAGTCATGAACCGGAAACGGAGGATCCCAGCGGAACGAAGGTCCGCATTGATAAGCATTGTCGGTGGCGATCGCCACATGATCCACACCGAAGTTTTCCGCGACATAGTCGATATGGTCGAGGAAAGTCTTGATCGTTCCATCGCCGTGAAGGAAACGTGGCAGCGCACAGATTCCGACATAACCGCCGGTCTTGGCGATCGCGCGGATCACCTCATCTTTTTTGGCTCGGAAATGATCGGTCAGTTTCCCCACCGCGGTATGGCTGGCGATGACCGGTTTCGACGATCCTTCAGCGGCTTCGAAAGCAGTTCGCTGTCCGCAGTGCGCCAAATCGACGATGATTCCTTCCTCGTTCAGCTTGGCAATGACTTGACGGCCGAATGCGCTGAGTCCGGCATCGGCGATCTCCCCGCAGCCGTCGCCGAGCAGATTGCGGCGGTTATAGGTGAGGTGCATCATGCGCACACCGAGTTGAAAGAAAACCGTAATACAGTAAAGGGATTCTTCTATCGGGGCGAATTCATGGGTGTAAGGGACGCCGCAGGTGGTGAATCCGATGGCGATTTTCCCTGCTTTGACCGCAGGTTCGATCTGTTCCGGCCAGACCACGCGCTGGAAGATTTCGGGGTATTGATCGCAGAGCATGGTAAAGCGGGCCAGCCGTTTGATGAGTTCGCCGGGAACGTTGCCTTCCACCCCTGCGTTCACGAATACGCAGTTGACGCCCGAAGCCTTCCACGCTTCCCTCGCTTCGTCATATTGGGCGGAATCCCGCAGGTAATTCAGTTGCAGCTGCTGTTCAAACGCATTTTTGTAGGAATGGATGTCATAAGCGCCATCCAGGTGTTCCGGCTGGACCGAACCGCGGGGAAATAAACTATAAGCCTCGCAAACCAGCGAATCGGCATGCAACTCCAGACCGTGTTCAAGCTGCTGTCTGGTCGGTTTCAGGATCGCCAGTGCAGCCTGCCGGCAACGTTCGATTTTCGGATTCATATCAGATCTCCTTTATTTGGATTTCATGGCATTGACCGCCTCGTTCGAAAGCTGTTCGCTGAGACGGACCAGTTCCACCATTTTCGGATCCCAGACCGCCCCGGGGAGCGGGGAATGGTCTTTCATGCCGGGCAGCACGGGAATGATCCCTTCCGGTTTTTGCAGATCGACCGATTTCGCCAGCAGTTCCGGGGTCGACTTCACTTTCAGGAACGGCGCAGTGCCTTCAATCCCGACCTGAAATGAATTTTTCTTGCCCCATTTCTTCAGATTGGAACACTCCCTTGCATCAGCATTTCCGGCGACCAGCCTGAGTTCGGGAACGCTGAATTTGCTCTTCGGGTCCAGAACCAGCAGATTGTTCACAATACTGATCGGCTGGGGCTTGCCTTTATAAACCTGGGCAAATTTCCTGGCGGGCATAAAATAGAAACTTCCGATTACGGTATTATGGTAAAACCATATATTTTCCGGAGATTCCGGATGGTTTGTTTTGCACAAAACAAAAAACTGCATGCCCCAACCTTTGGAATAATAAAGGATGTTGTCATGGATATAAGCAGTACGGTCCTGTTTCACCCCATGGAAGGAGTGCAGCCGCAGATTGATGCCGTTGTTGATCGTCACATTGCCCGCGATCTCCATTTTCGAGCCTCTGCAGCAGACGATCCCGACACTGGAGAGCTCCCTGAACACGTTGTTCCGGATCGTCACGCCTTCGGAGAAATTCGTCTCGGTCCCGCACAACCCCTGATAAACGATATTTCCTTCGACCAGGTTCCCAGGTCCGGAATAGTCGAAGACCAGCGAATGATCTTCAGACGTCTGCCGGTTGCTGACCAGATATTTGAAAGTGATATAGACCACCCGGTTGTATTTCCAGTCGGTCGAGGTGAAATATTTCGGGCAGACGAATCCGAGCGAAAGGATGTTGTCGAGGATCTTGTTGTCCGAAGCGCCGTCGGTCACCGAGATCCGCTTGATGCCGTGTTCGATCCGGCAGCGGCGCACGGTGTTGTTTTTCGCGTTTTTGCCGGAAATATCGACGCCGATCTTCACCGTGTTGATCTTCAAGTCTTCGATGCAGATTCCGGAAAGGTCTTTGATGACGATGCCCTGTCCGCTGCCGGCCCGGAAACGGAATTCGGAAGGCTTCCGGCCGTCCAGCAGACGCAGATAGAGTTTGCCTTGCCGCCAGCCGGACATCATGCCTCCGGAAATGCTCCACAGGTTCAGAGAGGCGCCGTTCCTGCCGAACTGACCGCTGACGATTTCGATATCTTTCGGCAGCGCCAGAAGATCGAGACCCGGGATCATGTTTTTCGTCCGTTCTTTTTCCCCGCCGGAACCGAAAGTATAATGCTTGCCGAGCACTTTTTCCGGCCGCATCTTCTGCGGCTTCAGGCTCATCAGACGGTTGCCCAGCAGGACGATCTGGCGGCCGTTCACCGTCACGCAGCCCGGTTCTTTCGCCATCGGAACGCTCCAGATATCCTCGCCGATTTCCGGTTCAGGCTGCCAGTTTTTGAGTTCGACCCCGGAATCGATCAGGGAAAGATATTCGCCGTTTTTGCCGCGGATCCCCCGCAGCGTCACGCCGTCCGTCTTCATGACGATATCGCCGGGATAGATGCCCGGCAGCAGCGTGATCACATCGCCGGATTTGACTTTGGCAGCCGCGGCCGCAGGGGTTTTCCATGGGGCTTTTTCCGTCCCTTCGGCATTGTCATTGCCGGATGGGGAACAGAAATATTCCGCTCCCGAAAGCAGTGCGGGAAAGAACAGCAGCAGGAATCGGGCTTTTATCATAATTCCGCCCCGGTGACGCTTGTCGCAGTGATTTTTCCGTTAGAAATATTTTTTGATATAAAAAACAGGAAATCTTCTTTGAAATTGTTGCCTGTTCGTTTTGACCGGTGTAATGAACCGTCTTTACGGACAAAATTAAAGGTTCTGCCATGACGTGCATATTGGACGGTTTTCTCGACAACACTCCTCTCGCCACATACTC
>SUWI01000156.1 GCA_015061565.1 Lentisphaerota bacterium
AGTTGTCGTTCTGCATATTGATCGGCATCTGAATGAACTGCAGCAGCTGCGCTGGCTGAGGAAACTGAAAAAATTCGATGCAGCGGTTTTCCTTGATTATCAACTGGCGTCCCTGCAGAAAAAACTTGCGCTAATCCTCCCGGTATTTACGCCTCTGTCACTGCCGGATTCGAAGATACCATTCATCAAATATGATGACTTCAATCATCAGCGGTCTATTTCCAAGCTGGTTGCGCATGCGGTGGAGTGCGGCAGCAGGACAGCAGGGGTAATTTCCCTGCTGGATAATCCGAACCGAAACTCCTATTCATCCTCGCAATTCTTCAAAAATCGTGCCGAATGGTTTATTCAAGAGTGCAGGAATCATCATCTTCGGATCCCGGCGACCTTCTGTCTCTGCTTTGATGACAAATCGAAAGTGAAGGATTCGCTGGCAACTGCCTGGAAAGACGGACATCCGGATTTCCTTTTCTGCAATCAGGCTTATCTGCCGAAAATCATTTATCGGTTCTGCATGGAAAAAAGATTGCAAATCGGAGAGGATATCAAGATAGCAGCCTATGCATCCGGAATGACTTTTCAGGGACTTTGGCCCGAAATCACTTATATCAAGACAAGCCTTTTTCAGTCGGGAATGAATATTGTCCGAGAAGTCTGCCGCTTTACGTCAAAAAAAATAACCTTGAGCGAGATCGATTTGTCGGTGGAGGATTTTCCGCTGCTGGTGAACGACTCGACATGTTCCCATACAAAAACAACCTCCGGAGTCAGATCGGCCCGGAAAATTCAAGAAAGGAAAAAGGTATGAAAAGACCAATCGCCATTCATTTCACCCCCCTGCCGGAAGTCTTTCCTTCCCGGCACGTCAAGTCTGGAAGTTTCACGCTGATCGAACTCCTGGTCGTAATAGCGATCATTGCGATTCTGGCGGGAATGCTTCTTCCTGCGCTGAACCAGGCAAGGGAGAGAGCCCGCAGCATCCAATGCACAAATCAACTGAAACAGTTGGGCTTGTATAACAATTACTATGCAAACGACTACAATGAGTATCTGAGAATGGTTTTCTGTCCCACGTCTGGAAGCAATTCCTATCAGAGTTATGGAACCATGCAGACGGCTTTGTATATCCTATACATCAAGAATGAAGTCCCAGGCATCTCTTCAACACTGCTCAAAAAAAATCCGTATGCCCGGGTTTTTATTTGTCCTTCCCAGGAAAAAATCTGGTGTGACATAACTTCTTCATTAGGCTCTTATCTGGGAAATTTCAATGTCAATGCCGCTGCACACCCGGATGGAGGATATCCTCTCAAGATGTCGAAGCTGAAACAGCTTTCCCGGACCTGTTCGATGTTTGACGGCAAAGTCGTAAGCACATCTGCTCCGCATAACGGTTATCCATATGCGAAGAAATACCGTACCAGCGCCATACTTTACCGCATCGGCTATCATCACATCAGAATGGCAAATTTCCTTTTCCTGGATGGACGGGTCGGGAGTGCCGCCTACGGAGCGGCTGATGTCGTTGCGACAACCGCTGACGACGTCATGGTGGTTATGGATTAATCGGCCGTCGTTTGGCAGAATGCTGTCAGGAAGAACTTTGAAAATAAAGCACAGGAGGGTTGCGTTGTCTTCCGTTATCGTCTTTCAGGGGGATTCCATCACGGATTCCATGCGTTCCCAGAATTTTGAATTACCGCCGAATCAGGAACTTGGTTTCGGGTATGTGACACTCGCCGCCGCAGAGTTGCTGGAACGATCACCCGAAAAACATTGGGAAATCTACAACCGCGGTGTCAGCGGGAACAGAATTGTCGATCTGTATGCCAGGTGGAAACGGGACGCATTGAATCTGAAGCCGGATATTCTCAGCATTCTGGTGGGAGTGAATGATACCTGGCATGAGTTTCACAGCCGAAACGGGGTGGAACCTGAACGGTATGAACAGTTTTACCGCATTCTTCTTGACTGGACACGCAAAGAACTTCCGGAAACGATAATCATCCTGATGGAACCGTATGTGCTTCCATTCGGAGCAGTGGCCGCTTCGTGGCTTCCGGAAATGGCGGAACGCGGGAAAATCACGAAAAAGATGTCGGAAGAATTCGGAACGGTTTTCATTCCGCTGCAGTCGATTTTAAATGATGCCTTGAAAAGGGCGCCTCAGGAATATTGGCTGAAAGACGGAGTACATCCGACTTTGGCGGGACACCGGTTGATCGGCAAGGCATGGCTCCATGCCGCCTCACCATATCTGTAACAGAATTTTCAGGAAGGAAAAATCGATATGAATATCTTAAGAAATTGTCTCATGGCTGCATCCTTGCTCTTTCTTGCCGACAAAGCGGTGTCTGCAGAGGATGCGTCCGATCTGCTTTTCAAAGTGACGTTTGACCAGTATCAGGTTCGGGCGGACCGTTCCGGCGGGAAACCGGATACGATCAGTTTCGATTCGCCGGATCTGCAGCTCCGGATGTGGAAAGGCGTGAAGGATAACAAGAACGCGGTCACGCTTTCCGGGAGCGAAGTTCTGGATTATGAAATGAAGGGTAATTTTGATCCGCGGCAAGGAACGGTTTCATTGTGGGTCGCTCCAATCAACTGGAAACCATCAGAACCATTTTTCCGTCGTTTTTTCACTGCCCATCAACCGGGTTTCCTTTTCCTGGTGTATAAATACCACACACCCGGGCAGCTGCTCTTTTATCTCCAGGTCAAGGACAAGAATAAAAAAACGCATATCTACTCCGTCTCCGCAATAGCCAGGGATGATGATTGGACGCCCAATAAGTGGCACAAACTGGACGTGACCTGGGATTCGAACGGGATCAAGTTGTATATTGATGGAATTCAGCCGAAAGAGGAAAAGGGAAAAACACCCAACTCCATCCCATCCAAAATCTTTCCGAAAACGCTGTCCCTGCCTGAAGCATCCTCGAAAGGAAGGATTTTCCTGGGCGCAAAAGTCAAAAATGACAAGTTCAACAAACGGGAAAGCATCTCCGCTTTTGACGAGTTGAAAATATATGATCGCCCGCTTACCGCGGAAGAGATAAAAAAAGAATATGAGGAAATTTGTCCGACCCGTTTCGGACAAAAACAGGAAAAACCCATGGTCTGTATTCCGGAGGCTTCCGAGCTCATCGTCTTGGATGGTAAATTGTCCCCTGCCGAATGGCAGGATGCAGTCATGCTGCCGATCCAGAAAAGATTCAATCTCAATGCGAGCAGCAGAGTCTCTTTCTCCAGCGCTTTCCTGAAACGCAGCAGCACCCATCTTCAGATCGGGATGAAAAGCAACTGCAGGGCTTTTCTGACCCAACAGACTCAGAATGATTCCGGGACCATCAGCGCAGATGACAATTTCGAGATCCATCTGACTTCTCCGGCAGGCAAGCGCTATCAGTTCATTATCAATTCCGCCGGGAAAGTTTTTGACAGTCTCAACGGAAACAAGAAATGGAACAGCGATCTGCAATGCAAGGCCGATGCTGCAGCCGATTCCTGGTCCGCGGAACTGATGATCCCGCTGAAATCACTGGATCCTCTGACTCCTGAAAAAGAATGGACCGCGAATTTTTACAAGACTGAATATGAAGGTGGATTCCATGGCTTCTCCTGGTCCAGGGCCATCGGTTCGTTCCTGAATCAGGAAGGTTTTGGGAAAATCCGCTTCCCGAAAAAAGTGCCCGCGGTTCAGATCCGGGGCATCAAGACGCTCGTTTCCGGGCAGATGAATCTGAAATCCTGTGTCTATCCAACGAACGCGGCAGAAGGGTTAAAATTCAGCGCATTTTATGAAAGGGAAAACGGTTTCCGTGCCGTTTTTTCGGACAATCTGGCGAAAAAACCATGGCAGACGATCCTGCCGAACGGCAATATCCGGGTGAATGTTTCGGTGAAAAATGGAAAGGACACGATCTATTCCTATGAGGAATATCTCTATATCCGTTATCCCCTGGAAATGACCTGCAAAGCTTTGCCTTCCAAAGGCATTATTGAGCTCAAACTTGATCTCAACGGAATCCCGGCGGAACTGAGAAAAAAACTGGCGGCGGGAATCAAGCTGAAAGCAGCCATCATAAACCGGAAAAACGTTGAGATATCAGCCAGGGAATTCACGATCTCCGGAAGCCATGAGACAATTGATCTTCCCCTGCCTCGAAATATCGCGGCGGGACAGTATACGATCGTGGCTGAAATACCTGAAGCAGGGGTTCCAATTCGGAAAATCCGTTCTTTCAATGTCCCCGACATGACGCCGTTCAAGTCCAAAGTCGCCAGCGACCACAGTGTGCCGGCTCCCTGGAGTCCGATAATGAAATCCGGTGACCGGCAATATGAAGTCTGGGGCCGCAAGTATGTCTTCCAGAACGGTCCGTTCCCGAAACAGATTATCTCGCAGGGCAGGAATATGCTGAAGGCAGGCCCGGTGCTGACGATCGAAGGTGTTCCGGTGACCTGGAACGGTTTTACCGCCGGCAAGCAGTATCAGGATGCGGCCTATTTCTCCGGAACAGGTTCCGCTGCCGGCCTTGAACTCAAATGGTCCGGTGAACTCTGGTTCGACGGCATGTATAAGGTCACGTGGTCCATGAGCCCGAAAAGCGGCAAAACCAGACTGACAAAAGTGGAACTGGCTTATCAGATTCCTGCCGAGTTCGGGCGCTATCTGATGAAAATGGGCCGCGAAGGTATTGAAACATGGAAAAATGACCGGGTCGAATGGTTTTTTGATATGCGGAAATCACCGTACACCCAAATGACCTGGACCACCGGACCGCATGCAGGACTGGTCTTCTGGCGGCTCTCGGATGCAAACTGGGCCAATCGGCCCGGTGAAAAAAATCTGCTGCTCTCCCGGGACCGGCAGAAAGTCGATGTCCGGGCGAAAATCATCTCACGGCCGGTCGACCTGACTTCACCGGCAGAATACACCATGGTGTTTCAGGCGACCCCGATGAGGCCGCTCGACGGAAAGTTCCGATCCGCCAATCTGGGATTGGCAAAAGACGATCATGCCACGATGCGTTTCTGGGACGAGGGCGGCGGATATGCTTTCAGTGAAAAGATCATTCCGAAAATATGGACCACTCCTGCCAGCCATGTTCCGCGATTCCCGGAGAAATACTGGAAAATCTGCCGGGAAACCCGGCCGGCGGAATACCAGACCAAACCTGATATGTACCGGCTGGCCTATACGCTGATGGGCAATCTTGGTTCCAGCGAACCTGAATTCGATTATTTCTTTGAAAGCTGGGCCACCAAACCCTACAGCATCTGGGGTTACAAATTCAACGGGGAGAATCATAAGCTCTACCGCTGCTGCGGATCCGGAATCGCGGATCTGATGATGTACCGGGTTGAAAAACTTTTCCAGGGAGATCCCAACTGGATTGGGGGGATTTACAATGACTGCGGCAGCGGCGGGGGGTTCTGTGAAAATCCGGAACACGGCTGCGGCGGAACGGATGCTTTCGGCAAATCATTCAGTTCTGCGCTTGCACTGTCAATACGCGAGTATTGCTTGCGCCAGTACAAACTCACCAGAAAATACAAAAAGAAGCTGATGATCCATGTCTCCGATACGTTTGTTCCCTTTGCTCACGTGTTCTGCGATGACATCCTTCCCGGCGAAACTTTCATGTGGCCGCTGTCCAAAAATCCAGAATATTTTTACTGTGAAGATGTCAAACCGGAATTTTACCAGACTGTCCTCAATCCGGAGATCCTTCGGGTCGGCGTCCAGCTTCTGCCGCAGCTTCTTCGTTCCTGTGAATTTGATCCGGAAATGAAAAAACGTTTCAAGGAATTTAAAAACACACCTTCTTTCACCATCAGCATGCTGACTCCTGTTATTCTTCATGACTTCAATACCGCTACTTATTATGCCATGACGGAACCGATCGTCAAATGGTGGGGAATCAAAAAAGAATTGAAACTTCACAAGGCCAAGTTCCATGGCTACTGGTATGACAATACGTTCCAATCCACATCGAAAAACTTGTATGCAAGCTGGTATGAACTCCCCGCCGACAGTCCATACAAACGGCTGGTCATTATCGGCAATATGGGTAGAAAAAACCAGCATGCAGCGCTGAAACTGAATAAGAAAGCATTGGGAATTGGAGACGGCCAGATTCAATTCTATGATCTGTGGAACAACGGAAAAGCGATTCCTGAAACGGAACTTTCCGCGATCCTGATCAAAGGCGGTGCGTTTCTGCTTCTGGGAGTAAAATAAAATTCAAATCAACCATATAATCGAAAGAGAGATCCATGGAAGAATTAAGAATCGGTCTGATCGGCGCGGTCAGACGTGGCGTTCATGCCTGGCAGGCGCATAAGCCTGAAGACGGAGTTCGAATCGTGGCCGGAACCGATACCAACCCGGCCGGGCTGGCGGAGTTCCAGGAAAAATTCCCTGAAACCGAAGTTTTTTCAGATTATCATGAAATGCTGAAACGCAAGGATATCGGTGCCGTATTTATCTCAACGCCGGATTTCCTGCATGAGGAAATGGCAATCGATACGCTCAAAGCCGGCAAAGCAGTTTATCTGGAAAAGCCCATGGCAATTTCCATCGAAGGATGTGACCGCATTCTCCGGACCGCTATGGATACCGGTTCAAAACTATTCATCGGTCACAATATGCGCCATTATCCGTCCATCCTTAAAATGAAAGAAATCCTGGATTCCGGTATTATCGGTGAGATTCAGGCAGCGTGGTGCCGTCATTTTGTCGCTTACGGCGGCGAGGCCTATTTCCGCGACTGGCATTCCGAGAGGCGTTTCGCAAACGGACTGCTCCTTCAGAAAGGCTCCCATGATATTGATGTGATTCACTGGCTCCTGGGCAGTTATACGAAAAAAGTCGTTGGCATGGGTATGCTTTCCGTTTTCAACCGATGCAAGCGGCGCTTGCCCGATGAACCGGTCGACCGCAAAAAAGGCGGATATTGGCCTTCTCTTGAGCGTGAATACTTTTCGCCGATCATTGATGTCGAGGACCATAATATGATTCTGATGCAGATGGAAAATGGCGCTCAGGCAGCTTATCTGCAGTGTCATTACACACCAGATGCAGAGCGGAACTATACTTTCATCGGAACCAGCGGCAGGATCGAAAATATCGGTGACGCAGGCTCCTGTCAGATCCATGTGTGGACCTCGCGGGGACGCCGTTCCGAACCGGATATTGTCTACCATCTGAAGCCGGTGGAGGGAAATCATGGAGGTGCAGATGGTCCGGCAGTTCAGAATTTCATTGATTTTGTCAGACTCGGGGCAAAAACCAACACCTCGCCGATAGCCGCGCGCAATGCAGTCGCAGTGGGTGTGCTCGGTCACGAATCAATGCGCAACGGCTGCATTCCAAAAGATATTCCTCCCCTTCCGAATGACATCTTGGAATACTTTGAGAACAACCAGGTTAAGTGATTCGGTCCGATCTGAGCGTGAAAATGCTCTATCCGGAAGTCCTGCGGATCCGCTGAATCCGAACTCGCCTGCCGAAACTGCGGCGGCGTGAAAACGGTTGCCGGCGGTTTTCCGGTCAGAACAGTTTCATCAGCGCATCGGCAAACAGCGAAAGACCGTATTCCAGCGGATGGTTGATCCCGTTGCTGTAAAGGGTCTCATACGGAATGCCCTGCCGGTAAAGCCGTCCCCAATAGCGCGATGCGTCAGCCAGCGGGATCCGGTTCTTTGCCGAGAATTCGCGCAGGAATTTCACGAACGGACGCGGATCGTCGTCGCAGTTTTTCGAATCCGGCAGCTTCATCCAGTCCGGACGGGTGTAATGCGGAGTCAGGATGATCCATTCCGCGCCGATCCTGCCGAACGCCTTTTTGATTTTAAGGTAATTCGCCCGGAAGTCTTTTTCCGGCAGGCCGCAGTCATTGACGAATTCCGAAATGATCAGATCGGGTTTCGGAGCCAGCACTTTCTCCTCGAAATTATGCGGTTCGCCCGGCCGGACCGCAAGGAAATGGGAAGTGGTACGGCCGCCCCAGCCTTCGGTCAGCAGTTCGATTTTCGCCCCCGGATATTTTTTCCGGAGCCGGCGGAGGAACTGCTCCTGCCAGCGGCTGTCGGTCGGCAGATAACTGCATGACGTGACACTGTCGCCCCAGGCAAGGATCCGCACCGCTTTGCCGGCACGCAGTTTCCGGAGCGTCTTTTCCGGCAGGATATCGGCCGGGATCAGACCGGCGGGAAAAGCCGTTTCCGTCACCGGATAGATCCAGTCTTCCGAAAGCCTGGAACAGTCGCCGTGCCAATAGACATTCGCCAGACGCACCGCGTTTTTCGGAACTGCGGGAATGACCGGATGCGCCATCCCTTCTCTGCCGGTCACCATTGCCGCCGTGCCGTCCGATTTCAGAATCAGCGAATCGATCCGGGACGGATAATAGGAATAGGAGATCGATACCTGTTCGCCGGGAATGATGCGGCCGCCGGGGAGACGACCGACCACGCCCCAGAACTCGTTGACCTGAAAATCCCGACCGTTTTCCATCGGTCTGCCGTCCATTTTCACCTGGACGGAACCGGGAACCAGCGCGCCGGTCTGCGAGCATTCATGTGCCTGGACCGCCAGCAGACAGCGGCCCTGTTTCCAGCCGGGAGCCGTGCCGTCGAACGGCGGCAGATTGTCGTAGCGTTCATTCCGGATCTTCCGCACCGGCGGGGGTTCCAGCTGGATGATTGTGGAACCGTAGCGGAGCGTGCGGTTTTTGACGTTCAGTCTGACAGTCTTCATATTTCAGGTCATCGTCCTTATGCTGTTTGCCATTGCCTTCCTTATTATATCACAATGTCAGTTATTTTTCAAATATCAGGATTTTTTTGTGTTTTGCGGCAAATGTTTCTTGAC
Source organism: Lentisphaerota bacterium (assembly GCA_015061565.1). Classification (GTDB taxonomy): domain Bacteria; phylum Verrucomicrobiota; class Lentisphaeria; order Victivallales; family UBA1829; genus SIG94. The sequence goes on from SUWI01000156.1 coordinate 8,882, forward strand.
AGGGCCGGGTTCCTGCGGTATATTGATTCCAAATGGTATTAATGGTATTAATTTTACAACAGAGGTGGCGCAATGAAGCGATTGTTTTTTTCCCTGCTGATGGTTCTGCTGACCGGAATGACCTGGGCTTCCGAAATTGACCGAGGAGCGAGACGGATCGAGATATCCGGCAAAAAACTTCCCGCTTCCAATCTGGAGATCGTGATCCCCGCCCGAACTCCGGTTCTGGACTTTGCCGCCATGGAACTGCAGAATCTGCTCAAGCAGGCCGGCATTGCCAACTGTCCCGTCCGCCAGACTCCGACCGCAGGGGCGGTTTCCCTGATCCTGGGCGACAATGAGCTGGCCCGGAAGGCCGGACTGGATATTGGAAAACTGGCTTCGGAAGGTTTTTTCATCAAGCGGCAGGGCAACCGGATTTTCCTGCTGGGAGTGGACGATCCCAGGGTCGACCCGAAAGTCAACCGCTGGAAAATGTGGTTCAAGCGCGGGACGCTGAATGCCGTTTATGATTTTCTGGAACGCTTTGCCGGTGTCCGGTTTTATTTTCCGGGGGAAAACGGAACCATCGTGCCGCCGTGCAAAAACCTGATGCTGCCCGAAGTCATCGACATCATGGACCGCCCGGACCTGATCGTCCGGGAGAATTACAGCGGGAAGTCGATCTGGTATGAAAAGGATGCCGGGTATTACGGGGCGCTGAAAGGCGGAAATCTGTCGTTCCTGCGTCAGCGCTATTCCGCCAGCGCCATTCCGTTCGGACACGGACAGGCCTATCTGAATCTGATCCAGCGTTTCGCCAAGAGTCATCCGGAGTATTTCGCCCTCATGCCCGACGGCAGAAGATACTGCGAACCCGGTCTGGTCCATACCGGCCATATCTGTTACAGCAGCGGGATCACGGAAGAGATTTATCAGGATGCGAAAGCCTATCTGACCGGAAAGAAGGCGTCGGAACGCGGGATGAAACATTGGAGCATCAATTTCGGACGGCGTCCGTTTGTTTCCGTCATGCCGCAGGACTGGCTCTACTGGTGCTGCTGCCCCGCCTGTCTGAAGATCGCGAACGCAGGCGCCCGGACTTATCAGGACAAACCGGAAGAAGGACAGAAGATCAGCAACTGTCTCTGGTCGTTCACGGCGAAAGTCGCCAACCGTCTTACGGCCGAAAAGATCGACGGGATCGTGACCCAGATGGCCTACGGCGTGACCGCGAAGATTCCCGAATGCGAGCTGCCGAAAAACGTGACGGTCCAGCTGGCAGTGGGCGGGATGGGCAAACCGGAATTCTGGGCTGCCGATGCCGAACTCATCAGAAAATGGTGCGCCAAAGTCGGCGGCAAGATCTCGCTCTGGACCTATCCCGGGAAGCACATGAGCAAAGCGGAAATGAAAGGCATCCCCGCCATGATGCACCGGCAGATCGCCAAATATATCCAGTATGTCGGTTCCGATATTTACGGCGTCTTCCTCGAAAGCGAGACCGATTACGAGATCTTCAATTACCTCAACTACTATACCTTCGCCAAGGTTTCCTGGGATCTCAAGACCGACCTGGAGGGGCTGCTCAAGGAACATTACAAGCTCATGTACGGACCCGGCGCGGCTGAAATGGAAACCTTTTTCAACGAACTGGAAGACACCTGGTGCAAACAGATCATCGGCAACGTTATCCAGACACCCCTCGGACCGGTGAACAAACTTCCGAATGAGTTCGAAGTATGGAACCGGGTCTTTTCTCCGGCAAAACTCCGTCATTTCAATGCCCTTTTCGACCGGGCGGAGAAAGCGGCCGCCCAAACGCCGGGGCCCCTGAAACGGATCCGTTTCATGCGCAGGGCCCTGCTCGGACCGATCCTCAAGGCGGCGGAGAAATTTTCCGCCGACCGGGAAATGATGGCCGGCTGGCGTTTCCAGCTCCCCGGAAAGATCGGACTCCGGCCGTATAAAGGCGATGTCTGCGAAGTGACCACCACCGTTACCGCCTCGGAAACGCCGGACAGTTATTCCTTCATTTACGACTGCGAAGAACCGCTGATGAAACAGATCAAGTGTTCGTCGGACAAAGGGAACAAACAGCTTCTGTTCGAAGATTCCTGCGTGGAACTGCTGCTGAATCCATCCGGCGACCGGAAAACGTATTTCCATTTCATCGTCAATGCCGACGGGGTTTATTCCGATTCCGCCTGGAAACGTCACGGCAAAGGCGACAGTTCCTGGGATTCCGGCTGCCGGGTCAGTGCGGAGAAGTCCGATTCCGGTTACCGGGTGACCCTGGTCGTCCCGAAAAAATCCCTGGGCAAAATCGCGGAAGGCGGTTTCCCCGTGAACTTTGCACGTCACCGTGCTTTGAAAGGAGAAGCGGCCGGACAGGTGAAGGAAGTCTATTATCAGTGGAGTCCGGCGCCTGGACGTTCCTTCCATGCCTGCGAACGGTGGGGGATCATGTCATCCGAACCGGATCCCGCCGAACAAGGAAATGTGATCAGGGACGGTGATTTCCAGGTCAAAAAAATCCGTCTGCCATACTTTGCCGGGGAATGGAAGTTCTGGAGTTCCGAAGGTTACAAGGTCAAACGCGTGGAACTTGACAGCAAGGTGTTCCTGACCGGCACCTCCTCGCTCCATCTGATGAATCCGGAGGGAGCGAGAGTTTCCGCCGGACAGGTCATCAAAGGAATGAAACCGGGAACCAGATACCGGCTGAGTTATTTCCTGCGGACGAAGGATCTGAAAGGACGGACCGGAGCGGGCGGTTATATGAGCATCGGGAAAAAACAGTTCGCCTGCCCCAACATCCGGATCCTCGGCACGACCGGCTGGCATAAACGCACGTTCGAGTTCGAAACGCCGAAAGACCTGACTGCGGATACCAAATGCATCCTGGGGCTGTGGATCTGGCATGCCGGCGGCGAAGCGTGGTATGACCATGTGTCGATCTGTGAGGTGAAGTGAATGGTATCGAACCGGGAAAACTGGCAGCTTGATCCTGCGGGCGGCGGACCGCTTTACAAACGTCTGCTGGCCGCGATCCGGCAATATTGCCGGACCCACAAGGAAGGTTCGCCGTTTCCGCCGGAACGCGAGCTGGCGGAGGAACTCGGCGTGAGCCGGACCGCTCTGCGCCATGCGCTGGAACTTGCCGAGCAGGAGAAGCTGATCATCCGCTGCTGGGCCAAAGGAACCTATGTCGCTTCCCATGAACCGCTGCGGAAACTGCTGCTGATCCTGCCGGACAGCAATGACATCACCCGGCCATGGAATTACATCATCCCGGGTATCCATTCCCGGTGCGAACAGCTGAGTATCATGACCGCCCAGATCCCCGTGCGGTTCATGCGCAGCCAG
>SUWI01000157.1 GCA_015061565.1 Lentisphaerota bacterium
TCCGAAGAATTTTCTCCCGAAAAAAAGCACCGCAATCAGCAGACCGATGGATATCGGATAAAGGACCGCCGAAAGCAGACCGCACCACCGGTAATCCAGGATCGAGAAGAACAGCCACAGACCGCCCCCGATCGCCATATAGGTCAGATTCCGTTTCCAATAGATCTCCGCGGCGATCCCGCCCACCTGCTGCCCGGTTCCGTAAATGAACATTTCGCCGAAGATCAGCAGCACCGCCATCGGAATGATCATCAGCCAGTCCGTCCGGTAAAGCAGGATCCGGAAAAACATCCTGACCATCCGGACCGCAAGCGGAGTCTCGCTGTCGGATGATCCCAGGTCCGGTTCCAGATTCAGCAGCGGCGGACGGTTGATCATGGCGGATCGCTCCGGCAGAGGAATCTGTCAGCGTTCGAAGGTCTGCGCCCGTTTCGGGCCGACCGAGATGATGCCGATCTTCGTTTCCAGCAGTTCCGCCATCCGCAGCAGATATTTCTGCGCGTTGGCCGGCAGATCGTCCCAGCACTGCGCCGAGGTGGTGTTCTGCTTCCAGCCCGGCATCGTTTCATAAACCGGTTCGACCCGGTTCAGTTCTTCCGTGTCGGCCGGGAAATATTCGGTGACCTTGCCGTCGATCTTATAGGCGGTGCAGAGCTTGACCTCATCCAGGTCGTCCAGCACGTCCAGTTTCGTCACGGCCAGATAATCGACGCCGTTGATGAAGCAGCTGTGGCGGCAGGCCACGATGTCCAGCCAGCCGCAGCGGCGCGGACGGCCCGTGGTGGCTCCGAATTCGCCGCCTTTGTTGCGCAATGCATCGCCTTCGGCATTCTTGAGTTCAGTGGGGAAGGGGCCTTCGCCGACACGCGTGGTGTAGGCTTTGATCACGCCCCAGACACAGTCCACCGCCCGCGGCGGGATTCCGGTTCCCGGGCAGGCCCCGCCGCTGGTCGTGTTGCTGCTCGTCACGAACGGATACGTGCCGTGGTCGATATCCAGGAACGCGCCCTGTGCTCCTTCCAGCAGCACTTTCTTTCCGGCCTTGACCGCATCATGGACCGTGACCACGGAATCCTGAATATACGGTTTCAGATATTCGCAGGCTTCCCAGACTTCGGCAAATGCCTTGTCCGCATCCAGCACGAGCGCGCCCAGCGGACCGAAGGTTCTATTGTAGGATGCGGCTTCATCGCGGAAATGCTGTTCGAAACGCTGCTTGTCCAGGATCTCTACTGCGCGCAGGCCCGTCCTCGCCATTTTGGAGGTGTAAGCCGGACCGATGCCGCGCATCGTGGTGCCGATTTTCTTGTTCGGATCCGCTTTCATTTCCTTGAACGCATCCAGCAGTTTGTGCCACGGCATGATCAGGTGGCAGCGGGAGGAGACCTGGAGTTTTTCCACGGAGATCCCGCGCGCAACCAGGTTTTCCATCTCTTTTTTCAGTTCCAGCGGATCCACGACCACGCCGTTGCCGATGATGCAGTCCGTTCCCGGATGCAGGATCCCCGACGGGATCAGATGCAGCACAAATTTTTCCGACCCGATTTCGACCGTATGGCCGGCGTTGTTGCCGCCCTGATAACGGATCACCACTTCGGCGTCACGCGTAAGCACATCGATGATCTTGCCTTTGCCTTCATCGCCCCATTGCATTCCGACTAAAACACTGACTGACATATTTTCACATTCCCTTTTTAATTGTTGCGGACCATTCCTCAATACCGCTTACCATAGCTGGACCGGCGGATTTTTCAACTCCGGAAAAAAGAAAAAACAGGGGAAAGCGGCACTTTCCCCTGTTTCGGGATGATTTCTTACTTGATTCCGAGCACTTCCAGCGTATTGCGGGCGATCATCAGCTCTTCGTTGGTGGGCATGATGATGGCTTTCCACTTGCTGTCGGCCGTGGAGACCACGCATTTCTTGCCGCGGACGTTGTTCTTTTCCGCATCGATCCTGATTCCGAGGCAGCCGATGGCGTCCACGATCATCTGACGGATCTCCTTGGAGTTTTCGCCGATGCCGCCGGTGAAGACCAGCGCTTCCGGAGCACCGACCAGCACATAGTAGGCGCCGATGTATTTGACCACGCGGCGGACGAACATCTTGAGCGCCAGATCGGCTCTGCCTTTGCCTTCCAGAGCCGCCGCCTGGATGTCGCGCATGTCGCCCGTGCCGATGCCGGCCACGCCGAACAGTCCCGATTTCTTGTTCAGGATCGTGTCGACTTCCTTCGCCGTGCTGCCCAGTTCGACCATCCGGACTACCGCCGCCGGATCCATGTCGCCGCTGCGGGTTCCCATCATCAGGCCTTCCAGCGGGGTCAGTCCCATGGTCGTGTCGATGACTTTGCCGTTCTTGATCGCCGCCATGCTGCAGCCGTTGCCCAGGTGGCAGGTGATGATGTTCAGGTCTTCCACTTTCTTGCCGAGGAATTCAGCCGTCGAATCCGTCACGAAGTGATGGCTCGTGCCGTGGAATCCGTATTTGCGGATGCCGTGCTTTTCATAATATTCATACGGGATCGCATAGAGATACGCTTCCGGCGGCATCGTCTGATGGAACTGCGTGTCGAACACGGCCACATTCGGAACACCGGCAAAGATCTCTTCGCAGGCTTCGATACCCATCAGGTTCGCCGGATTGTGCAGCGGTCCCAGCGGGAAGCATTCGCGGATGATGTCTTTCACGCCCTTGTCCACTTTGACCGGCATCGTGATCTTTTCGCCGCCGTGCAGCACACGGTGGCCGATCGCGGTCACTTCCGACAGATTCTTCAGCACGCCGACTTCCGGATCGCACAGTTTTGCGCAGACTGCCTTCAGGGCGTCGCCGTGGTTCTGCACTTTCGGCGATTCTTCCTGCTTGAACCCGTCCGGACGCTTGTAGATCAGGTTCGGCTTGTCGGTTCCGACGCGTTCCACCAGACCCGACGCGATCACTTGCTCCGCCCCGTTGGACATGTCGAACAGGGTGAATTTCAGGGACGAACTTCCGGCATTGATTACCAGCACTTTCATTTTGACTCTTTCCTTTCTTTATTTTGTAAGATAGAAGATTTCCTTTTCCGGAAAATAAAAATATAGCATGCTTTTTTTAAAATAAAAGAGAAAAAGCGGGAAATCTTGAAAAAAAATGGCGGCTCCCGTATCGCGTCAGTGGAGTTAGGTATGTAAAAATTTCTCTTCGCGAACTGAAACGGAGGATACAGAGGATACGGAGAAGACGGAGGACGCGTAAGACAGGAGCGGCACCTGAATAGAAAAGCAGAATGAAAATCCTGGTTTTCCGGGGTTCGACATGGATTCCCGCGAAACTCCGTATTCTCCGTATTCTCCGTAAAAAAAGTTCGCGGATTCCGGACAGATCATCTCCCCAACTCCACTGGCGCGATACTGGTTCCCGAGATCGGCCCATATGGGGAACGGGAAAATGAAGCGGGGCTCCGCTGCCAATGACAACGGAGCCCCGGCAAAGAGCGTTATAAATGGAACTTATTTCTTTTCGCGGAAATCAGGGAAACGGTCCCCGGTGAACATCTGCGGAATCACCTTGGACAATCCCGCCGCAACCCGGAATGCCGCCAGATCATCGAAGGTGTTGCCGACGATCTGCACGCCGATCGGGACCCGCTTGGAACTGAGCATTACCGGCATATCCACCACGGGATAGCGGTTGAGCAAATTCCAAACCGGGGTCAGAAGGATATCATTGCTGTATATGGTTTTCCCATTGATCACCGCACCGTTGTCTTTGTCAGCCTGGAACGCCGCGGAAACGAACGGAGTCGCCAGAGTCGGCATGATCAGCGCAATACAGCCGTCGCCGAATACGTTTTTCTGAACATCCGCATGAGTTTCCTCCCCCATCATGGTGGCTTTGAGGAGGGATTTTGGATTGTAGTCGTTGATGTTCTTGAGAAGCGGTACGACGTTGCGGCAGAGCAGATCCTGATGACCGGCGGTCATATGGATGAGTTCGAACATTTCCGTGGACAGCAGACCATTCACGAACGTCTTCATCTGACCTTTCTGAACAGTCCAGTCGGATTTGATGATTTTCACCTCCGCCCCGGCTTTTTTCAGCGCTTCCGCCACTTTGTCCAGCGCCTGGTCGATCTCCTTGTCACAGCCGCCCTTCAGCCATTCCGGAAAATAGCACACGGCGACTTTGGCGCCTTTCAGCGACTGGTATTCCGTCGGATAGTCCAGCTTGGGACGGAGCGTCGCGTGGTTCCTCGGATGGGGGCCGGCAACGATGTCCTGCATCAGCACGAGGTCGTCGAACGTGCGGGTCATGGGCCCCAGCGTTTCATACGCGATCTCCGAAGTGGGGACCCGTCCGAACGGAGGTTTGAAGCCGTAGACGCCGTTCATGCTGGACGGGATCCGGATGGATCCGCCCATGTCGGAGCCGGTGGCGATCGTGCAGAATCCTGCCGCCAGAGCCGCGCCGCTGCCGCCGGACGATCCGCCCACGCCATAGGCGAGGTTCCAGGGATTTCTGGTGACGCCGTACAGACGGCTCCACGTCATGCAGTTGACATAAAGTTCGGGAACGGTCGTGGAGAAGACGAGGATCGCACCCTCGTTTTTCAGCCGTTCGATCAGGGGACAATCCTCCGTGCAGAGCGGAACATCTTTAAGCACCAGCGAACCCATATCGACTCGCCAGCCGACCACGTTGTTTTCGTTCTTGACACCGACGGTCACGCCTTCCAGACGGCGGGCGGTGCCGTTCCGGTAGCGTTCTTCCGCCGCTTTTGCCGCCTTCCGTGCCTCGGCGAAACGGTCAAAGCAGATGGCATTGATCTTGCCGGCGTTGAAGGTGTTCAATTCTTTTTCCAGGTCCCGGCGCTCGGTATTGCAAACACCGTTATACTGTTTTACTTGCGCGATCTGGGCTTCCAGCACGTCGGACGGCGTGATGATCCCCGCCTTGAACAGTGCGATCTGTGCCGTTGCCGGCATGTAGGCCAGTTCTTTCCGGGTGAATTTCGGCTCTGCGGCCGAAACGATTACTGCGGACAGCATGATCAACGCCATCCAGATTGTTTTTTTCATTTTTTCCTTCTCCTGAAGTTTATGGTTTTATTTGTTTTTTTATGGCTCGGCAGATTTGCCGCCACTGACGATCATCAAAGCCGGAAGATCGCGCCGATCTTGCGTCCCAGCAGAATGCCGGCCGCCGCCAGCGTCGCCGCCATGAACAGCATGGTCCACACGCCGAACGCACAGGCCGTGACCGGTCCCGATCCGAGGATCTGCGAAAGTTCGAAAATGGCGCGCGTGATCGGGAAGAACGCCGCTTTTTGCGCCAGGATCAGCGAATCGGAGACTTCCAGCATCGAGAAGCTGAACGCGAACAGGCCGCCCACCACCAGATTGGCCGTGATCAGCGGCATCGTGATCTTCCACAGAGTCCGGAACGGTCCCGCTCCCATGTTTCGCGCCGCGTTTTCCAGCTCTTCCGGGGTCTGTTCCAGTCCCGACGAGACCGAGCGCACCACATACGGCAGCCGCCGGATCGCGTAAGCCGCCGCCAGCAGCAGCAGCGGATTTTCCACCGGATTGAAGATCTCCCGTGCCCAGCTGTATTTCACCGACATGCCCAGGAACCCGAACGCGATCACGATCCCCGGCACCGCCAGCGGGGTCATCGCCAGCACGTCCAGCAGACCCGCGAAACGCACTTTCCAGCGGGCCGCCGCCAGCGCGATCAGCAGTCCGGCCGCCAGTGCAAAGGCCATCGCCAGCAGTGAATATTTCAGGCTGTTCACGATGCTCGGGATCACGATCTTATGAGACAGCGCGTTTTCGAAATGCACCAGCGTGAAATTCGCCGGCAGCACCGTGCCGTACCAGCTCCGGAAGAATGCGGTCAGGATCAGCGCAACGTGCGGCAGAACCGCCAGAACGGTCACCAGCAGGAATGCACCCGGTGCCACGATCTTCATGATCCCTTCCGCCGGACGGCCCGCACTGCTCATCGAGCCTTTCACCGCGGCCGCACCTTCGGTCGAACGCAGGAACAGACGCGACAGCAGATACATCACCAGCGCCAGCACCAGCATGATGATCACCAGCGTGTAGGGCAGGGGATTGGTCTCCAGTTCCGTGATGCCGTTGAAGATCTGCACCGCGGTGGTCCGCGTGCAGCCGAACATCAGCGGCGTGCCCAGTTCCGTAAAACTCCAGATCAGCACGATGCTTCCCCCGGCCAGAATGCCCGGTATCAGCGGTGGCAGGGTGATCCTCGTCAGCCGCTGCCATTTCGAGGCTCCCAGATTCGCCGCCGCTTCATTCATCGCCGGATCGATATTCCCCAAGGCAGTCACCAGATTCAGATAAAGGATCGGATACAGGTGCAGTGCCATGATCACGCACACCGACCAGAACCGCCCGTCGCCCCCCAGAAAATCGATCCGCGGTCCCCCCAGCGAGGTCACGATCGTGTTGATTACTCCGTAATGCCCCAGGATCTGCTGGAACCCCAGCGCTCCCACGAACGGCGGCAGGATCATCGGCAGCATCATCACCAGACTGCACAGGCTCTTCCCCGGAAATTCATAACGGTCATACAGCAGCGCCAGCGGCAAGGTGATCACAAAGACCAGCAGCGTGGTCACTACTGCGATCCGGAACGAATTCCACAGCCCCAGCAAGTAGATTTTGTTTTCCAGGATCTCCCGCACCAGGTCCCAGCGCAACCCTTCTTCCACCACCGTGAACACCGGCAGGATCAGGAACAGCGTGAAAAACGCCAGCAGAAAGAGACAGCACAATATCTTTATCAGTTTCATCAACATTTATTTACCCTCCCGGGCCAGTTCGGCCGCTTTGAGATACTGCTTCCGCGCCTGGTCGCTCCACTGGCGGCATACCGCCGCCACTTCGACCGCCGTCCGGGTACGCGAGACCCGCAGCAGACCCGCCGCCTTAGACGCTTCCCGGTAGCTGAACGGCAGCTTGCAGAATTCCGCATAGGCCTGCGGCACTTTTTCCGGTCCGCCCGCCTGAATGATCGCTTTCCACGCCGCCCGCAGTTCATCCTGCACATCCAGTCCGATGCATCGGATCAGGACCCGCAGCATCGTGAAATAACGTCCCGTCCAGTCGCCCCGATACACGAAAGACGATCCCGATACATACGGATCGTAATCCGGATCGGCGCGGAAGGAGCGGTATTTCGCTTCATAGAGATCTTTCCGCACCGGCGACCGCCGCAGCGCGTATTTGACCGGTCCGCCCGGCGTGCCGACCTTGAAGTCCAGCAGTTTCTGTCCTTCGGGTCCCACCAGAAAATCCAGAAACGCTTCCGCCGCCTCGCGGTGAGGCGCTCCCCGGAGGAGCTGGGCCGGATCGGCCGAGACCGCCGTGCCGCCTTCCGGCGCAATATACCGGATGACCGGCTTGCCGTCCAGCACGAATTCATTCCATTCCTGTTCGGTCAGACCGTAGAAATCGATCGCCATGCCGAGCACGCCTTCGCCCGCGGCAACGTCGCGTGTCACCTTGCCCGCGCTGTCCGTGATGTTCCGCGTATTGGCCAGGATCCGTTTGATCAGGTTCATCCCGTTGGCCCAGCCGCGGTCCAGCTGGTCCGCCGGCGGCTTCGGCGCATTGCGCGGCGTGACCGCTTCGTGCATCTCCTGCTGCAGGATCACTTCGAAACATTTGTTCGCCGAGCCCGATTTGGTCGGATCGGCCGCGATCACCTTGTTGAAAAACACGCCTTGGCCCAGATCTCTCCACCGTTTCGGCGCTGCCTGGTTCATCTCTTTCAGACGGTCCAGGTTGCAGCAGATCCCGAACGAGGAGAGGCACACGCCGTAATATTTGCCGTTTTTCTCATAGATCTCATCGCCGCCGAAACTCTGCGGAATGATCTCCGGCTTCAGAAATTCCGGGTGACGCTTATGGATGCCGCCGTCCACCCCGTAGCCGATCCGCGCCTGACGCGAATGTTCGAACGTGCCGCCGCCGGCAAAGATATCGATCCCGATCCCGACCTTGGATTCGAGGAATTTCCTCCGGGCGCGTTTCGCCTCTTCGTCGGCGTTCGGATCGTTCAGCGTGTTCGGATTTTTATATGCCGCCGCGATGTTGTTATTCCACGGCGGATTGGAGCTGTCCGCTTCCCATTCGAACCGGAATTCCGCTTCGTAACGGTCGCTGATGTAGCGCACGATATCCGAAGTCCCGCCCGGTGAACGCCAGTCGATCACCACGTCCCGGTTGAATTTCTCCCGGTAATATTTCTGGAATCCCACCTCGAATTCGTGTTTCATCGGTTCCGAGTGCGCGGAGATCACCACGACCACATCCGGATTTTTCAGCCCGGTCGCGATCTGATTGTCCTTCGTCCGCAGCAGAAACGGCAGCGCCAGGACCGCACCGAGCAGCAGCAGGGCAGGCAGTATGCGGTTTTTCACGGTTCAGTCCTCCAGCAGGATCAGGTCGCGCGGATCGATTTTCAGCCGGCACGGCTTCCCCGGCGAGAAGATCTCATACGCCGATGCGGTCACATCCAGCATCATCCCGTCCGCGGTCTTGAACTGCAGTTCCGAGCGTTCCCCCAGAAACGTCCCGCTGACAAATTCCGCGGTGAATACGTTTTCCGTGTCCCGTTCATGGGCGAGCGTCACCGCTTCCGGACGGATCAGCACGGTGCCGGACTTTTTTCCGCCCGTCCCGTTTTCCATGCGGAATTCGCCGAAACCGGTTTTCGCCCAGTCCGCACCGTTGCGGTTTTCGATCGTGCAGGAAATGAAGTTCACTCCCCCCAGAAATCCGGCGGCAAACCGGTTGCGCGGCTTCCGGTAAAGTTCCACCGGCGAACCCAGCTGCTGGATCACCCCTTTGTCCAGCAGGGCGATCCGGTCGCCCATGCTCAGCGCTTCCCTCCGGTCATGCGTCACATAGATCGCCGTCAGTTTCCGTTCGTGACAGATCCGGCTGATCTCCATGCGCATTTCGTCGCGCAGCTTGGCGTCCAGATTGGAGAGCGGTTCATCCAGCAGCAGGACCTGCGGGGAGACTGCCACGGCTCGGGCCAGCGCCACCCGCTGCTGCTGTCCGCCCGAAAGCGAAGGCACCCGCCGGTCGGCGAAATCCGCCATCCGGACCAGCTGCAGCGCTTCGGTCACTTTGGCTTTGATCTCCTTTTCCGGCAGCTTGACTGCCCGCAGACCGAACGCCACGTTCTCGAAGACCGAAAGATGCGGCCACAGAGCATAATTCTGGAACACCATCGCGGCATGCCGCTGTTCGGGGGGCAGGGCGGTGATGTCCCGTCCGTCGAAGAAGATCCGTCCTTCGCTCGGTTCCAGCAGTCCGGCGATGATCCGGAGCAAGGTCGATTTTCCGCAGCCGGACGGACCGAGCAGAAAAAAGAGTTCCCCCGCGTTGATCTCCAGATTCAGCGGCAGCAGGACCGGTGTGCCTTTTTTGTAGGTTTTGGATATCCCGTCGATTTTTACCGAAGCTGACATTTGGTATCTCCTGTTGTTTATTTTGCTACTACCAGAAAACTGCGGACGCCGGTAAAGACCATCTGCGACGCCATGGCCGCCAGAACCAGACCGGTCAGTTTGCTCAGGATCAGGATCGTATTCCGGCCGAGTTTTTCCTCCAGCCACGAGGCTGCCGTAAGCATGACAGTCAGAACGGTCAGCGCCAGGGCAACCCCGGCCAGAGTGATGACCTGAAACTGCCAGTTTGTTGATTCCGCGCCGATAACCAGCATGGCGCCGGTGGTCCCGGGACCGATGGTCACGGGGATCGCCAGCGGAACCACGGCGATGCTTGAGACACTGCTGTTCGGATCGATCGTCTGCTGCGACGGCTTTTTATCGGTCACATTGCTGTTGACCAGTCCGACCGAAGTCAGGAAGAGCAGGGCGCCGCCGCCGATCCGGAACGCGTCCAGCGTAATGCCGAAAGCGGAGAAAATATAGCGGCCGAAGAACAGCAGGATCGTGCAGACGATAAAGGCGGAAGCGCCGACGTTCAACGCCAGTTTCCGTTTCTGTTTCGTTTCCCAGTCCTGTGTCATGGAAAGAAACATGGACAGCACGAAGAACGGGGTCATCAGAAAGAAGAATTTCAGAAACTGATTCAAAAACAAACTCATTTTTCAAAACCTTATTTATCTTATGAAACCGCAAAGATTCCATATTATACAGCGGAATTTGTGTATGTAAAGCGGGAAAGGACATTTTTTTGCAGAAAATTTTTGAAAATCAGCTTGCAAAATGAAAAAGAGACGGCATATTATACCACCTGTTTGCGGAGAGATGGCTGAGTGGCCTAAGGCGGCGGTCTCGAAAACCGTTATACCCTTTCGGGTATCGGGGGTTCGAATCCCCCTCTCTCCGCCATTTTCAGCCTCGGAATGTGCAAACTCGCCCCGTTTTGCCCCACTTGATACGGGTGTTATGTGCTTTTGCGTGTTATTTGTGGCGTATCCTGTTTTTTCTCAAACAGAGGTCTTCAATGTCAAGAGAAAAGAAGGTCGCACCGATGAAACTAGCTGTAGGTTCCATCCGAAGAAGAGGTGTCCACGGATACTTCGCCTATCGCTGCCAGGTCAACGGCAGAAGAACGGAAATCTCCCTCCAAACCAGAGATTACCATGAGGCTTTGAAAAAAGTCGCAGAGCTGGTTCCGATCGCCCAGGCACGGACCGCAGAAGTCATTGCAGCACATGTCAATGAAGCCCGCGGATTCGCCAAACAGACAACCGATTTGGCGTTGACGGATGCCTGGTCGAAATATGAACAGCACCCGGACCGGGCGATGCCGCATACGGTCAGCGAGCAGCTGGCTTACCGTTCCAGTTTTCAGGAATTTGTTGATTTCGTAACTCGTTCCGCAACAAAAGAAGAACGGCAAAAACGTATTCCGCATACTACTATCTCGCTGGTAAAGGAAATCACTCCGACTGTCGCAGCGGAATATGCCGCATATCTCCGGCATCAGCCATTAGCCGTGGATACGCATAACCGGAAACTCAAACGGATACGGAAAGTGTTTTCCGTTCTCAGGGAATATCACGGTGGTGAAAATCCGTTTTACGCCAAATCGTTATTCCCGAGCGAACGCGAGGAACAGGACACGATCGTCCGTCGTCAGGCGTTCACGAAAGACGAGGAACAGCGTCTGCTGGAAGAATTGCGGTCTCCTAAACATAAATTAATGAATAAAGAGGAGATCCGGATTGTTTACACCATCGGAATGTATACCGGACAGCGTTTGAAGGATTGTGTTCTGCTGCAATGGCAGAATATTGATTTGCCGCACCGCAGGATTTATGTCAAACAGTTCAACCTACGGCGGTCTGGCAAAATACATACCGGAATCGGTCAATTGGCGGGTGGATTGCAGCGACAAGTCCATTCTGTTGAACCTGAAGGCGGCGCAGTTCAACGAATATCTGCTTTCCCATCCGAAATACGGCGCGAGTCCGGAAAAGAACGTCCCCGCGCCTAAAAAAGCCCGTAAAAGCACCGGACTGACCGAAGAGCAGAAACTCCGCATCGCCCGGGATGAACATGAAAGGATCGAATTCGGAAACAACTACCGGATGTTGAAAAAGTATGGCTGGAGGAAAGAATCGGGGACTTATGAAGTTCTGGATATGATCACCGCGATCGGCGTGGAGGCATTTGTCGGATGCAGCGACGATTTGAAACATGTGATCCTGCCGGAAGGCGTGACCAAGATCGGGCGGAATGCTTTTGCCTGGACGGAGATCAGCCGCATCGATCTGCCCGAATCGCTGACATCCATCGGCGAGGGGGCCTTTGCCTGCTGCGACAGCCTGAAATCAGTCCGGATCCCGGACGGCGTTGCGGAACTGCCTTACGATGTTTTCGGCCACTGCAGAAAACTGCAGAACGTGGAACTTCCGGAGGGGATCGTGATCCACCCCGAGGCGTTCCAGGACAGTCCGAAGGTCAAGATCGTTTACCGCCCCGTTCAGAAGAAAAAGAAGTGAGTTTCCAACAGACTGGGAAAAGTTGAAAAACAACTTTGACCGAACCGAAAAAGAAATTGCCGACGAACAGCTGAAAACCATAAAGGGAAGTGCTATGCAGACAGCATTGAAGAATCATATTAGTTCGCACAAAATCTGAGGCGTAGAAAAAAATCGAAAAAAAATTATTTCTTTTTGAATTGGCACTTGACTTTTTCTGATTAGGATGTATACTAATCAATAAAAAA